>NZ_QKAP01000029.1 GCF_003247215.1 Malonomonas rubra | reverse complement strand
CTCGCTTCGCTGGTGATGATTCTTGGTTACGGAATTATCGCCATTCCGACTGGGATCGTGACCGCGGAGCTGACCGTTTCCCAGCAGATTACGACGCAGAGCTGTCCGCAATGCAGCGCCGAAGGACACGCACCTGATGCAAACCACTGTAAATATTGTGGTACGAAGCTGAACCCCTGATGGTTATTCCGGGATCTGCTCCAACTCCTCCCAGCGCAGGTAGGTCTGTTCCAGTTCCGCTTCAATCACCGTCAACCGTTCCTGCATGCCAGCGATCTTCGCCCCGTCGCCTTGCTGGTAGAGGTTCGGATCGGCCATTGTTTCGTGCAATTCGGCCTGTTCGGTCTCCAGGGCATCGATCCGTTTCGGCAGCTCTTCCAGTTCCCGCTTTTCCTTGAAGCTGAGTTTGCGTGGCCGTCCCGTTTTCGGTTTTGGCTTGTTGGTGATGGGTTGAGCGCTTTTCTTCCGCTGCTGCTGCCAGTCAGCGTAGCCGCCGATGAACTCTTCGATAGTGCCGCTGCCGTCGAAGATTAGCGAGCTGGTGACCACGTTGTCGAGAAAGCTGCGGTCATGGCTGACTAGCAGCACGGTGCCCTGGTAGTCGAGCAGCAGCTCTTCGAGCAGATCTAGGGTTTCCATGTCGAGGTCGTTGGTTGGCTCGTCGAGGATCAGCAGGTTGGCCGGTCGGGTGAACAGCTTGGCCAACAGCAGACGGTTTTTTTCGCCACCGGAGAGCACCTTGACCGGCGTGCGGGCGCGATCGGGGGTAAAAAGGAAGTCCTGCAGGTAGCCGTAGATGTGGCGCGGTTTGCCGTTGATCAATACCTGATCGTGATCGCTGGAGAGGTTGTCCTTGACGCTCTTCTCTTCGTCGAGCTGATCGCGCAGTTGGTCGAAATAGGCGATCTGCAGGTTGGTGCCGTGACGTAAGGTTCCGGAGTTGGGCTGCAGCTCTTCGGTGAGGATTTTCAGCAGCGTCGATTTGCCGCTGCCGTTCGGCCCGATCAGTCCGATGCGGTCGCCGCGCATCACTCGCAATGAAAAGTTGTCGATTACCTGCTTGCCGTCCGGGAAGGAAAATTTCAGGTTTTCCGCTTCCAGCACCATCTGGCCGCTGCGTTGGCCGGTTTCCAGCTGCAGCTTGACGTTGCCGGTTCGTTCGCGGCGCTGGCGGCGTTCCTCGCGCATTTTCAGCAGATCGCGCACCCGGCCCATGTTGCGGGTCCGGCGCGCCTTGATCCCCTTGCGGATCCAGATCTCCTCTTCGGCCAGCTTCTGGTCAAAACGCGCCCACTCCTTCTCTTCGGCGTTGAGCACTTCCTCGCGCCGGTCGAGAAACTGGTCGTAGCTGCAGCGGTAATCCTGTAGCTTGCCGCGATCAACCTCGACGATGCGGGTTCCCAGTTTGCGGACAAAAGCGCGATCGTGGCTGATAAAGATCAGGGTCTTGCGCAGGCGCAGCAGAAAATCTTCCAGCCACTGAATGGCGGCGATATCGAGATGGTTGGTCGGTTCGTCGAGCAGCAGCAGGTCGGGATCGTGACTGAGAGCGTTGGCCAGCAGTACCCGCCGCTTGATGCCGCCGGAAAGGGTGTTGACTCCCGCTTCCGGGTCAAGTTCCAGCTGGCTGATCACCTGCGCCAGGCTGATGGCGTCCGGTGCCGATTGCTGCAGAAAGTTGCGTACCGTTCCCGACCAGTCGACGGGGAACTCCTGCGGCACCAGCGCTGTTTTCAGCCCCTGCTGGCGAATGATGTTTCCCTCGTCATGCGGCAGGGTGCCGTTGATGATTTGCAACAGGGTCGATTTGCCAGCCCCATTGCGGCCGAGCAGACAAATCCGGTCACCGCTTTTGATCTGCAACGAAGCATCTTCAAATAGTTTCGGGCCACCGAAGGCATGGGAAAGTTGCTGTAGAACAATCAGTGCCATAGGGTTTGTCGTAATTGGTGTTGGTGGGGCATCTTTGTCTGTACTCTGTGGCAAAGATTCCGCTTAGTTCAGTTCGTAGAGAACAAGGGCCGAGCGGGGAGCGTTGAGCACTCCTTTGTGTTTGAATTTCACTAGCATCAGCAGTTCTTTTTGGCCGTCATTGTCCGCATCCACATAGTTGAAATCGACGAGGTAGCCCTGTTGGGTCGTAGTTCGCCAGTTTTCTTCCAGGGCAAATCCGTTCCAAGTCATCGAGATTATCCGGCTGGCTTTGAACATGCGGAAGCGCTCCAGGGTGCGCCAACCTTCATTTTGGGGAATCAGCAATTGGCCTTTCTCAGTGGTAAGGATGCGAGGCTGAATGTAATAGAACTTGTTAAGAGGGTCTGAAGAATATTGGGGAGATTGTTCAAGAAAAATCTCACTGCCGCCAAAATAGTCCGCTGATTCCCAGAGCTCGGTTCCTTGATCGGTTCTGACTTTCAGATAATCGTCATCGGTAAGATACGTGTAGAGTCGACTGTTTTGTTCCCCGCCCAGCGAGGCAATGCTGAAAATGTTGATTTGATCCGGCAGCGAAAGTGGCTGGCCTGTTTCCAGCTTGTTCCCATTCCGAATAACCAGAAACGGTTTATCAGTAAAAGTACCTTCTTTGGAATCCCAACGTTGCCCGGCAAGGGTCTGATTCTGGTCACTCAGGCTGATAGTGCGTAGCAGCCAGGGGACGTTGCGAATGCTGATGTGCAATTCCCCATCGATCAGATCGACGACAAATGACTGGGGAAGATATTTGTCCACCGCGCTCAGGTAGAGTTCGCTCTTGCCGTCACCATTGAGGTCCGCACTGTCGATACCCAAAATTTTCAGATTCTTCGGCAGGTCAAGGGCAGCAAGTTGCGTGTACTCATGCTGATCGTTAAGCTGGGCAACAACTACCTCCCCCGCCAGAGCAATGGCGATTTCCAACTTTTGGTTACCGGTCAGGTCAGCAACGGTCAGGCCCAACGGCTCGCTGGTGATCTGCTGACTCATCCAGATGCCGGCATGCGGCTGATTCTGCTGGATACCGAGTCCGGGTTCGGGCATGTCGGTCTTCTTTGACGAACTGATCATGCCAATGAAATTATCTACGGCCTTCTGCAGGGGCTTCTTTTCCTGATCTGGTTCGAATCCGTCAGTTGCATAGTTGCTCAGAATAGGCCTCTGTGGAGCTTGCAGTTGGCCATCGACAACTTGGTACTTATGGAGCTGGGTGTCATTGGCGGTACTGACCTGCAGGGAG
>NZ_QKAP01000053.1 GCF_003247215.1 Malonomonas rubra | reverse complement strand
GAGTCTCCCGGAATTGGAAATTTTCCGCAAAAGGGCCAGAGCAATTTGGGGTTTTCACAGGATTTTTTTGAGTTTGTTGATTCGGATGTGAGGTTTTGCAGGAAGGAAAAGCAAACGCTTCGACTCTACCTCTGAATGTTAATTGTGATTCGCTTGCAGTTTCGGAATGTGCTGTCTAAACTACCCGTTTCCTAGAGTCCGTTACCAATGTGTCTTCTTACGAGCGGTATGCGTCAAGTTTTGAGGAGCTGCCGATGACCGACAAGATAGAAAACTGGATCGATTTCGATCGCTATCACCTTTGGCACCCCTATACCTCGATGACCGATCCGCAACCGGTATTTCCGGTAGTGGCGGCGGAAGGGGTACGGCTGAAGCTTGCCGATGGTCGCGAGTTGATCGATGGCATGTCTTCCTGGTGGTCGGCAATCCACGGCTATAACCACCCGTGCCTGAACACTGCCGCCAACCAGCAGTTGGAGAAGATGGCACACGTGATGTTCGGCGGGCTGACCCACCCGATGGCGGCGAAGCTTGGGAAACTGCTGGTTGAGTTGACGCCGGAACCATTACAGCATGTTTTCTTTTGTGATTCGGGATCGGTGTCGGTCGAGGTGGCGATCAAGATGGCAATTCAGTACTGGTATGTTCTAGGCAAGCCGGAGAAGTCGCGGTTGCTGACCATTCGTAACGGGTATCATGGCGACACCTTCGGCGCGATGGCGGTCTGCGATCCAGTCACCGGGATGCACCACATTTTTAGCCACCTGCTACCGCAACATCTATTTGCCGCCGCGCCGACCTGTCGGACCGATGACGAATGGCGGGATGAGGATATTGCCGATTTGCGGGCACTGGTCGAGCAACATCACGGTGAGATCGCCGCAGTAATCCTCGAACCGATCGTGCAGGGGGCTGGCGGGATGCGCTTCTACGCCCCGGAATATCTCCGTCAGGTACGGCAGCTCTGCGACCAGTACGATCTTCTACTGATTGCCGATGAAATAGCGACCGGTTTCGGTCGCACCGGCAAGTTGTTCGCCTGTGAGCATGCCGGGATTTTTCCTGATATCCTCTGTCTCGGCAAAGCGCTCACCGGCGGCTATATGACCCTGGCCGCAACCTTGGCGACCAGCAAGATCGCAGCAGGGTTGTCTTCCGGCGATCCTGGGGTTTTTATGCACGGTCCGACTTTTATGGCCAATCCCCTTGCCTGTGCGGTGGCCTGTGCCAGCATCGAACTGTTGCTAGAGGGCGACTGGCAGCAGCGGGTCAAGCAGATCGAAGCTGGACTTGAGGCCGGTTTGGCTCCCTGCCGTCAACTCGATTCGGTTGCCGAGGTGCGGGTGCTCGGTGCCATTGGTGTGGTGGAAATGCTCGAGCCGGTCGACATGCACACCATCCAGCCGATGTTTGTTGAGCAGGGGATCTGGGTGCGCCCCTTCGGCAAGCTGGTGTATGTGATGCCGCCGTTTGTGATGAGCCCGGCCGATCTAGACATATTGACTGCCAGAATCCATGCGGTTCTGAAGCAATATTCATCGAGCTCCTGACTTCTTTCCCGTACACACATATTTGTGTGTAAAATTATTTTTTTATTATATATATTGACAAGCGAATGTTTGTTCTCTATTTTGTGTATATGCACAAAACAAAAGGAGGATAATCATGAAGCTCTGTTTTCCCGTCCAAGAAAACAATGGTCTGCAAAGTCAGGTCTCCGGGCATTTCGGATCGGCTCCCCTGTTGTTGGTTGTTGATACGGAAAGTCGGGAAATTTCCGAACTGAAGCGCTCTGCGCATGCGGAACAGCCGGGGAGCGCACGGTTAGCGCAGTTGCTCGCTGGAGAACCGATCGATGCAATGGTGGTCAGTTCGATAGGGCCGGGAGCCATTAGCCGCCTGCAGGCGGCTGGGCTCAAGGTTTATCAAACTGCAGGCGCCACTATTTCAGATAATCTGCTCTGCCTGGACGACAAGCGGCTGAAGGAGTTTGACGCAGCTGGGCTCTGCTCGCAAGGGCAGCATGGTCATGGACATGAAAGAGGGCACCAGCATAGAGCTGGACATGGCTGTAGTTGCCACTAACAACGAATTGTTATGGTAAGGAGAATGCATGTTGACCTGTGTTTATCGCGCCGAGTCGGCTAAAAATATTGAGCAGTTCGCTGCCGATTTTATCGCCTTGGTTACCGCAAAAGGGTTTACCGTCCACAACGATGGAAAAATGGCGATGAAAGATGTTTTTACGGTGCACGGGCAGGAAGTGGCTGAGGGCTTCGATCTGCATATGATCCAGCTCTGCAAGCCGGAAATGGCCTCGAAGAGTTTGAGCGTCAACGCGGAGCGTTCGGTACTGATGCCGAAGTTTATCATGGCGTTCAGTAAAGAGGGCAGGACCCAGGTTCGCATGTTGCGCTATGGCAAAGACCTGATCACGGAATTGGTAGACGATGCCTATTTTCCGCCATTGTTGGAAGAGACATTTGACACTTTGGCAGCTTTTATCGACGCAGCGGCTTAAAGGTGGCAGAATGATGTGGAATCTGCTTGGCAAATTGAATAAGAACCTGATTATTGCGATCCCAACCCTGATGGTGCTCGGTTTTCTGTTCGGCTGGGAGTTTCCGGCCCAAGGACTCAAAGTAATGATCCTACCGTTCACCTTTCTGATGGTCTACCCGATGATGGTCACCCTGAAAATCCGTAAGGTGCTAGAAGGGGGCGATGCCAAAGCACAGCTGCTGACCCAGTTTATCAACTTTGCCATTATACCGTTTGTCGCCTTTGCCGCCGGCAAGGTCTTTTTTGTCGATCGTCCCTATCTGGCTTTGGGGCTGCTGTTGGCCGCGTTGGTGCCGACCAGTGGCATGACCATCTCCTGGACCGGCTTTGCCAAGGGTAACTTGCCGGCAGCGGTCAAGATGACCGTGGTCGGGTTGGTTCTTGGCTCGCTGGCGACGCCGTTTTATGTCGAGGCGTTGCTCGGGGCGATCGTCAAGGTGGAACTGCTTAGCATTTTTAAACAGATCTTGTTGATCGTTTTTCTGCCGATGGTTGCCGGGGCTTTGACCCAAACTTACCTGCTGAAAAGGTACGGACAACAAAAATTCCAACAACAGGTCGCGTCACGTTTCCCCGGCTTGTCGACGCTGGGAGTGCTCGGTATCGTTTTCATCGCCATGGCGATGAAGGCGAAATCGATCGCCGCGCAGCCGGATCAGCTGTTGATGATCTTTATTCCGCTGCTCTCACTATATATTTTTAATTATTTATTGAGTACCATGGTCGGGAAAATTTTTCTGCCGCGCGGCGATGCGATCGCTCTGGTGTACGGAACGGTAATGCGCAACCTGTCGATCGCCCTGGCGGTCGCTATCAATGCTTTCGGCGCCGCTGGGTCGGATGCCGCACTGGTGATCGCGCTAGCTTACATCATTCAGGTGCAGTCGGCGGCTTGGTACGTGAAATTGACCGACCGGGTGTTCGGGACACCACAGACAGCGACACAAACAGCTTAGAAAAAAGAGGTAGATGAGTCCACGTCCGAAAAAACCGCGCAATTGTTGCAAGCATCGTCGTCCGGAGGATCTGGTCTATAAGCCGGCGGGTACGCCGCTGGTGGACCTGGAGAAGGTCTCGCTGGCTCACGATGAGCTGGAAGCGGTCCGGCTTTGCGATGTCGAAGGGATGACCCAGGCCGAAGCGGGCGAGGCGATGGGGGTTTCACGCGGCACCATCCAGCGGCTGGTCTGCAGCGCGCGGAGAAAGATCGCTGAAGTGATTTTGCTGGGGAAGGCTCTGGTGATAGAATTGGAAGAGTAGAACTACCGGCCTGAAATCTAACTGAAGCGAAGGGAGTCGCCATGATCAAAAAAGTATTCTGTTGTTCAGCGTGTGGCTCCTTTTTTTGTCGCCGGTCCATGCCTTTGATCATCAGCATCAAAACTGGGACCTGCTGCTAAAGAAATATGTGCACTGGGACCGCCATGGGGTGGCGTCGCAGGTTGATTATGCCGCCTTCATGCGGCAGGAGGCGCAACTGGACCGCAACATCGCTGAGCTGTCGAACTACATGAGCGGGAAGAAGCTGGAGCAGCTAGCTTTTTGATCAACGCTTACAACGTTTTTACCATCAAGCTGGTTCTCAGCAAATATCCCGACCTGAAGTCGATCAAGGAACTTGGTTCACTCTTTTCATCGCCTTGGAAAAAAAGTTTTTTCCCCTGTTGGGGAGGCTGCGTGATCTTGATGAAATTGAACATGCCATGATTCGGCAAAAGGGAGCCTTTGACGATCCACGCTGCATACCGCAATAGCTTGCGCTTCGATCGGTTGCACCGGGCTGCGCGATGAAGCTTTTGTTGCCGACAAGATCGATGCCCAGCTGGAAGACGGCATGAGTCGTTTTCTGGCCGACCGCAGTCGCAATCGCTATAATGCCGCCGAAGATCGGTTGGAGGTTTCGAAGATATTCGACTGGTTTGGAGGCGATTTTGAAGGTTATCTGGGTCATGAATCTGTGGTGGATCATCTGGGGGATTATGCGGTTCAGTTAAGTGATGATAAGATTGTACAGGAACGCATTAAAGGCGGGGAATAAAGCTTAAGTTTCTCGACTACGACTGGCAGTTGAACGATTACCGAAGATAGTTTCTGACAGGAGTTTTCAGCGTGCAGATCGAAATTTTCACTACCGGCGGCACCATCGATAAGATCTATTTTGACGCCAAAAGCGATTACGAGATCGGTGACCCGCAAATTGCAGAGCTGTTCCGCGATGCTAACCTGACCATTGATTACCGGGTGACCTCGTTGCTGCGCAAGGACAGCCTGGAGTTGACCGATGTCGACCGACAACAGATTCGGAATGCGGTGGAAAAGAGTCCGGCACGTCAGATTGTCATCACGCACGGCACCGATACCATGATTATTACCGGGCAGTTCCTGCAGGGGATTGCCGGCAAGACCATCGTCTTGACGGGTGCCATGCAGCCGGCCCGGTTTCGCTTTACCGACGCTATCTACAATGTCGCCAGTGCGATCACTGCCGCGCAGACGCTGCCGCCCGGAGTTTATATCGCTATGAATGGACAGATTTTCGATCCACGCAACTCGCGTAAAAATGTTGAATTGAACCGTTTTGAAACTATCTGAAACAAGGATGTCTCATGTCGAAAATGAATACCGATGCTAAAATGCCGATTGTCCTGACCCTAGAACCGGGAACCTATTTCCGCTGTACTTGTGGAAAATCCCAGAACCTGCCATTCTGTGATGGCACACATCCGGCCGGTGATGTGGTGCCGTTACGCTTCGAGATCAGCGAGCAGAAGAAGGTTTATCTCTGCAGCTGTGGAGAGAGTGGCAGCCCGCCGTTTTGCGATGGCACCTGCGGAGTTGATGTTTAAGCTGTTTTACGGTTTGGATAACGATGAATAGAGAAGTTGTAGAAACTGAAAAGCCCCCCTGTTGAGGTCCTCCGACCTCCGCCGGTGGCGGAATAATTACCGAAGCAGTTCCAGGTTTTCTCAACTGGTTTGAAACTCCAGTCGGACCGGTCGCACAGATATCCACGCGTCTCCATTTTCAGGATCACTTCGGTGGCTGGAAAGTTCGCTGGGGGATCGGCCGTAATTCCTATCTGGTGCCGCCTGGGCTCTATGCAATCGGAACGCCCGACCAGAATAGCGCGGTGATTGTTACGGCGAACTATAAGCTGAGTTTTGACATTGTCCGCAGCAGTCTAGCCGGGCGAAATCTCTGGTTGCTGGTGTTGGAAACGTTTGGCATCAATGTCTGGTGTGCTGCCGGGAAGGGCAGCTTCGGGACAGAAGAACTAGTGCGGCGGGTTGATCAGGCCGAGTTGGCTAACCTGGTGCAGCACCGCACCCTGCTGCTGCCGATTCTCGGGGCTCCTGGAGTGGCTGCTCATGAGGTCAGTCGGCAGACCGGGTTCCGAGTCAACTATGCGACCATCCGTGCCAGTGATCTGCCGGCCTATCTCGACAACGGTATGCAGACCACGGAGGCTATGCGTGAATTGACCTTCTCGCTCCGGGACCGTGCGGTGCTGATTCCGGTCGAACTGGTGCAGGCGCTCAAATCGATCTTGCCGTTTCTGATTTCGGTGTTTCTGATCGGTTGGTGGACTGCAGGTTTGCCCTCCGGGGTCTATGGCTGCATCGCCCTGCTTGGGGCAATGCTGGCAGGAACCGCCGTGGCGCCGCTGCTATTGCCATGGTTGCCCGGACCGAGTTTCACTCTCAAGGGGGTGGTGACCGGTTTACTTTGGTGTGGAATTTGCGCCATCACGATCGGTTTGGGGAGCAGTCCGTTAGCCGTGCTCGGAACTCTGCTGGGATTGACTGCGGTCAGCGCGTTTTTTGCCTTCAATTTTACCGGATGCACCCCGTTCACGTCTCTTTCCGGCGTTCGCAAAGAAATGCAACTGGCGCTTCCGAAGCTTGTTGTAGTAGGTTTGACGGCAGCAATTTTGTGGGGCTGCGCGCTTCTGGGGTAGCAGGACGACGATGAAGAAGTTTCGTTATCTGAAGAATGTTGCGACTTTGAAATATGATGAGGAGCTTTGCATCGGTTGTGGACGTTGCCTGGAGGTCTGCCCGCATGCCGTTTTCAAGTTGCTGAATGGCCGGGCGAAAATTATTGATTTCGATGCCTGTATGGAGTGTGGGGCTTGTGCGAAAAATTGTCCGGTGACAGCCTTGGCGGTCACTGCCGGAGTTGGCTGTGCCGCAGGACTGCTTACCGAATGGTTACGGGAAAGAGGGGTGAAATTGAAACAGGACGGTTGTTGAAAGGACTTAAACCATCACCTCGCTCTATTCCATCTGCAGCTCCAGTTTCGCCTGCGTCACCAATCCGCTGAACAGGTTTTGTGTTTCATCGGAGGAGAGAATACTGCCCAGATCTTCTTCGATTTCGTCCTGGCCATTGGAAGTGTATTCTTCGCCACTTTGTTCGTGGTGCTGGATCGACGGAAACAGTTTGATGTCGTGGGAATTTGCAGTAAATTTTTCCGGAAGTTCATGCTCGGGACGGTAATCGAGAAGACGTAACTGAAGAGCGTGTTTTTCTGCTGGCGATCGATTTCAAAATTAAGCAGACCGTTCGATAATTCATTCAAAAAACCTCCCTACACTAGAAGAATGTCATGTGGAGTGCGTAGGCTGTTGATTTCTGGAATTGCCCCCCAAAGGTTTCCGCTCTTCATAGTCTCTCCTTTAAAATATTCTCGAAACTGTTCTGTCAGTTCCGCCGGTTGAATTTCCGTTCCTATTATCGCTGCCTCAAAATAGAAAAGGCCTCTCTTCATGCCTAAGATAGGCCCACTGCCGTTATCAGCAATATCTTCGGCAACCCGGCTATCTCAGTAGGACCCGTGGCTTTGCGTCCCCGGATTACTCCGGGCTTTGCTGTTGTCGGAAATTTATTTATTAGCTTTTTTGCATTCTTGAGTAGGGTTGTCGATAAATAAACAATCGAATTACTGATAGGGGAAATCTGTTAGTTGAAGGGCTCCCCGAACAGATTATCGCTGTCGCAGAAGGAATGCCGATCTTCAAGTATACGAGATTGCTCCGGCAGGATAAAATGTTTACCCTTCAGGGCAATTGTTAATCAGGGGACAGCATGGAACTGATTCTTCAACTACTGCAACAGTTGAGCATTTTTCTGGTCATTGCTTACCTGTTCAGTAAATCTCCAGCCTTTAAACCGTTGACCGAGAAACAACTGTCGGCGAAAAACAAGCTGCTGCTCTATTTTATTTTTTCCGGTTTTTCTGTGCTCGGGGCCCACTTTGAGTTGCCGATTGAAGGCGCTATCGCCAATACTGGGGTGATCGGCGCGGTGCTTGCCGGTCTGGTTGCTGGCCCGCTGCTCGGTGGGGTTGTCGGCGCAACGGCAGCTCTGCACCTGTTCCTGCTGAACGGAGTCGCCGCGCAAGCCTATATCCTCGCTACCAGTGTCGCTGGCCTGCTTGGCGGGCTGGCCAATATCTATTTGCTGCTCAATAACAGATCGGAGCAGGTCTTCAGCCCAGTAGTCGCCTTTGTGGCAACTTTGGCTGCCGAGGCGCTGCAGATGCTGATTCTTCTGCTGATGAAGTCCCCGTTCAGTGAGGCTTGGGCTCTGGTGCGGGTGATCGCAATACCGATGGTGTTCGCCAACGCTGTTGGTTCGGCTCTGTTTATGAGTATGATGCGCGACCGGAAGACAATGTTCGACAAGGTCGGAGCCATTTTTTCCGCCAAGGCTTTCAATATTGCCGACCGGAGCTTGGGGATTTTGAGCAAGGGGTTCAACGAAACGACTGCCAAACAGTTGGCCGAGATTATTTACGATGAAACCGGGGTCGGTGCAGTCAGCATCAGCGATGGCAAAAAGATTCTCGCCTATATCGGGGTGGGGGCCGATCATCATCTGACTGGCCTCAAGATTACTTCGCCGCAGACCAAGGCGGCAATCCGTGACAACAAGGTCATTTTTGCCGACGGGGTCAACGAAATTTTCCGGTGTGCCCTCTCGGGCAACTGTCCGCTCGGCGCGGCGCTGATCGTGCCGTTGCGGGTCGATAACGAGGTGGTCGGTACAATCAAGCTTTACGAGCCGCGGAACAAGTTGTTCCTCAACCTCAACAAGGCGCTCGGAGAGGGGCTTGCCAAGCTGCTCGGCGAGCAGCTGCTGCGTGACCGTTACAAGACACAGAAGAGCCTGCTGGTCAATTCGGAGTTGAAGTTGATCCAGGCCCAAGTCAACCCGCATTTTCTGTTCAACGCTCTGAACACCATTATCGCCATCGTCCGAAAGGATGCCGACCAAGCCCGCAGTCTGTTGTTGCACCTGTCGAAATTCTTTCGCAAGAATCTTAAGCGCTCCGGTGACCTTTCCTCCTTGAAAGAGGAGCTGGAGCATGTCAATTCCTATCTGGTGATCGAGAAAGCGCGTTTTGCAGAACAGCTGCAAGTGGTCGAGGAGATCGATGCGGAGGTGCTCCAGATCAGAATACCTACCTTCACCTTACAGCCAATTGTCGAAAATGCCGTCAAGCATGGCATCTCCAACCTGCTGAAAGGTGGACAGATCAAGATCTCGGCACATCGTATCGGTCGCCAGGCAAAGGTTGTCGTCGAAGATAACGCCGGCCTGTTTTGTGATAAGATTCAGAGCGACGGTCTCGGCATGAATATCGTCGATAAGCGGATCAAGAATCTCTACGGCAACCAATTCGGTGTGGCGACCGAATGTGTTAGAGATCAGGCTACCCGCGTTTCGCTGCTATTGCCTTATGATGAAAGAGAGCTGTAAATGATACGGGGGATGATCGTTGATGATGAACTGAATGCTCGCGAGGAGTTGGCGACCCTGCTGGCTGACATCTCTGATATAGAAATTGTCGCCAGTTGTGGAAATGCCATCGAAGCGATCAAGCTGATCAACAAAAAACAGCCGCAGATCCTGTTTCTCGATATTCAGATGCCTGTGATTGACGGTTTCGAGCTACTTAGCATGATCGACGAAGAGAGCATGCCGCATGTGGTGTTTGTGACCGCTTTTGATCAATATGCTTTGAAGGCGTTTGAGGAGAAGACCCTCGATTATCTACTTAAGCCGATCGATCCTGAACGGCTGCAGAAGACCATGGCCAAAATCGAGGCGACGCTGCAAAAAGGCAGCAACTCGCAACATGATTCCCTGCAACTGAGCCGAATCCCCTGTGCCAGGGGGCACAAGATCAAGTTGATCGATCCGCAAGAGGTTGAACTTATTCACTCTGATCTGACCGGAGTACACGTTTTTACCGCCGAAGACAAATATTTCACCGAACTGACCCTCAAGGTGCTGGAGCAGCAGCTCGGTCTGCTACGCTGTCACAAACAGTACCTGGTTAACCTCCAGCATGTCGTTGAGATCACCACCCTGGAAAACGGCCTGGCGGAGATAAAAACTCGTAGTGGTCAGCAGTTACCGGTCAGTCGGCGGTACCTGCGTAGCCTTAAAGATGCGTTTCATCTTTGATGAGAAAATTACTCTTCCCGGTTAGCTGACGTTTACGGCCACTTGCCTTGTGTATACGGCCGTTGGTTCCGAAACGGCTTTTTTCCTTTTCCCGACTCCCTTATCTTGTTTCGCAAGACGACAGGAATTTCCGTGCCGAAAAACTTAAGCGAAAGAGACAAGGAGAAGGACAGATGGGTGAAGCAGCACTTTCTTATTGGCTGGACGAATTTATCAACCCGACACCGGTAGCGGCCGATGCAGAAGCACTCGAATATGTCGTGCTGATTGATGGCGAATCCGACGATGACTGGAAGTATGGTACCGACTGAGGTGTTTAATCTGTTATCGGTTATGAAGTTTTATATAGCTTATTGACCGGCTCGGCGCACAAGCGTCGGGCCGGTTTTTGGTTTGCCCAGCGGAGCTGGCAAACCCGGCCTGTTGCAAGATGCAGGCGTCACCCTGATCAGGGGGAAGACAATCCGAATCGCAAGGGCGTTGCTGGCAACGGCAAGGTCTGAAGGAAGCGATAGGAAGTAAGCTGCAC
>NZ_QKAP01000070.1 GCF_003247215.1 Malonomonas rubra | reverse complement strand
GTTCCCTATATTCGTGATTTTGTCGCTTCCTCAAATATTCTCTCACTTGAGGAGCCGGGAATTGAGGCAGACGATTTAATCGCCTCGGCCGCACGGGTGTTAAGTGCGCGCGGACTTCGGGTGGTGATTGTTTCCGGCGATAAGGATCTGCTGCAGCTGGTCGGCGGTTCGGTGGTGATGTGGGATCCGATGAAGGAAAAAGTTATGGACGCTGCGGCAATCGAGCACAAGTACGGTGTTGCTACTGAGCAACTGCTCGATATGTTTGCCCTGGTCGGTGACAGTGCCGACAATGTTCCAGGGGTTCCGGGGATCGGTCCGAAGACTGCCGAGAAACTGATCGCCGAATACCGGACCCTCGAGAACTTGTATGACAGTATCGACACGATGAAACCGTCAAAAATGAAAGAACGTCTTCTTGAAAATAGGGATTCGGCGTTTCTCTCACGGGATCTGATTCGTTTAAAAGAAGATGCAGCGGTACCCGAGGAGCTGGAACGCTATGCCCTGCGTGAGGGTGATGATACCAGGCTTGCCGAACTCTATACCGAACTGGAGTTTGCCTCCTTTTTGAAAGAGATTGACACTTCTGAGAAAATAACGACCGAAAAATTTAGCCGTATAACGACGAAAATCCAGCTTGAACAGGTGGTGCAGGAATTGCTCGGTAAAAAGCAGGTTGTGATCGACACCGAAACCACTTCGCTCGATGCCCGCCGAGCAAGATTGGTCGGGGTATCGCTCTGCAGTGATCTTGACCGGGCCTGGTATATCCCCATGGGACATCTGGATGCAGAAGGTGTTCGAGTGGAAGGGCAATTGGACGAAGAGATGGTGAAGGAAGTGCTCGCACCGTTACTGCTTACTCCGGGAATCCTGAAAATCGGTCATAACCTGAAGTATGACTACACTGTAATAAACCGGCAGTGGCAGATGAACCTGGCCCCCCCCTTGGCCGACACCATGATTGCCGCCCATCTCCTGGAGGTGCCGGGACGATCGCTGAAGTTGGACGACCTCTGTCGTGACCTTGGCATCCGTATGACAGCATTTGAGGAGGTGGTTGGTCAGGATAAGAGGGAGGACTGCTTTGCCTATGTCGATCCCGAGAATGCCTGCAATTACAGCTGTGAAGATGTTTATGGTACCCTGAGCCTCTGGCAGGAGTTTCAAGATAAGCTAATTGAAAAGCAGCTCGACCACCTCTTTCATGAGCTGGAGATGCCGTTGATGCCAATACTTGCCGAGATGGAAATGACGGGCATCTGTATCGATCAGCATCTCCTTGGTGATCTTTCGGCTGAGTTTTTAGGCAAACTTGCAGGGATAGAGCAGCGAATCTATGCAGTAGCGGGTCAAAGTTTCAACATCAACTCTCCACGGCAGTTGGGTCAGATTCTTTTTGAGGAACTCAACCTTCCCCATGGCCGCAAGACCAAGACCGGCTATTCGACAGATGTGAAGGTGCTGGAAAAGTTGGCGCCAAAGCATGAACTGCCGGCGCTTATCCTCGAGTACCGGACTATTGCAAAGCTGCAGACCACCTACGTGGAAAAGCTGGCTACCTTGCAGGACCCGGAAAGCGGGCGGATCCACACCTCGTTTAATCAAGCCGTGACAGCAACCGGCCGGTTGTCGAGCAGTAACCCGAACCTGCAGAATATCCCGATACGCGGGGAGGAAGGCAACCGTATTCGTCAGGCCTTTGTGCCGGCTGACGGCCAGCTTTTTGTCTCGGCTGACTATTCCCAGATCGACTTGCGGGTTTTGGCTCATTATTCGAGAGATAAGGCTCTGATGGCTGCATTTACGGCTGGTGATGATATTCATACCCGGACCGCGGCCCAGATATTTGGCGTGTCACCGCTCTTGGTAACCGGCGATATGCGGCGAGTCGCCAAGAGCAT
This sequence comes from Malonomonas rubra, assembly GCF_003247215.1. Classification (GTDB taxonomy): domain Bacteria; phylum Desulfobacterota; class Desulfuromonadia; order Desulfuromonadales; family Geopsychrobacteraceae; genus Malonomonas; species Malonomonas rubra_A. The sequence continues at coordinate 890 of NZ_QKAP01000070.1, read as the reverse complement.
CAATTTCGGCATTGTCTATGGTATGAGCAGTTTCGGACTTTCCGGTCAGCTTGGCATCAGCCGGAAAGAAGCCCAGAGCTTTATCGACAGGTATTTTACCCTCTATAGCGGGGTAAAACAATTCATGGAGGACGTTGTCGTCAAAGCCAAAGAAGATGGTTTTGTCACTACCCTGATGAATCGACGGAGGGCTGTACCGGAGATCAGCAGTAGTAATCGTATTCAGCGGGAATTTGCTGAGCGGACCGCGATCAATACCCCGATCCAGGGAACCGCCGCAGATATCATCAAACTTGCCATGTTGAAAGTGGTTGCAGCGCTCCGTAAAGCCTCTGTTCCGGCGACGCTGCTGTTGCAGATTCACGATGAACTGGTGTTTGAGGTACCTGAAGACCAGGTGGAAGCAGCCAGGGAAATAATTAAAGAATCGATGGAAAAGGCGATGCAGCTCGACGTGCCGCTGGTGGTGAATGTGACGGTTGGTAAAAGCCTCGCCAAATAGGAAAGCAGGAGACGGCTGCAATGGGCCGTTTCCTGCTTTCATATTGTTGGAAAGAGCATCACCATGTGGTTCGGCTGCTCCTCACTTCATGCAGCTGGTTTTTTTCGGGTATCTGAGAGTTATTTACGCTCGTGCATCGGTACGAACGACCGCAAGGTGTGACCGGTGTAGACCTGGCGCGGCCTGCCGATACGGGCATTCTCCTTGTCTTCCTTCATCTCTGTCCATTGGGCGATCCAGCCCGGCAGGCGGCCCAGGGCGAACATGACGGTGAACATGTTGGTCGGGATACCGATCGCACGATAGATGATACCGCTATAGAAATCGACATTCGGATAGAGATTCCGCTCCTGGAAATAGGAATCGTTGCGAACCCGTTCTTCGAGTT
>NZ_QKAP01000054.1 GCF_003247215.1 Malonomonas rubra | reverse complement strand
CAAGTTCGCCGATGATCATGACAAGTTCAAGATCAGGTGTGCCGCTCTTGATGGAGGGAAGCTCGAAGTGGCCGGGGTTGTTGCCCTGTCCAAACTGCCGAGCAAGGAAGTACTGTTGTCCCAGTTCCTGTCCGTACTCAACGGAGTTCCCACAGGTCTGGTCCAGGTACTCTCCGGTGTTCCGCGTACCTTTGGCTATGTTCTCAACGCCATCAAGGAAAAGAAAGAACAGGCAGCGGCCTAAATGTCACCTGCTTACCAATTGTAAACTACATTCACTACGAGGTATTGTATAATGGCTATCACTAAAGAAGACGTAATCGATTTCATTGCTAATATGTCCGTACTTGAACTCTCTGAACTGATCAAAGAGTTCGAAGAAAAATTTGGTGTTTCTGCTGCTGCGCCGGTTGCTGTTGCTGCTGTTGGTGCTGTTGCTGCTGATGCTGCTCCTGCTGAGGAGAAAACCGAGTTTGATGCGATCCTTGCATCCGCAGGCGATCAGAAGATCAAGGTCATCAAAGAAGTTCGTGCTATCACCGGTCTTGGCCTGAAAGAGGCAAAAGAGCTGGTTGAGGGTGCACCGCAGACACTGAAAGAAGGTATCACCAAAGAAGAGTGTGCTGACATCAAAGCAAAGATTGAAGCTGTTGGTGGCGTTGTAGAGATCAAATAGTCCACCTCGGCACAGGCATTTCATTACGGAATGCACTGAAATACACGACACGCTACGGGCTCTGCCACGTAGCGTGTCGTGTTTTGGGATGCTGAAAATTTTGTAAAATATTAGTTAGTAAAATCAGGCGATTACAAGGTTATAGCTGTTGTTTGTTCCGTTTGGCTGAGGTGCCGGTGGTGTCTGGTGCTTCTGTTGCCAACGGGTCAGTTGCGTAACTGGGTCATTTCTTGTGTTGCTCCGCATTATCTGGAGACTTTTTGCGAGTTTGTCAAATTAACATAAAAAAAGGAAAACACATGTCCGAAATCATTGTATCGCTCCATTCCACCGCGAATTCCCGTCTCGATTATACAACATTTCCGGCAGTCGTCACTTTAAAGAATCCGCACCATTTTCAAAAATACTTAAAATCTCACTGATTCAGTTTACCATTGAATCGATCGATTTTCGGCACCTGACTGAGCTAAAACGTTTGTAACGATTTACTGGCAACCTCGAGGACAATATATGGAACGAGTTAGAAAGAATTTTGCCACGGCTGCAACGATTATTGAGCCACCTCACCTTATCTCAATGCAGCGCATCTCCTATGAGCAGTTCCTGCAGATCGACGCAGATCCTGATGAGCGTGAAGATATTGGACTGGAGGCAATCTTCAAGAGTGTCTTCCCCATCAACGACTTCAACGGACTCTGTTCCCTCGAATACGTTCGCTATAAATTTGGCGAGCCGAAATATACTGTGGAAGAGTGCCAGCAGCGTGGGATGACGTATGAAATACCGCTGAAGATCGTGGTACGTCTCATCACCTTTGATGTTGACGAGGAGACCGGGGTTCAGACTATCCGTGACATCAAGGAGCAGGAGGTTTTCCTCGGCTCACTGCCGATGATGACCGCTGATGGCGTCTTTGTCGTGAACGGAACAGAACGGGTGATTGTCTCGCAACTTCAGCGTTCGCCAGGTCTTTTCTATACCCATGACAACGGCAAGACGCATTCCAGCGGGAAGTTGCTCTATTCTGCGAGGATAATTCCTGTGCGTGGCTCATGGATTGATCTTGAGTTTGACATAAAGGATATTCTTCACGTTCGGATTGACCGTCGCCGTAAATTCCCGGTCACCACGCTGTTAAAAGCGATCGGCTATACTTCCGAAGAGTTGTTGGCCGAGTTTTATCCGGTGAATACCATCACCCAGGAAGGGGAGAATTTTTTCATCGATTTTGACTCCGAAACCCTGGTTTCACAGCGACTTGACTTCGACCTTATTTCGCCGGCGAACGGAGAGGTGTTAGCCAGAAAAGGCCGGAAGGTGAGTAAGGCGTTGTGCAAACGTATTGCGGGCGAAGGAATTAGCCGAGTGCAAATTGTTGCTGAATCGGTTGTCGGCAAAGTGCTATCTGAAAACATCGTCAATCCGGCGAATGGAGAGATAATTGCGCTCTGCAATACTGAAATCACCGAGACCATTCTTGAGACCTTGCAGAACTCCGGTATTACAGCCTTCAAGGTACTCTTTATTGATGGTGTTAAATATTCAGATTCCTTCAGCAGAACGCTCGCCGTTGACAAAGTTGCATCCTCCGAAGAGGGGTTGCTTGAAATTTACCGCCGACTCAGGCCTTCCAGCCCTCCAACTGTTGAGGTTGCCCAAGGCTTTTTTGATAACCTTTTCTTTAATGCCGATCTCTACGATCTGTCCGAGGTCGGACGTTACAAGATAAACGCTCGTCTCGGTTTGGATATAGATATCAATAACAGGGCGTTGACGAAGGAAGATATCGTTGAGTCGATAAAATATCTTGTGCGGTTAAAGGACACACAGGGTGCTGTAGATGATATTGATCACCTGGGTAACCGTCGCGTACGAACCGTTGGCGAGTTGGTTGAAAACCAGTATCGCATGGGTTTGGTTCGCATGGAACGGGCAATCAAGGAGCGTATGACCCTGCAGGATGTAGAGACGCTGATGCCCCATGATCTGGTGAATCCAAAACCGATTTCTGCGGCAATAAAAGAGTTTTTCGGTACATCCCAACTTTCGCAGTTCATGGATCAGACCAATCCGCTCTCCGAGGTGACCCACAAACGTCGTCTCTCGGCTCTCGGACCGGGAGGTTTGTC
>NZ_QKAP01000132.1 GCF_003247215.1 Malonomonas rubra | reverse complement strand
GGGACATCACTATGGTGGTGCCTCTTTTTACTTATTAGGTAATTATTCACAAATAGTAGGAAAAACAATATGTTGCAAAGCTTTGATCAATCTGTTATTTTTTATATAACGGCGTTTGGTCGGAGGTTGCTATGGAGCTGGATATTGTTAAGGCATTATTTGGTTTTTATATCGTAGTGGTTTCCCTGCTTCGTCTGATGGCTGATAATGAATACTTTCGTTTGACGCTGATGAAGAAGATTTGGGGGCGCAGCCGTGGATTGATGATCCACTTTCTTTCAAATGTTGTGCTGCCAATGCTGTTTGCAATTTACTTTTTCTGTCGTGGAATAGCAGCCATGACTAGTTTTTAGCTAGTAGTAAGTACTTCCAAAAAAAAGCCCGCATCGACAAGATGCGGGCTTTTTTTAGGGTTTTAGATTCACAAGTTTATCTCGGTAGATCTTTAGTACCTCTTTGACTTTTTGTCTGTTGGTTGAGCCTATCCTCAGAAGGACTTTCTGCCCTGAAGAGAGCTGTTCCAGCAATGGGTCTTGGTAAGTATATAGTACTACGGGTTGAGATAGTAAAATCGGGTCAACAGGGTCCGGTGTTTCCAGCAGATGATCGATAACAAAGACCAGACGATCATTGAAATAGGCGTTTTTATAGCCTAGTTGGGCGTAGGCCTTTTGAAAAAGTGGGTAGAAATAGACGTAGATTTCCAGCGCTAAATCTGGGTCTACGGATTCCAGCAGTTCTACATGTTCATCGTAGCGTGCGTGATTAAGGCTGCTGATTTGAGGGGCCTGTGCGGTTCCTGAAACCAGAAATCTTCCTTTGGGGGGCAGCACTGGTAAGTGAGTCCTAGGAAGTCTTTGGCCTGTCAGGTTGTCAACCATAGTGACGAAACGTTGGATGAAATTGTCATTGACGAGTAGGGCCAGCAAATGATGTTTAAGGTTAAGGTCGGCCAGTACTGTTTCAATGCTTTTATCACTGTTCTCTACCGGAGGTAGTATCTTCGGTAGTTCCAACGCTGGTTTTTCGGGTTCTACCTCCTTTGGTGGCTGCTCAGCGACAGCTTCTTTTTCGACAGGTTCCGTTATTGGGACTGGATAATGGACTATCGCCTGTTTTTCTGGTGCCGGTTGAGTGTCCTTGGGGGTTTGGAGGGGAGGTTTTTCTGGTGGAGGCGTCTGTTTTAGGTAAATTGACAGGGCCAGAACCGAGATGACTACAGCTAAAACGAAAATCAGCAGGTTAACTTTTTTCATCCAATCTCCTCCAGTTCATTCACCATTAAATATTATGGCCTGAATCTCTCTACTTTTCTACTTGATATTGTGAACATTTTCAGTTTGTGGTAGGCAGGTTTTTGAATTTTACCGACCATTATTTGTAATTGGGTGAACTGATGCAGACAATTCAATGTGAAATTCGTTCTCGACTTCCTGTCGGGCGGGAATCGAGGCGCTTGTTTCATGGCCGAGGGCATTGTTTTCCAGGCTATGAAGATCTGTTGATCGATTGGTATGCTCCGGTTTTGTTGCTCAGTCTTTATGCTCCGCGTGAAGAGGACTGGTTACAGCAGTTAGTTAGGATGCTGTTGTCAGAGGTCAGTAAAGCGAAGACAATTTTGCTGCAAGAAAGATTTCTTTTGGATGGCCCGGTACGCACGTTGTACGGAAACCCGCCGGAAGAAATGGAGGTTGTTGAGGCAGCCCTTCGATATCGATTGCGTATCGGGAAGGCGCTGAACATTGGTTTTTTTCCTGATATGGCCGTAGGCCGCTCACTGGTGCGTCAATTGGCAAAGGGAAAGAGAGTTTTGAACCTTTTTGCCTACAGTTGTAGCTTTTCGGTTGCTGCGTTGGCAGGTGGGGCGCAGCAGGTTGTCAATCTTGACATGAATTCCGGGGCACTCGAATTAGGCCGCTTAAATCACCGCATCAATCAGCTAGATCTTCGACAGGTAAGCTTTTTGCCACTGGAACTTTTTCGTAGCATTGGCAAACTGAAGAAACTGGGGCCATTCGACTTGGTTATCTGCGACCCTCCTGCCTATCAGGGAAAAAACTTTAAGGCGGAGCGTGATTGGCCGAAGCTGTTACGAAAATTGCCTGATCTGCTCACAGGTAAAGGAGATCTGCTCGCCTGTTTAAATGGCCCCCACCTACCGCCTGGTTTCTTAACCGATTTAATTGCGGAACTTCGACCGGAGCTGACCATGGAGCAGCAATTGCAGCCGGGGGGCGATTTCCCGGAGGCTGAAGATAGTCGCGGAGTGTGGATTTTTCACTATCGTAGCCATCGGGCTGTAGATCAAATTTCCGGGCGGTCCTGATTCCGGCGCTTGCGATAGAAGGAGAATAGCGCCAGCAGGACTCCTATCGTCATTAGCAGGCCGCCAATTGTGGCTAGCTTTGCACCAGGGTCGTAGTTGACCGTCAGTGCGCTGTAACTAGAGTAAAGCGGAGATAACAATCTGATTTGCAGCCCCGCAGCTTGCAACTCTGCCGGCAACCTCTCTCGTGCGAAGTACCATCCTTGCCAAGCTGCCCCGCGAGGAGACAGATATCGCAGCTCGAATGCGGGGTTGCTAAGGCTATTGCTGCGATAGAAAATCTCGCCGCTGGTTTTACGCTGAACGTCGGGGAGGAAGCGGAGGATTTGCAATCGACCACCGTCTTGTAGCTGAATGATTTTCCCCGTTAGCAGTTCAACCTGTTGAAGATTGCTCAGTATTGCGCGGAAACCGATCGGTTGCTGACCGAATGAAACCGGGGTAACGACAACTCCTTGGTACATCAATGGCTGGTTGATTTGGACTTTGCCCCTGCTCAGAACCTGGTCACCACGTAACAGCGAAATACTGCTGATCATATCCTTCGGTGGACCGTTCGGGCTCATGATTGGTTGGAAGTTTTCCAGACGCAGATAGTGCCCGGGCCAATTCGGTAGCGCCGTTGTTTCGCCAAGGTTGAATTGCATGCCGTTATGGCGCCAACCGGCCACTGCACCCCATAGATAGGCAATCAGTACCAGCGCGACTCCGAGGTGTAGCAGATATTCGCCAGATTTCCGCCAGCGTGCCCCTATCTGCCTGAGCCAATCGATAAAGCAGCAAATGGTGTTGAGGCCGAAAAGGACGGTTAGGACGCCAGCTAGGTAAAACCACCAAGTTTTACCCAGTCTGGCTGCTGCAACCCGTTCTAGCCACTCTGCCATCGCCATCTGGTCCATCGAACTGAAAATGTCACTGTTGTATGGAATCAGCAAGGATCCACCCATCAATAGCAAGGTGACAGCCGATGCGAGGTAGATAGCCAGTTTCAGTGAGCAGCAATGGTGCCAGATTCGACTCAGCATCGGCTACTCCAGGGGGTGGTTGCTTTCCAGCAACAGACCAATACCGAGATAAGTGAACAGGACCACACCAAAACCGGCGATTGAAAGTAAGGCGTAGCCGGTTCCTTGCCAGCGGCGAACGAATTTCGCGTGACACATGCCGGAGTAGTACAACCAGACCAGAAACGACCAGACCCCTTTGATGTTCCAGGAGAAATAATAGCCCCAAGCCCAGTATGCCCAGATGGCACCGATGACCATACAGAGGGTAAATAAGGCGAAGCCGAGGAAAATCGATTCTTCATTCAGTTTGCGAAGCGTAGTTAACCGCGGTAGTTGCTGGTTCGGTACATAGCGCTGTATCAGAAAAAGAACTCCGAGCGAAAAGGCCATGGCGAAAAAAGCATATCCAAGAAATGAAAAGACGATGTGAAGGCTAAAAAAGGGCGTGTCGAGTGCCGGGACCAGTGTTGGTAATTCGGCGTCCCGCTGCAACGCAATCCCCAGCAGGCAGAGGTTAAGGAACATGACGAACAGGCCGCTGGCTCCAATGCGATACCGAATCTCAAAATATAGATAACAAGCGGCGAGCGCCCAGCTGAAGAAGAACAGGGTGGAGAACAGATTTGTAACAGGTAAGAAACCAGCCAGTTTCCAACGCCAGAGCAGACAGACTGTTTGCAGCAGAAAACCGGAAATAATAAATGTCTGCGCAGTTAATTGCAGCCAGCGACGTTTGAATATGATCAGCAACAGATAACCGAAAACGGCCAGAGAGTATAGTAGAGTTGCTGTTTGGAGTAGATGAATGTTGGTCACGTGAGTCTTTCTTGATCCTTTGAGTTTGTTAAGGCTCCGAAGTGTAACATGTCACAGAGGAAAAAGAAATCCCCGCCTTGTCAACCAGCTGCTGTGTTCTGGTTGACAAGGCGGGGACTAGATGATAGCTTCTCCACCATGTCCAAACCTTTAAATAGTATACGAATGCGCGCGGAAAGTAACGGCAAACATATATCCGGAGCAGAACGTTTGGTTCCCATAGACCAACTTGAGGTGGTGGCCGCGGAAATGGTACAGCGCGCGTTACGGCATAGTCGCGGTAGGGCCGAGCAGATTAATATTAGCGTTGAGGAAATCGCTCCGGCTGCCTTACAGTTCGGTTGTTTGCTCGACCTGCACAATAACCAAGTGCAATCCTGGCAACAAGGGCGGGAGCTGGCGAAAGAGATGCTGGTAAATTGCACGGTTAACCGGAAGGTTGCCGAACTGGCAATTAAGCTATTGGCGGATGGGGCTGCTCCTAATGGACAGAGTATGCGTGGTGCTATGTTGATCGATGCAGACAGCGGCCAAAGATTGGAAGCTGATTTGACTCGCGGAGTGCGAGCCAGTCGGATGGACCTCTCTGCTGATGCGTTGCTGCAGTTGCGCTCCCTGTTGGCCGTGCACGGACTTGACAATGCTCATGTCATCGAGGCGTTGACTCTCGCAACGAAGGTGGTTCATGCCCCGACGGTTGTTGCCGAATTTTGCTGGTCGGACGATCCAGATTATCTTGCTGGTTATGTCGCGTCCGTGAAGACCGGGTATCAACGAATCAGTTGGTTGAAGCCGATGGGAGAAGAGCGGGGCGGACGGGTTTTTTTTGTCCGCAGCAGCAAAGAACGACTAGGCTATTTGGTTGCCTGGTTGGAGCGACAGCCTTATTTGATTAATCGAGTTGGTCAAATTAACCCTCCGCGGTTTTGGGAAGAAATATGAAACAGTTAGAAGAATCCCTAGCCGAGCTAAAAGGACAGGGGATGCTGAGGACCTTGCGCGAAATCGAATCAGCGCAGGGGCCGCGTGTCAGAATCGCGGGGCAGGATTACCTGTTGCTCTGTTCCAACAACTATCTCGGCATCGCTGATCATCCCGATCTGATCGAAGCGGCCTGCAAAGCAACCCGGGACTTCGGTGTCGGTTCCGGCGCAAGTCGCTTAATTTCAGGCAGTATGTCGGTGCACCATCGGCTTGAAGAGCGGATTGCCGACTTTAAGGGGACAGAGGCAGCGCTGGTTTACAATTCGGGTTATGCTGCCAACAACGGTATCATTCAGGGGTTACTTTGCAGTGAGGATACGGTTTTCTCCGACAGTCTCAATCATGCATCAATTATCGATGGCTGTCGGCTCTCCGGTGCCCGGGTCAGGATTTATCCGCACAACGATCTGGTGGCTCTTGAACAGTTATTGGCAGAAGAGTCCCAGACCCGTAGAGGTCGTTGGTTGATCATCACCGACGGAGTCTTCAGTATGGATGGCGATGTCGCGCCGTTGCCAGGTTTGGTCGCTCTGAAGCAGAAGTATGATGCTTGGTTGATGGTTGATGATGCCCATGGTGGGGGAGTGCTCGGTGCTACCGGGCGGGGTACTGCGGAACATTTCGGTTGCCTCGATCACGTCGACCTGCAAATGGGAACCTTCGGCAAGGCGTTCGGCAGTTTTGGTGCCTATGTCGCAGCCCGCAGGACCTTGATCGAGGTCCTGATCAATCGCTCCCGCAGCTTCATTTTTTCTACCAGCTTGCCCCCGGGGGTTTTGGCAGCCAGCATCGCAGCGATCGATCTGGTGTCCGGAGAGGAGGGCGCGAGACGCCGCTCGCAGCTGGAAGCGAATCGGCAGCTATTTGTAAAACTATTAAAAGTCGAAGGGTTTGATCTTTGCGGGAGCACGAGTCAGATTGTGCCGGTAATGATCGGTGATCCGGAACCAACCATGGGCGCAGCAGCGAAGCTTTTCGAACAGGGGATTTTCCTCAGCGGAATCCGGCCCCCGACGGTTGCTCCCGGGACCTGCAGGCTGCGCGCTACACTGATGGCAACGCATACACTGACCCAAGTCCGACATGCAGCGCAGACTTTGATCGCCGTGGTCAACGAGGAATTTGCTTGTGCTTGAAATGCCTGAAGTGCAATTTGTCGAACTCTCGAATGGGCAGAAGCTGGCATGGCGAGAATGGGGGACTGGCTCTCCGCTGATCATGCTGCATGGCTGGTCGATGAGCTCGATTGTTTTTGCAGAAGTGGCTGAGGCACTGGCAGGCGATTTCCGTCTTCTATGTCCCGATCTGCCGGGACATGGACAATCTGACCCGTCATCTTCTAGTGATTTTAGGTCGTTTGCGAATGCCATATCTGAATGGGCAAGTAAGATTGATGTTGGCAGTGTCGATCTGCTCGGCTGGTCGCTTGGAGGACAGGTCGCCATGCAGATTGCTGCCGATCATCTTTTGCTCCTACGGAAGTTGCTGCTGATTGCGACAACTCCCAGATTTTGCCAGGCCGATAACTGGTCGAATGGTCTGCTGGAAACTCAGGTTCGGGCACTGGATCGCAACATGGGGCGAGCTTATGAAAAGACTTTGGGGGATTTTTTTGTTTTGCAGTTTGTCGGTGAGCAGATGTCGAAAGAACGATACCGCAAGATTCTGCAATTTGCTGTTCGCAGTGGCCGGTTGCCGGAACCAGATGTAGCCCGAGCCGCACTGCAGGCCCTTGGGAATGGGGACCAGCGTGAACTGCTTAAAAAGATCCACCAACCCGTTTTGGTCATGCATGGCGAGCTTGACCAGATCATTCCATTGGCTGCGGGGGAGTATTTATGCCAGCAGCTACCGAATGCTCAGTTCTCGCGGATTCCCGGGGTCGGGCATGCCCCCTTTTTCAGCAGTCTGAAACTGTGCGTCGAACAATGGCGGAATTTTCTGCAATGATGGAGAAAGATGTCGATATACAGCAGGTTCGCAAACATTTTTCTTGCCATGCCCAGGAGTATGATCGCTATGCGATTGTGCAACAGGTGGTGGCAAAACGGTTGGCAGGGCTGCTGGGCGGGCAGCAACAATCTTGGCAGCGGGCATTGGAGGTCGGTTGTGGGACCGGTTTTCTCTCTCAGGAGCTGCTTCGACTGCAAACGCCACTTAGCCTAGTTTTGTCTGATATTGCTCATGGAATGAGCCAATATGTGCAGCAGGCTCAGCCGCAGGCGTCGGTTTGTGATGCTGATGCCTCTGCTTTGCCTTTTGCCGCCGGAAGCTTCGATCTGGTTGCTTCCAGTTCTGTCTATCAGTGGTTGAATGATCTGCCGCTCGCTTTTAAACAGCTTTCGCATGTGCTGAAAAAAGATGGATTGCTGGCTTTGGCGCTGTTCGGCGAAAAAACCCTCTACGAATTACGCAACTCTTATCAGGCGGTTCTGCCGCTCGGGAAGACTTCTCATGTCCAGTGCTTCCCAGCGTTGGAGACGGTTGCATCAGCAATCGGTGGCGGTTTCGAAGTATTGAGCTTGCACTCGGAGTTTGAAGTTGAGTGGCATGCCGATGTGCCTGCCTTGCTTCGTGGCCTTAAGAAGATCGGGGCACAGAACGCTAGTCAACAGCGGCCCCAAGGGCTGGCTTCCCGACAAGTTATGCATGCGATGATCTCGCATTACCTTAATCTGTATGGTAAAAAACAAGGGATCCCTGCTACCTATGAAGCAATTTACCTTTTGGCTCGCCGTCGCTAGTTGTATATTTGGCTATTGATTCTTTTTCTCCTCGGGCTATACTGCATTAACCTACACTTGTTTATTTGGAAAGGAGGCCGCCAGATGCCTGTTGTAACTGTTAGAACTGTCGGTGGAATCAGCGAGGAGAAAAAAGAGGAATTGATGGATCGGATTACCGTGGCATTGAAAGAAGTGCTCGGCAAAAATCCAGAAGCAACTCATGTGATAATCGAAGAAGTACCAGCTGAAAACTGGGGTATCCGTGGTAAAACCGTAGCGGCGATCCGTGCGGGTAAATAGATTTTGAGTTCATCTGAGAAACTAATGTAAGGCCACTTTAACCAAGTGGCCTTTTTTAGTTGAAGCTATAATTGATCAGCACCTAGTCGCAACTGATGCCCCCATCAAAAATGGCAGCGACGATTTTTTTGGCTTCCGGAGAAGTGACTTGGTAAAAAACCTCGACCCCCTCACGGCGGCCTGAGATGATATCCTTGTTTTTCAACAAGGCGAGGTGCTGAGAAACTGTCGCTTGGGGGAGACCGAGACATTCCCAAATCTTTTTGACATTACAGGACTGGGACATAAGACCAGCAACAATTTTCAGGCGGATTGGATGCCCAAGAACTTTCAGGATTTCCGATTCTCGATCGTAGTCCTGCTCTTTGTCGAAAGGCAGTTTAGCGGTTTCAATCATAATCATTTACCTTCAAGTGAATTTTGAATATATGGATATTAATTGTTGTCTGATCATACGTCAAGAGACTTATTACACTAATGTTTTTGATTTTGTGGAATGTTGATTCAGATGTGTGAAGAGTGTCTTCGCTTTCTGGCATTGATTTTGAAAATTTATAACTCATCAACTAGGTTGGGAATATTGTTGTCATTAACAAGCAATGCATAAGGGTTCGGTTTTACTGTTTGAAGTTTTCAAGCTGAGGGTGGTGCCTTTGCCCCGAAGTGATGCTAGCCCGCCACAGTCCTGTGGCGAAAACGCAACGGGTTGAAAAGGGTGAAAATTGGATTTCAGAATGTTTAGAAAAATCCTCTTTACTTTATTAACTATATTCTTGTTTGTTTCAACACAGGCTTCGTTTGCTGACAATGAAGTACTGCAGAAGACACATCCAGTAGAGCGTCTGGTTGGTGAACGATTAGCTTATGATGTCTCTTTCCTTTGGTTTAAAAATTTGGCCGAAGGGACCATCAGTCTGGAACGAGGAGATAAACCTGGGACCTATCTGGCGGTAATGGAGGCTCGAACACGCGGTTTTGCGGCGTTTGTCACCAAGCATCGGATCGAAAAATATCAAACTTTGATGGAAATTGGTCCGAACGGTTTGCTTCGTCCTTTGGTTCACAGCTCTCATACCTTTAAAGGGCAGGGGGACCAGCAGAAGGAAAAAAGGACCAGTTACAGTTTCAATTATGATAATCGTCAAGTTCACTATCAAAAGATGAAATACCAGCAAATTGCTGTCGATGAGAATCTCCCTCTTGAAACGGAGGGCCCTGTTTACGATATCCTGAGCGCATTTTATAATCTTCGCCTAGAAGCTTTTGGAGCATTGGACGGCGACGAGATTCATTTGCCGACTTTCCACCGTAAAGGAATAGAAGAAATCGTTGTTGCTCCGCTGAAAAATGAAAAACATGCAGACAATCGGTTTTTCGCTAATCAAGGCACCTTGTGTAAAGTTTTGGTCGATCCGTCAGTATTTAAAACCGACGGTAGCGAATTGTTTGTTAGCTTCGATCGGCAGAATAGGCTTGAGCGCGGCATTATTAAAAATGTCATAGGCCTTGGTGATGTGAAAGGGGTATTGCGACAAGTCACGCAAGTGGCGCAAGTGACCGAATAATTTATTGAGCCTGAATAAAATGTTGAAAGCCTGTGCCGCCGGTGCAGGCTTTTTCATTTCTGGTAATGACCTGGCCATGTTGGGCAATGCTAAAAGGTGCCGGAAATGGTTTGTTCATCAAGGAGCGGTTGTATGACAAACGAAGAGAAGGTTTATGTCGTCGGGCACCGAAATCCCGATACTGATTCTATATGCAGCGCGATTGCCTATGCAGAGTTAAGACGGTTGCAGGGCATGTCAAATGTTCAGCCGGCTCGAGCGGGAAACATCAATCAGCAGACCGAGTTTGTGCTCGAACGTCTCGGGATGCCGCTTCCGGAGTTGCTGGCCGATGTCCATCCGCGAATTAAGGATGTGGTTACCGAAGAGGTTATTACTATCCATCAACTGACGCCGATGTCGAAAGCGATTGAACTTTATCATAAGCATCGTATCCGCATGCTTCCCGTTGTCGATGATGAATATCATCCTAAAGGGCTTTTGCTACTGAAGACTGCGTCAGAGGTCTTTTTGGTCCCGAGTGATCCGGAGAAAATGCGCCGGGTTAGGGCTTCTTTGGCATCGATCCAGAACTGCTTGTCTGCCATCGGTCACCATCTGGTTGATGCTGATCGGGTTGAGGATTTCAACCTTTATGTCGGGGCGCGTTGTGAATCGAGTTTCAGTAATTGGGTTGATGAAATAATTCCGGAAAAGACTATTTTGATTACCGGTGACCGTGATGGTATACAGAAAATGGCGATAGATGCAGGTGTGCGACTGCTGATCGTTTCTGGTAAGTCGGTTGTAAATGATGAGCTGATTGAAACAGCCAAAGAAAAGGGAGTTTCGATTCTGAGCAGTGCTTACGATACTGCTAACAGTGTCTGGTTGACCCGGATGGCCACCCCAGTTGGTGAGTTGGTGGAAGATGATTTTCTGCAGGTAGCGCCGAACGATCTGCTTGATGACCTGAGATTAAAGTTGCTGCACAGTAAAAATCCTGGTGCGATTGTAGTCTCTCCGGATGAGCGGGTATGGGGGGTCGCTACCAAAAGCCACTTGATCAAAAGTTCTCCGGTCAAGCTAATCTTGGTCGACCATAACGAATTGTCACAGGCCCTGCCGGGAGCCGATAAAGTCGAAATCCTAGAAGTAATAGACCATCACCGGCTTGGTAATTTCCACACTGATATGCCTATTCGTTTCATTAATCAACCGCTTGGCAGTACCTGTTCTTTGGTAGCGACGCTTTATCAGCATGCCGGTATCGAGCCGTCATCACAAATTGCCGGACTTTTATTGTCTGGGTTATTGTCCGATACACTCATCCTGAAATCACCGACAACGACGGAAACTGATCGTAATCTGGTCTCATGGCTGGAAAAATTATCAGGACTTGAGCACAAAACATTTGGTAGTGAATTGTTTGCTTCAGGAAGTCCAATGGCGAATGGCGCACCGGCACGTGACCTTTTGTTGACCGATTTCAAGGAATACATGGCAGGTGAGCATCTGCTAGGCCTAGGTCAGGTGGAAGTGGTTAATTTTCATTCTTTTCATCAGCGGGCAGCAGAGTTATCCGATGAATTGAGCAAATTACGCACTGAAAAGGGATACGAATTGGCTGCACTGTTGGTTACCGATATTGTGATGGAGACTAGCCTGCTATTGACTGCCGGTCCGGGGAAACTGCCTTATATCATTGGCTATCCTCAAGTGGATAAGAATCTCTACCGCCTTGAAGGAGTCCTTTCTCGTAAAAAACAATTGGTGCCTCATTTGCTGAAGGTGTTTAAGGGCGTTTGATTTGTATAAAAATAGCCCCGCGTCAGGAGGGAGAACACGGGGCAAAAATTTGGTTTAGAGAGAGCTTTTTTGTCTCTTTTGATTCTTATTATAAGTAAAAAAACATTAATGTCAACTAAAAATAAGAAAAAATTTATAAATGCTCATTTCCCTGTTTAATGTGTGAAACTTATCTAGAGACCCTCTCAATAAAATCCTATATTTCAGTAGATTATTTCACGTGACATGCTTTGCATTTGGTGGGTCCAGATTCTTTCTCATGGCAGTCTTTACATAATTGGTGGAAAACTTTTTTGGCTTTCGGGGCCTCAGGTTTTTCACCGTGGCAGCTTTTACAGGCCCCTGCTTCAACTCCTGCATGGTGGCATGTTGTACAGTCAGTAATAGATGCCTGGTGTTTTGCATGGTTGAAAGTAATGTCTCCCATGCTGGCTGGTATTTTAATTTCTTCAGGTCCTTTGTTTTCTGCGATGGCAGTCAGTGCACTTAACGAAACAAGCGATACGGCAGCAATCAGGGTCAATATCTTCTTCATCTTTTTCCTCCTCGTGGAAAGTTAGAGTTACTCCTCCTGTTGCCAAGCATCTTTTCATATCTGATTTTGGTAAACATTAGACATCGGTCCAAATGTCGTAAGATGTCGTGTTTAATTCTTGTAAATTTAGACTGTTAGCTTGTGAATATCGGGTTGCCATGAGTGCGGAATTAGGTTTGCATAGGTGTGTCTAGGAGAAATTGCTTCTTCTTTGTCACTCTGCTAGACTTCCGGAACATATTTTAATGGAGTGTGAGAACATGGATTTTGAGTCACGACATAATTCATCGGTTTCTATCGACGGTGAAGCGATTCGTAATATAAGGGAAGAAAAACGTCTGACTCAACTTTATGTTGCCAAGGTGGTCGGGGTTACAACCGATACAGTTTCTAGATGGGAGAATAATCGCTATCCGACGATTCGTCGTGACAACGCGCTTAAACTGGCCGAAGCGCTTGAGGTTGACTTCGAGGAAATTTTAAAGCAGGAAGAACCTATCGTAGAGGATATTGCTGAGGAAGAGGTTAGACCAGGAAAAAAAAACTGGCTTTTGCTTGCTGTGCTTACCTGCTTATTTGGTGTCGTTGTAGCAATACTTCTAAGCCAAACCTCCCCCAAACCGGTAAATTTAACAGCAATCAGATATTTACCCCCCTATGCGGCGCCAGGTAGTCGTGTGCCGATTCGGGTACGCCTTTCTTCTGAAATGTCACTGAAGGGAATGATTTTAACAGAAGAGTTCCCTGCGGGTTGGCAACTTGTCGCTTCAGAACCACTTGCATCGAGTCTCGATAATGAATTAGGTAAAGCACGCTGGATTTTCCGCAAACCGCAGGTGAAAACGAGCGTCGCGTACCTTCTCGAAGTGCCGAAAGATGCCGCCATTGCCGACACCATTAAGATTAAGGGTGAATTAATAGCTAACCCAGAGGGCCAGAGGACGGCGATTGTTCCGCAATCGGTCGGGCAGATGGAAATTCAACCGCTGCACTGGGCTGATACAAATGGCAATCATGTCATTGAGGACCTTGAGATTCTGGAGGTGTCCAATCAGATTGACGAGACAGGCCAACTTCCCCTTGATTGGGATTTGATAGAAAAACTTTGGGATGCAGGGGGCTATCGCTGGGATGCAGTTAAAGATGTTTTTGTTCCTGTTTACCAAAGTAAAACTCAAGTTAATAATCAGCCAGTCAACTGAGCATACGGATATGATTGAATAGATTGTAGCAGCCCATTAGCGCCACCATGATTCCTGCCGCTTTAAGCATCCAATTCTTTTTTGAGCTAATCCATTGAGCCGCGCTGCCGACCAGGAAAAGAGCTGGAATGGTTCCCAGACCGAAAGCCCCCATGGTCAGCGCACCAGTTAAACTGTCGGCACTTTGTACTGCTGTCAGTGCCATTGCATACAGCATTCCGCACGGCAAAAAACCGAGCAGCATGCCAAGGGGCAAAGCCGACAGGGCAGGGGATAACTTCCGCAAGCCCTTCACCGCCTTCGACATGAGGCGGATCGGTCCACCTATTTCCAGCGTCATGATGTTCAGTTTGGCAA
This sequence comes from Malonomonas rubra, assembly GCF_003247215.1. Lineage (GTDB taxonomy): Bacteria > Desulfobacterota > Desulfuromonadia > Desulfuromonadales > Geopsychrobacteraceae > Malonomonas > Malonomonas rubra_A. The sequence goes on along the minus strand of NZ_QKAP01000132.1, from coordinate 22,705 downwards.
ACAGTCCGGCACTTCCCAAACCGATAAGGATAATAAACAGATCGCTACCGATCAGTAATACTCTGGTAACCTCCTGCAACGAACTCCTAACCACCATCGCCGATCCGAGCCAACCGACCAATAAACCTATAAAACTATAAGTAATTGTTCTTCCCAGATTATACAGAATGTGAAACAGCAACCCACTGCTGCGTCCGTCTGCGGTGAGCGACAGGGCGCTGACCAGTCCACCGCACATGCCGATGCAGTGCGCCGAGCCTAGAAAGCCGGTCATAAAAGCCATGCTGATGAGAGGATTCATGTTCTGCATTTAATTTAGGAGTTATTCCTACTTTTCAGAATCTGCTGGGTTGTCGTCATCATCGTCTAGCATGCGATATTTTGCTCCTTCGATGTCGTCAAAATCTCCTCTTTTCACCGCTGACATGAAAAACAGCCAGGCACCAGTGCCAATGCAGAAAGAGAGAAAGATTAGAAGTAATATCGATTTAATCATCATCCAGCCTTATCTTCTTTAGGCGTAACGAGTTGCCGACCACACAGATAGAGCTAATCGCCATGGCGGCTGCTCCATAAACAGGTTGCAGCTGTCCACTGGCTGCCAGCGGCAGAGCAATTAAATTATAGCTAAAAGCCCAGAAAAGATTCTGGCGAATAATGCGCATGCTACAGCGTGCTAGTTTAAGGACTAGCGGCAGCTTACCCAATTGCGGTCGAGTTAAGACGATGTCGGCGCTGTCAACTGCGATATCGGTGCTTCCCGCGAGAGAACAGCCGACCCTCGCTGTGCTTAGTGCCGGTGCGTCATTGATGCCGTCCCCAACCATCATGACCTGAGTCGCAGGTATCTTTTCGATCAGGGACGCTTTGCTGGCCGGTGTCAGTTCAGCATGGAATTGATCGATGTGCAACTGCCTGCACATGCTGGCTGCGACATCCTGACGGTCCCCGGTCAGTAGGAGGTTTTGATAGCCACCGCGTTTTAACTGCTGTATCACCTGCAGGGCATCTTCCCGCAGGGTGTCACCCAGTTCGATAAAACCACAATAGAGACCGGCTTCAGCCAAGTGAACTTGACTGTTTGTTGTTTCTGATGATTGCTCAGGCAGCTTAATTCCTTGTTCCACCAAAAACAATCGGCTGCCAGCAAAAGAGAATATCCCGTCATTTTCACCTTTGATGCCGCGACCGGGGATACATTGACTGTCGTCGATCTCTTCTGGTGTTACATTTTTCTGCTTGGCATAGGCGAGAATCCCTTTTGCGAGTGGGTGATTGCTGCTTACTTCCAAATTGGCAAGGCGCTGGAGTAGCTGCTCTTCAGTAATGGCGACAGGACTCACATTGACTACCTGTGGTTGGCCAGTGGTCAAAGTACCGGTCTTGTCGAAAGCGATAGTTGTAATTTGCGACGCAGCCTCTAGGATGTCCCCACCGCGAAATAAGATCCCTTCATCGGCACCGCGCCCCGTTGCCACCATGACAGCTGTCGGCGTGGCCAGTCCTAAGGCACAAGGGCAGGCGACCACCAGCACCGTGATGGCATGGAGGAAAGCTGTTTGCCCGCCACCCCAGAAAAAGTAGGTTGCTATGGCAAGCAATAGCACCAACGGGATGAAAAGAGTTGCCAGTCGATCAGCTAGACGCTGAATCGGAGCTTTGCGCGCTTGGGCCTGCTCCACCATCGAAGCGACCCGAGCAATGAAGGAATCTGCTGCTGCTGAGGTAATTTCAACCTCGATAGTACCGGTCAGGTTCAGGGTACCGGAAGTCACTGTATCTCCAGCTACCTTGGCGATAGGCAGAGGTTCACCGCTGACCGCAGCTTCATCAACCTCGGTCGTGCCTTTGCGGATAGTGCCATCGGCCGGAAATCGTTCTCCTGCTGTGACCCGAATTAAATTGCCGGCCTGCAGCTGCAGGCTGGCGACCCGAACCCATTCTTTATTGCGCCTTACCTGAGCATTACTGGGAGCCAGCTTCAGCAACCGGTCAACACCGGCAGAGGCCTTGTGCCTGGCACTGGTTTCAAACAGCCGACCGGCCAGAATCAGCGTGATGATCATTGCAGCTGTGTCAAAGTAAACTTCTTTACCGAACATCATTGCATAAAGACTGTAACAATAGGCAGAGAGTGAGCCGAGAGCTATAAGCAGGTCCATGTTCGGTTGCCGGGTCCGCAGGCTGAACCAGGCACCGCGCAAGAAGGGATAGCCGCAGTAGAAAATGACCGGCGAGGTGACCAGTGCAGCTAGGATCTGCAGCAACTGGCGAGTTTCCGGGTTGATCCCTTGAAAATAGCCAGCATAAAGGGCGATGGAGAAGCCCATCAGCTGCATTGACAGGAAAACAGCCGTGCCAAAGCGGAACATCATGCTACGCCGTTCTTTGTCACTCGCTTTTTGTGATGCGTTGAGAGAATAAGGGCGAGGGTGGTAGCCGAGCTGCGCCAGTTGCTGGCAGATGGCGGCTAGATCGGTTTCCTGTGTGTTGAATTCGATCAGTATCCGGTGGGTGGCAAAGTTGACTCGTGCGTTGAGCACACCTGGCTGTTTCTGCAGGACGCGTTCAATCACCCAGATACAGCTGGCACAGCTGATGCCATCGACTATCAGGCTAATTGTCGCTTTGCCGTTATGCCGAGTGATAAATTGATTCAGGTACTCAGGGTCGAATTCGGCCTCAATTGCTTCTTTGTTGGCCGACGTCTTCCGGTCCCGGCGTTGGTAGTAATTCTGTAAGCCGGCGTCGTTGATAATTTGGTATGCAGTTCGGCAGCCGTGGCAGCAGAAATGGCAATCCTGACCATTAATTGTTTCATAAACCGGGTCCTGCTCTGTAAACACCTCGCCGCAGTGCAGGCAGGTGAGGGGAGTGTGCCCTGTTGCGTTCATCAGATCGTGATCAGCAATTGACGGTTGATACGAGCTCCGTCACGTTCAAATTCGACCCGAATGCTCACTTCGCCGGTCAGTACGGACGGAACCCGGGTTTGATAATAGCCCGAATCAACTTCTTTTAGGGGTAATTTCTGCAGCTCAATACCGGGACGGGTATTCAAGTATAAGACGCCTTTGGCCCCTGATACAAGATGGCCTTTCCCATCTTGCAGCCTGATCTGCAACTGTCCATCAATATACCCCGCTGCGATTTCCCAGCCCAAGACACTGGCTACACGTTTTTCAACCACAGTCGAGCTGTATTTAAGGCCTTTGCTGTAGTAGTCACGATCGGTCACCTGTGTCCCCTCGGTTGAAGCCTGAAAAGCTGACCAGACCAGGAACAGGACAAAGGTCCCGAAAAAAAATATGATCAGTGCCGGGTAGAAATGTTTGGGCATCGAAAAGGCCTTAGTCATTAATCTCTGACGGGTGAGATCAGGGCTTCTGCTACTGCCAGCTGCTGTTCTTTTTGATCGAGCAGAACGAATTCTACCACGAAAGGCTCTCTTGCAGGGGGGGAGACAAGAACAAAGTCGACTTTCCGGTTTTGGCCAGCAGACATATCTAGTTGATCGGTTTGACCTTTAAGTTCCACTTTGTCACTGGTTAGAGTTCGGGCAGATAACTGGTAGATAGCGGCATGGGTGCCGCGGTTGTTGATCCAGGCATTAAAGAAGGTGGCCTGTTTCCCACTTTTTAAGATGCGACTCTCGGCGGTATGAGAAACGGCGATTTTGAGAGATGCGTCAGTACGGGTGAAAATGGAGAAAAACAGGACAAAGTTGATAACCAGAAATGCCAGTAGCAGGGTAATCGACCGTGGGTTGAATAAAGATTTGATGGGGAGGTCGTCAATGCCCAGCGTGTAGCGAATCAAACCAGGTTGCTGGTAGCTGCGCATCACTTTTCGGCAGGCATCTAGACAGCGCCCGCAGTTAATGCATTCGACTTGCAGCCCTTGACGGATATCGATTTCCATCGGGCAGGAGGCGATACAAGAACAGCATTCAATGCAACGCTCCTTTTCACTCTCTGGCATCTGCAAGGTGAGAGTAGCCTCGTCGACCAGTGCTGTTTGGATTCTGCCGTAAGGGCAGAATTCTTTACACATTAGGCGGCGGATAAAGGATAGGTCGAGGAAGATGGTCAGCATCAGGCAAAGAAGAGTCAACCAGATGCCGAACGGCAATTCGCCACTGAAAAGGTTGGTGAAAAAGCGCCGTGGCTCAATAAAGTACCAGATCAGATTCGCTGCGACCAGCGCGGCAAGAAACAGGTAAAAAAGTTGGACAACCGTTTTTCTCCAAACCGCACCTTTCAGCCTGTTGTGGCGTACCTCAAGCTTCATCACGCGGGCGAACCATTCGGCTAGATCATTCCAGGTGGTTTGCGGGCAGGCCCAGCCGCACCAGACCCGGCCCGAAAGCAAAGTGATGAGAAGAAAAGCGATACTGAAAGCAAGGCAGAACAGCAGAAACAAAAACAGTTCTTCAATGCGCAGCACCTGACCGAACAAATGTAAGCTGAGGGTTGGAACATCGATCCGTAGCAGACTTTTTCCACCTGGTTGGAACCAAGGAAGCAGTAGTATCAATAGCGTTGACAACCATTGGAAGGTTTTACGCCATGGGCCGAGGAACCCAGACAGCTTGTCGATATTGTGAGTTCTTGACATGGGGAGCGAAAGTGGCCGGCGCTGCCTACAAACGCCGGCCATTACCTCATTTGATGTTCAGGACATATTCTGCAAGCGCAGCGATTTCATCATCTTTTAGCTGATTGCCGAAGCTCGGCATCCGGCCCTCGCGACCATCTGCGATACTCGTCTTGACGGTATCGGTGTCACGGCCGTACTTGTAAGAAGGGCTGCTCAGGTCACTGCCGTATCCACCTTTGCCATCTTCCCCATGACATCCGGAACAATAAGAGGCAAAAAGTTTCTTGGCATCTATACTAGTGCTGGCTGTTAAGGGAGTAGCCGCAGCGGTGTCCGATTGGTTGTAAGTTGTCGTGTGTGTTGCCATCTTCTCATCGAATTCAGAGTGGGAATTCCAACCACTAAACAAGAAGTATCCTATAAAAACAACGCCCCAGGCAATCAAGCCAAAGAACAGCAGATAGAAATAAAATGGGACTTTCTTGCCTGCTTCAATGATTCCGTCCGCGTGTGCTTCGTGCGACTGATCAGAATTACTCATCATACCAATCCTTTATCTGCAGCGAACCGTAATTCGGTCACTGATATTAATCGTCATCCAACATCTTGTATTTGGGGGCCTCTCCCGTTTCCTTCCGTTTTTTGCTGTAAGTACGCAGCACGATGCCGACCAAGATAGCAAACAATCCGAAGGTCACTCCGAGATAGAACACCGATGCGAGGTCCATTAATGAGATTCCCCTTCACCTTGGTTGTAGTACTTGATGAAGTTGGTTAATTGCCAAACTTTATCGCTACCTAGCGCCGAGAAGCTGGGCATGCCGCCATCCGGAATGCCATTGTAGATGATTTTAAACAGTTCTTCTTCTTCATAGTTGTCGCCCACCAACTCCGGACCTATTTCTCCTTCTAAATGTTCGCCGTGGCAGGCTGCACAGTTGTTGCGGTAAACGCTTTCCCACGGCTCCATGGTGATATGGTCGACTCCAGCATAGGGGTTCACGAGTTCGCCGATGATTTCGACCTGGGTCGCCTTGCGCCAGTTGATGTCATTACCAAGCTTCTGCATGTAGGCAACGATAGCGTCCATCTCGTTTTTGGTCTGTAACGCAGCAATCTGGGGATTATTGTATGGGAAATCAAGAACATCCATCTTGTGTTGGATCGCTTCTGCGTCAAGCGGGTTGTCGCGCAGCCACTTATAATCCGGCATGTTGGTTCTTGGCACCATGGAGCGGGGTGAATCCATATGCTTGTAATGCCAGGAGTCGGGGTATTTCCCGCCCACCCTGGCCAAATCCGGGCCAGTCCGTTTGGAACCCCAGAGGAAAGGGCGGTCGTAGACAAACTCTCCCGACTTGGAATATTCGCCATAGCGCAGAACTTCTGCGACCAGTGGCCGAACTGTTTGTGAATGGCAGTTATTGCAGCCTTCACGGATATAGATGTCGCGCCCTTCCTGCTCAATCGGGGTATAGGGGACCACACCTTCAATACGGTCTGCTTTGGTGTTAACCCAAGTGAAGGGGAGGATCATGGTGATAATGGTGCCGGCCAGAATCGTGCAGGTGGCCAAAACCATCAATAAGACAGGTTTCTTTTCCCACATGATCAGGCCCTCCCTTCGGCTTCGGTAAGGGTCGAGGATGATTTTTTCCCTTTTTGCACCGTCATGTAGAGGTTGTAGATGAATATCAGAACCCCGATCAGATAGATGAGGCCGCCAATCGCCCGCGCCCACCAGTAGGGATACATCTCGACCATGGTTTCCATAAACGTGTAAGTCAGGCTGCCGTCAGGGTTCATAGCGTTCCACATGCCGGCTTGAAGAACTCCAGCGACCCACATACTGATCGACCAGATCAGCTGCCCGATCAGGATCAGCCAGAAGTGCAAGTTGGCCAACGGGATGCTGAAGATTTCGTTGCCGTAAATGCGCGGCACCAGATAGTAGATGCAGGCAAAGCCGATCATCGAAACCCAGCCCATGGTGCCCATATGAATGTGGCCGGGAACCCAGTCGGTATAATGAATAAATGCTGAGAAGGTGCGGATTGACTGCATTGGCCCCTGAAGGGTCTGCAGACCGTAAAAAGTGAGTCCAAGAATCAGAAACTTGACCAGGTAATTATCGCGCATCTGATGCCATTGGCCGTTCATTGACAGATAGCCGTTGATAACGGAGCCCCAGGACGGCGCGATCAACATCACCGAAAAGGCCATGGCCAGAGTTTGTACCCAGTCTGGCACAGGGGTCCAGAGCAGGTGGTGGGCACCGGTCCAGAGATACATGAAGATCAGCGACCAGAACGAGATGATCGAAAGACGATGGCTGTAAATAGGTACTCCGGTCGATTTCGGCAGAAAATAGTAGAACATCGCCAATGGCGGCGCGGTTAGGGCCATCGCCACAGCGTTGTGACCGAACCACCAGTGCACGTTGGCGTCATTGGTGCCGGCGTAGGCTGAATAGGATTTGAACAGTGCGGCTGGGACGGCTGCTGAGTTAACCACGAACAGGACTGCGATGCCGATGATCGCCGCCATCATGTACCAGAGCGAGATGTACATCTGTTCTTCTCGGCGTTTGATGATCGTCATGATGATGTTGATGGCGAACATGACCCAAAGTACGATGATCATCAGGTCGATCGGCCATTCCATTTCGTGGTATTCTTTCGAAGTTGTAAAACCCATCAGCAAAGTCACTGCCGAAGCGATAATGGTGGCATTAAAAAACCAGAGTTGGAATTTTGCCAGCTTCGGACTCCAGATCGGAGTTTTGCAGAGCCGCTGGGCCATATAAAAGAATGTAGCGAAGATGAAACCAACCCCCCAGCCGTATATACCGGCATTGGTGTGTATCGGCCGCAGGCGACCGAAGGTCAGGTAGGGAGGGAAGTTCAGATCGGGGTTGACCATCTGCAATGAGACAATCACCCCCACTAGAACCGCAACCAAGCCCCAGATGATACTCCAGTTGACGAAGCCCCTGACAATGTCAGTGTTGTAAGATGGTTTTTCCATGCCACCTCCAGCATTTAAAATGGTGATTTCCGGACATCATAGATGAAAGCATAAGTTTATGGGAGATAGGATGGTTGTCAAATTATCGCCCAAAGTGAGACTGAAACGGTAATGATTTTAGGGCGATTGACAATATCTGTCAATTTAAAAGAATTTTCAGAATTCTTGACAGCTTGGCTTTTGCCTCTCTATGATAAATCAATTTATATAATCATAGGGGAATATGCAAATTACACTCGGGCGTAAACTTTTCTTTTACACTAGCATTCTATTACTGGCTGTGCTTCTGATTGCATTCGGTGTTCTGGAACGAAATCAGGCTAGGCAATGGCGCGAGTACCTGAATGTACAGCAGGTTGCCTTTGCCCGTTTTGCCACTCCCGAATTACTGAAACACTTCCGAGGGGATTTCAGCCAGGCCGCAGGCCCAGCTCACTATCAACAGTTACAAGGGTTGCTCAGTTTCAACCCAGATCTGATGAACTTTACGATCTATTCCCCGACTGGCAGGGTGTTGTTTGAGCTGAATCCTTCAGAATCAGATAGCCTGCCAAAGCGCCCATTAAACTTGGAGAAACTAGATGATATTATAGGGCCAGTTTCGAACATCCTTGTTTCCGATGACGGTCGGAATGTTCTTGAGGTAGTCGCTCCGGCATTCGGCCCCTCAGGGCAAAAAGTTCTGTTCGTGCGTTATTCGTTTTCCTTTCAATCGGTTGAACAAAAGTTACAGGAAATGCGCCAGACATTTTTGCTGATTGCCTTTCTTGCATCAGGCTGTTCGTTGGTTCTGGTTGCTTTGGGTGCAAAGCGGTTCACGTTGCCGATTCATCGTTTGATCCATGGGGTGAATGCAGTATCGAGTGGACAGCTTGATACTTGTATCCCCACCAGAGGTTCTGATGAGTTGGCGATGTTGGGAAAAGCGTTCAATGGGATGGCAGCAAGCCTGTCCGCAAACCAAAAAGAGTTGCAGGAAAAAAATCATCAGCTGCAACAAGCAAACGCGGATCTGCAAAAATATCAAGATCGGATGCTCCGTGCAGAACGGTTGGCTGCCGTCGGGCAGGTTGCTGCCGGCGTTTCACATGAGATCGACAACCCGGTCGGGATTATCCTCGGTTATGCGGAGCTGTTACTGGAAGAATTCGTGGCCGATGACCCGCGTCGCGATGATTTGCAAGCGATTATCGACGAATGTTACCGCTGCAAAAAGATTACCGGCGGGCTTCTGGGCTTGGCCCGCAGCGGAGAGCCATTTCGAGAACCAGTTGACATGCATAAATTGGTCAGTGAGATAGTTGATTCATTGCGACCCCAAAAACTGTTTCGACAGATTCGACTGAATTTGCTGGAAATCGAGCAGTTGCCTGAGGTCTGGGCTGATGCGGATAAAATCCGTCAGATCCTTATGAACCTTCTTTTGAACGCAGCCCAGGCGCTGAAAGGAGAGGGAGAGGTCTGGCTGGAGATCTGTCGTGTGGAGTCTCAACTGATGGTTAAGGTTCATGATAACGGTCCAGGAATTGCCGTCGCTGACCAAGATCGTGCGTTTGAGCCTTTTTTTACCACCAAAAGTGGCGGAGAGGGAACCGGACTCGGTTTGTCGATCTGTCGCAAGCTGGTTGAGGAGCATGGTGGTGAAATTTCCGCGGGGTCTTCTTCCCATGGTGGAGCGCTGTTGGCTTTTTCGTTACCGATCCGAAAAAGGGACAATTCGGCTTGAAGTTTCTGGTGAATGCCGGAAAAAGGTTTTGACATCAATCTGTTGGATTTCTAAAATGCCCGAAACCTATATGGGATTTATTCTGTCGCACTAGGCTGATCTGCTATCTGGTGCCGTTTTCCAATCAATAATTTATCAGGGATTTTGATCTGTTATGGAATCAGTTATTGCATATTTGAAGGATGACATGAGTGCTGTCGAGGAGCAGATTAAGAACAATTTGTCTTCGAATGTGCAACTGGTCAGTCAGGTCGGGGAATATATCCTTTCAAGTGGAGGCAAGCGGATTCGGCCGATGCTGTTGCTTCTTTCATCCCGTCTTTGTAATTATCAGGGTGACAAACACGTTGAGCTGGCGAGCGTGGTCGAGTTCATTCACACAGCAACTCTTTTGCATGATGATGTCGTCGACAGTGCTGATCTGCGCCGCGGCAATCGCTCAGCCAATTCGGTTTGGGGGAATCAGGCCTCAGTGCTGGTCGGTGACTTTCTGTTTGCCAAATCCTTTTCTGTGATGGTCAACAGCGAAAGTTTGAAAATCTTGAAGATTCTCTCCGATACCACTACCGAATTGGCGGAAGGGGAAATTCAGCAGCTGATCAACACCTGTGATCTCGATGTTGACGAGCAACGCTATCTTCAGGTGGTGCGGGATAAGACGGCGATTCTGATAGCCGCAGCCTGCCAGGTTGGTGGTGTTTTGGCCGGGGTTGATGAGCTAAAGGAACAGGCCTTGCGTGAGTTTGGCCTGGAAATAGGCATCGCCTTCCAGTTGATGGATGATGCTCTAGACTATGTTGCCGATGAAGCTGATTTTGGTAAAGAACGAGGACATGACCTGTACGAAGGGAAGATGACCCTGCCGTTGATCTGTGCCTATTCCGAGGCGACCAGCGAAGAGAAATTAGAGATCGAAAGAATTGTCGAGGCGGAAGAGCTGGGTGCTGAAGATCTGGATTATGTCTGCGAGCTGATCGATCGTTACGGTGGAATCAAATATACGCGCAAGCGTGCTGCCGATAGGATCGAACTGGCCAAAAAACAACTTGAGATTTTTCCCGATTGTGAAGCCCGGCAGGCAATTTTCGCCTTGGCTGATTATGTGGTTGCACGCAATAAATAAATCGTATCCTTGATGTCTTGTTAAAGGGGGGTTCCGGTCGGAACCCCCCTTGCTGTTGGCGGGTACTATGCCGATAATATCGATTTCGTTATAATCCGTCCTATGTTTAAAGTTAATCTGCATAAAAAGGTCCTTGGAGCTTTTCTACTCCTCTCTTTGCTGCCGCTGGTACTGCTGTTGATCAATTCTCATCACAGCCTGCGCATTGTCGAGGACCTGCTACGTCAGAGGACTACGGAAGCTTTGGATAATCAGGCGGCAAAGGCGCTGGAATTGAGAGCTGAAATGGTCGCCAGTCAGGTCAGCGACTTTCTCCAGCGTACAGAGGGGGATCTCCATAACCTGGCGCTTCTGCCAGCGGATCAGGAAACCTATCTTGAGTTCAGCCGCAGACATCAGCGGATGCTCTGGTATCGGAAAGGAACCAATGAGAATCCTAGTGAAGTGCGGACGCTCGCCCCACTTTATAGTGAACTCGCCTATATCGATGCCTCCGGTCAGGAGTTGATCCGTGTGGTTGATGGACGGCTTTCGGAAGATTTGAGAAACGTTTCAGTTCCGCAGAATACAACTTACAAAAATGAACAATATTTTCTTCGAGCTGCCCAGTTGTCAATTGGAGATAGCTGGGTGTCACGTCTGCATGGCTGGTACGTCAGTCGCGACAAACAGCTGCGGGGGGCCGAGACTCCGCTACAGGCGGTGCAGGGAACTCCTTACCGGGGGGTAATCCGGTTTGCCACTCCAGTACGGGAAGACGGAAAATTGAAAGGGGTGGTCGTGTTATCCCTTGATCACCGGCACCTGATGGAGTTTACCCAGCATATCTCTCCAACCAAAGAGAAATATGTCGTTTTCCCATCATATGCCAGCGGCAATTATGCCTTTATGTTTGATGATCAGGGTTGGACTATCGCTCATCCCAAATATTGGGATATCCGTGGTTACGATCCGGACGGCACCTTAGTACCGGCCTATACGGGAAACACAACGCCAGAAGACGAGCGGCGAGGACGTTTACCATTCAATCTTCTTCAGGCGGCATTTATCCATCCGAATTACCCGCTGGCTGCGGAAGCGGTGCGTCGCGGAGAAACAGGGGTTGTCGACACCACCAATATCGGTGGTTCAAAAAAGATCATGGCCTACGCGCCGATCCATTACAATAAAGGGGTGTATGCCGAGAGTAAGATTTTTGGCGGCATTACTATCGGCTCCGAGGTCGAGCACTTCCATCAACCTGCTATTGCGACTTCAAAGATCATCCGCCGCGAGATCACCAATTATTTGAGCGAGTCATGGTTGGTGATTTCAATGACAGTGTTGTTAGTCATTGTCGCTGCCTATGCCCTGTCCGAAAGTATCGTGCGACCGTTGCTTTCCTTGACCGAAGGGACGCGGGAGATGATCCGTGGGAACTTGTCTGCCCGCGTCAACGTTATCTCCTACGACGAGGTCGGAATGTTGACTGAATCGTTCAATACCATGGTGGAGGAACTGAATAACCGACGCAGGAGGCTTCTGAAAACCCTGCAGGCCCTGCGTCATTCGCGACAGGAAATCCTCCAGGAAAGAAATTTCAAAGATACGGTTTTCGAGAATGTAGAATCCGGAATCATGACCTTCGATCACCTGCAGCGTGTCACTTCTGTCAACGGACCAGCATGTCAGATCCTTTCCATCCAGCGACCTGAACAGGATGCCGACTGGCGCGAAGTGCTAAGTTCGTGGCCGGAACTGGGTGAGATCCTCGAGCAATGGTTTGCTGCTGATGGAGTTGAAAAAGAGCCGCGCCGTTATGTGACCATGGAGCGCGGTGGCCAAACGCTCACCTACCGGATGGCTATTTTTTCTTTGCGTTTCCACCAGCAGCCTGGCTGGTTGTTGACGCTGGAGGATTTGACCGAACGGGTCAACATGCGTCAGCAAATGGCACGGATTGATCGTCTTGCCTCACTGGGGCGAATGTCGGCTGGTATCGCCCATGAGGTTCGTAACCCGTTGACCGGGGTCAGCCTGTTGCTTGATGAGTTGCATGACCGACTGCTTGGTAACGAGGATGACCAGAAGCTGATACAGCGAGCGCTGGAGGAGATTGAGCGATTGGAGCTGCTAGTCAACGAGATGTTGCGATTTGCTACCATGCCAGCACCGCAGCTTGCCAGCGGCCAGGTTGAGGATGTGCTGAAGGAGTCACTGTTTTTGATCCGCAAACAGTGCCAGCGGCAGAAAGTGCAGCTGCTAGAGCAGATATCTACTGACTTGCCGACCGTGCAGCTTGATCCGGATCGGTTAAAACAGGTGCTGCTGAACCTCTATAACAATGCTCTCGACGCAATGCCGGAAGGGGGAAGCATGGTTGTTGCCGCCGAGTTGAAAGATGAGGCGATCGAGGTGTCCGTCTCTGATAGTGGTTCCGGAATTTCGGCCGAACAGATTCCGTTGGTGTTTGAGCCCTTTTACACCAGCAAAGGGCACGGGACCGGGCTTGGTTTGTCGATCAGTTACAACATTATTTCCGATCACGGTGGCCAATTGACGGTTGAAAGCCGCCCTGGCGAAAAAACCGTCTTCCGCTTTACCTTGCCTCTTAATCAGAGCGCTGGCTGAAAACAGCCAGTATTTGTCTCGAGACCAATCTCCTCTGCCCTCTATGGCTAAAAATCGCCTTTTTGTCTTGAGTTGTGTAATCCGTCTGGCTATATTTGAGAACGAACAGTGTTTTGCAGAGGAAGGATGGAGCGTATGCGAAAAATTCTGATCGTCGATGATGAAGCCTTTATTCGTGAGAATCTAGAGCGAATTCTGGCCGAAGACGGTTACCGGCCCTTGTCGACCGACTCGCCGGACGATGCAGTGAAGATTGTTGCCGAAGAGGAAATCAGTCTGGTGCTGCTTGATCTGAATCTTGGCAGTCACAGCGGTCTCGACGTGTTGCGGGCGATGAAAGAGGTCGATCCCGATATTCTGGTGATCATCATTACCGGCTACGGAACGGTTGAAAGTGCGGTTGAAGCCCTTAAGATCGGTGCTTACGATTACATTAAAAAGCCTTTTAAAGCGGATGCCATCCACCTGATCGTCAAACTGGCACTCGAGACCCAAAATTTGCGGCGCCGGGTGAAACACCTGTCGAAGGATGAAAACGATATCAACATGGTAGGCAACAGTCCGGCCCTGTTGCAGATTTTTCGCCAGATTCGGGAAGTGGCCAAGCATGAAACCGCTACGGTGCTGATTACTGGGGAAAGTGGAACCGGCAAAGAGTTGGTGGCCCATGCAATTCATAATCTTTCGCCGCGTAAAGAGCGGCCGTTTGTCGAAATCAACTGTGGATCGCTGCCTTACAATCTGCTTGAATCCGAACTGTTTGGTCATGAACGGGGTGCCTTTACCGACGCCAAGAACCGCAAAATAGGTCTCTTCGAAGAGTCCGACAGTGGTTCGATCTTTCTCGATGAAATCGGCGAAATGGACATGAACCTGCAGGTGAAACTGCTGCGGGTGCTGGAAGACCGGAAAATCCGTAGACTCGGCGGCAACCGCTATATCGATATTAACGTGCGGATTATTGCCGCGACCAACGCCGATTTTAAGGCAGCACTCGAGCGGAAAGAGTTTCGTGAGGATCTCTACTACCGTTTGAATGTTTTTCCCATTCATATTCCGCCGTTGCGTGATCGGCGGGAAGATATCCCGGTCTTGCTCGAGCACTTCCTGCAGCGCTTCTGTAAAGAGTTTAATAAGGCGATAAAGGGGGTTGCCCGCGAAGCCCTCGAACTGATGATGCGCTATCACTGGCCGGGAAATGTTCGTGAGTTGCGTAATGTTGTTGAGCGGATCTGCATCATGCACAATGTCGAGCAAATTCGTGTTGAGCATCTACCGCGCGAGATCTTCGGTGAAGCGCCGCAAAGCGAGGTGCCGTTCAGCTTCGAGATCCCACCGGAAGGAATCGTGCTGGACGATATCGTTGGGCAGGTGGAAAGGGACTTGGTGTCAAAGGCTTACCAGATCACCGGTGGCAATGTGGCGAAAACTGCGCGTATCCTTAATGTGCCGCGAGGGACCTTGCGTTACAAGCTCGAGAAGTATCAGCTGAGTAGCGATTAAAACAGGATTCCATTTAAATATGGATAAGCCGACTCGGGTGGCTAAAATTAGCCCTTTGAGTCGGCTTTTTGTTTGTTTCTACTCAATACCGTGTGATGCGAGGGGGTGATGTGTTGTCTTGGAAATGTTTTAACTGTCTGAAAACATATGGCTTTTTATTTAATTGTATACACTTTGCTTGTTTTGGCACCTGCGTTGCTTTTTCACTATTATCGAAAATCGTTTGAAAATTGCTGTGTGAACTATTTTAAACAGTGGTTCACATAAATGAAGATTGCGACATAGGAGTGTAGGATGCTAACAGCGTTGTGGGATCGTCTTTGGGCGATGCATTTTGAAACGAAGGAAACTTTCGCGTTCACCCCGAAAGCGATGCGCAAACTGATAGGGAAGAAGGGACTCCTAATTGACGAGCGCAGGACTGAACACGACGTTGATCTGGCCGACGAGGTTGATGAAGCGCCGGCGGAGCATACCAACCGCTTGCACAGTTCACCCGGTGGCGTCGATGAAGGGGAGCCAAATGAATATACCAAGCGACAGAAGATTGGTTTGGCTCTCGGACCGATCCTTTTTGTTCTGATGCTGTTAGTTCCAACCCCAGCAGGGATGAGCGATTCGGCCCAAAGAATGGCTGCTGTCGCGTTTCTGATGGCAACTTGGTGGATGTGTGAGTCGATTCCGATTCCAGCTACCAGTTTGCTGCCGATTGCCCTTTTTCCGATGTTGGGCATCATGAAAACCCAGGAGGCGACTGCGCCATACGCCAGTCACCTGATCTATCTATTTATGGGCGGTTTTATCATCGCCCTTTCGATGCAGCGCTGGGATCTGCACCGGCGGATCGCCATGAATATCGTTAAAGCAGTTGGATTTTCGCCAAGTCGCCTGATCTTTGGTTTTATGGTCGCAACTGCCGCACTTTCGGCATTTGTCTCGAACACCGCGACGACCGTCATGATGATGCCGATCGGACTGGCGATTATCAGCCACGTGATCGAGGAAGGAAAAAAAGAAGGTCTTGATAAGGAAATCGATTTTTCGCAAGGAAAATTCAACTTCGGTCTCAACCTGATGCTCGGTATTGCTTATGCCGCCTCAATCGGTGGTGTTGCTACCCTGATCGGGACTCCGCCGAATACAGTTCTGGCTGGTTACCTCCAGAAAACCTACGGCTATGAAATTACCTTTGTTGACTGGATGAAAGTTGGCGTTCCACTGGTTGCAGTGATGCTTCCTGCCTGCTGGATTTGGTTGACGATGATCGCCAACCCGATGAAGTTGAAGAAGGTTCCTGGTGGTCGAGACCTGATCAATAAAGAACTGAAAGAAATGGGGCCGATGAATGCTGGCGAACGGTGGACCGCGCTGGTGTTCGGTCTGACTGCACTAGCCTGGATCTTCCGCACCCAACTCAGTTTTCTGTTTCCCGACCCGAAGCTGGTGACTGATGCCGCGATCGCCATGGTCGGCGCACTGGCTCTGTTTCTGATCCCGATCAACATGAAGAAGAATGAGTTCGTCATGGATTGGCACTGGGCCAGTAAGATGCCTTGGGGCGTATTAGTGCTGTTCGGCGGTGGACTGGCAATGGCCGCCGGCTTTAAGGCCACCGGGCTGGCCGAGTGGATTGGCAAGCAGGTTGGGCTGTTGGAAAATGCACCTATTCTGGTGCTGGTGGTTGCCGTTGCAACCCTGATTATCTTCCTCACCGAGTTGACCTCCAATACCGCAACTTCAGCAATGGTAATGCCGATTCTCTCTGCCGTTGCTATTGGCTTGGGGCAGAACCCGTTACTGTTAGTGGTCCCGGCTGCGATTGCCGCTTCCTGCGCCTTCATGCTGCCGGTGGCGACTCCGCCGAATGCGATCGTCTTTGGCTCTGGCTATGTTTCTATTCCGCAAATGGCCAGAAGTGGTTTGGGGCTCAACCTTATCGGTATCGTACTGGCCGTTGTGGTAACTTATGTTCTGGTGATCCCAGTTTTCGATGTCGTCATCAATGAGCTTCCGACCTGGATTCAGGTCATTCCGAAATAACACATAAAACAGCCGCTCCTAGTTGTTATTTGAGGATCGGTTCCAACCATTTCTCTATCGTCTCAATCTGGACATTTATCCCCACTACGGCTTCTCACCGCAGTGGGGATTTTTTTTCCAACGGAACCTGAAAAAAACTTTGTTAACCTATAAACTAATTCTTTAAGCTGTCAGGGAGGCAAGATGTTCGGCCGAGTTCTTAAACTAAGAATTTCGTTTATTATATTTGTCTTGCATGTTTGTGCGTGCAATCTGTCTGCAATGCAGGTGGACTTTTCAGACTGGTTGGATGGGGTACGTAGTGAAGCGCTTATACTGGGGATATCAGAGGCAACGATAGAAGTTGCTTTGCGCCAGGCAGAGCCTCTTCCGTGGGTTATCAAGGCTGACAGAAATCAACCGGAATTCAAGAAGACACTTGAAGAGTATCTTTCCGGCGTGCTCAGTAATAAACGGATTGAACAGGGACGGCGGAGACTGATTGAGAATCGCCAGCTACTCAATCAGATTTCCAGAAAGTATGGTGTTCAGCCGCGTTTTATAGTCGCTTTGTGGGGGATCGAAACCTACTACGGCAAACATACCGGCAAGGTATCGATCATTGACGCCCTTGTTACCTTGGCATTCGATGGCCGTCGAAGTGACTATTTCCGCAAAGAGTTGTTCAACGCATTGAAGATCATCGATTCCGGGCATGTCAGCTATGAAAAAATGAAAGGCTCCTGGGCCGGTGCGATGGGGCAGGTGCAATTCATGCCGTCCTCTTTTCTGAACTACGCCGTCGATGGCAACAGTGATGGCCGAATCGATCTTTGGCATACCCCGGAGGATTATCTCTCTTCAGCAGCTAATTATCTGGCCATAATGGGCTGGGATAAGCAACGAACCTGGGGCCGAAAAGTACTAGTGCCTAAGGGGCTGGATATTAACCTGGCCGGAATGGAAAAGACGGCGCTGCTCTCAACCTGGCGGAAGTATGGAGTGCGTAGTGCTGATGGACAGTCCCTTCCGAAGGTAAAGCTTCGGGCTTCGTTGATTTTGCCGGAAGGGGCGGGTGGGGACGCTTTTCTGATTTATGACAACTACCGCGCCTTGATGAAATGGAACCGCGCCCACAGCTTTGCTTTAGCGGTCGGTATGCTGGCGGATCGGGTCATGGGGAAAAATCATTAGTTCCCAAATGTCAAATTTCTTATTTCAGATAAAGTGTCTCTAGTTGATCTGTTTTTCTGCTATTTTTTGAAAGACCATTCCCTTTTGCCTGATTAAAAACCCGCCACAACTCTTGTCCAATCCATTCTGTCGCATTCTGGCTGTAAAGGATTTTATCCAGCTGTTCTATCTGCTGCTGAAGATCGTGATTGGTGCGCCTGCCGATCTCGGCCAGATTGCATGGCGGATCTGCCGACCAGTTCTGTTTCCCCCATTCAAGCAGGACTTTAGCCGCAGCGGAAACATCGTTGTTGTTGCAGGCTTGTCGCAGTTTTTTCCTGGCTTGCGAAAGGGACGGAGCGACTTTCGAAACGTGCGGAGCTTTTTTCGCCCACTTTTTTCTGCTTCTAAACCAAACAAGCGCAGTCAGGAACCAACCAGCGGCGCAGATGAAGGTAAGAACCTTCCAGATAAGCGCGTCCTCTTTTGAAGTGATAGGCACTTTCGCTGGTTGCTGAGGCTCAGCAGCTGGCAACTGTTTGGGGCTTTCCGTACTTGCCGGTGGGTGCGTGATGAATGGCGGGGCCACCTGTAAGGTTCTTCCTTTGATAACCAATGTTTCCTGCTGATCGGTGGTCGTGTTCCACCAGGAGATTTTTTGCTCGGGAAGTGTGAATTTTCCGGAGCTGGTGGGGATGATAGCGACCTTTTCCTCCCGACTGCCTACTGCCAACTGTTTCTGGTACTGGTTTTCCAATTGTGGCTGATCTGGATAGAGCTTGAACTGTGCCAGTTGGTCTGCAGTCAATTTTGGCAGCAGGCTTGCCAGGGCGCCGTGAGCTGTAAGTTTTAGCGTGTGGGTTGCAGGTTCGCCGACCACCAGTTGGCTCGGGTCGGTCGACCAGTCTTCACTGATTTGCAGGTTTTTCACCGGCAGCCAGGTCTTGCCGGTAAAAGAACTCGGTACCGGTTTGATATCAATGGTCACCGAGTCTGAAGAAAAGCGTCTGATCGGCCCTGCTTGCGTCAGGGGACCGAAGAAAGACCGCTGGTTTTGTAGCAGTTGTCCACTGAAGCGGATCGGTGCAATCTCCAGTTTCCCCTGTTGCTGCGGAAAAACGGCGTACTGGCGTTCAATCACCAGGTAGCGTCGACCATCAACGATGGTCTCATAGCTGTGATCCTCGCCGATCTTTTCGGAAATCGCCTCGCCGGTACTGAATTCCGGGTCGGAGAGACTGGCATTGGTGATTTCCAACCGGCGATACAGGCGCACGCTGTAGATGACCTGCTGCTGAACGTAGGCCGATTTCGGTTGCGCATCGACCTCCAGATAAAGATCTTTGTTCTGACTGGTTTTGGTACGAGTATCGGCTGTGCCGATCGTGAGGGACAGTGGTGGGCTTTGGTCGCTGCCGAAAGAGACCGCCGGTATTGTCAGGGTGCCACTGCTCTTGGCTATGAGGGTGAGAATCCAGGTCTTTTTACTGCTGAACGAGCCGTTGACGAAGCTTGTGCTGCTGCTGACGTTACGACTGAGGATCTCGAAGTCGGACTTCAGCGGGTTGAAATCGGGATCATCGTCGACCGATCCGTTGGCTTCGAAGTAGAGCCTGAACGATTGATCGAGCCGCAGTTGATCCTGATCGACAAATACCTTGATATCGGCAGCAAATGCCGGGCTCAGGAGCAGGAGCAGCAGGCTGAAAGTAAGGAGAATTTGTCTGGTCGTTACCATGGGTTATCCTCGTCGACGCCTTGACGTTGGCGGTACTGGTAAAGAAACTTGCGCTGCAGCAGACTGCCGGGATCGTCCGGGATTTGTTTGAGCCATTGCTCGCTAGAATCTAGCTGCTTTTGCTCGGTTTGCTCGTCGGAAACTTCAGCCGGTTTTTTCTGCTGTTCATCCCCAGCCGTTTCTTTTTTGGCATTCTGCTCTTGCTGTTGCTTGTCATTGTTTTTCTGCTCGAACTGTTTTGGGCTGTTTGCTTTCGATTGCTGTTCCTGTTGTTTTTCTGAGGCCGATTGTTGTGTTTGATCCGAAGCCTGTTGCTGTTTGTCTGAGTCCTTCTGCTGCTGTTGTTGGGAGTCTTTCTGCGGCTGGTTCTGCGGTTTGTCCTTCTTTTGCGACTGGTCTTGCTGGTTCTGTTTCTGATTTTTCTGCTGCTGTTGATGATCCTGTTGCTCCTTGAGCAGCTTTTCCAGCAACTGCTTGTTGTACTGCGCGTCCGGGTAGACCGGATCTGACACCGGGACCTGCTCATACATCTTGAGCGCTTGCTGGTAATCGCCGAGTTGGGCCAAGGCGTTGCCGCGGTTGTAGCGTGACGTGCTATCAGTCAGATCTTTTAACCCGTCGGCCGCAGCCTGGTATTGGCCGGCGCGGTACTGGGCAACCGCTTTCCAGTGTGGATCGCTGAATTTTTCTGCAGCAGCAATTGCGTTTCCCTGCTGCAGGGAGGATGCAGCCTGCTGATTGTCGGTTTGGAAAAGGTTCTGTAACTCAAATGCCTGTGCCGTTGAATGAGTGAAGAACAGAAGCAGCAGGCAAAACAGGAGACCCCGGCGGAAGGCGAGGGCGGCTAGCGGCAGTAGCGCTAACACTAGCCAAGGGCCTTGATCGAGCCAGCGATCCGCGAGCATATCTGTCTTCAGATTGTTGCTGTCGCTGCGCAGCCTAGTTTCTGAAGCGTTGAGTAAGGTTTTGATGTCCTGATCGTCAACGCGGATGAGGCGGTATTCGCCGCCATCACGACTGGCCAGGTCACGCAGTTGCATTTCGTTCAGTTTCGGGATGACGATCGTTCCCTGCGCGTCCTGTAAAAAACCGTCTTTGGTCGGTACCGGCGCTCCTTCCTTGGTGCCGACCGCAAGAACCGACAGGCGGATCCCTGAAGAGTAGGCTTTTTCAGCGGCTACGATACTGCGCCGGTCGCTGTAGCCGTCACCGATCAGCAACAGGTCTCCCTGCTGGAGTCCCGCTTGATAGATCAATTCCACCCCTTTTTCGATGGCCAGATCGACGCGGCTGCCCTGAGTCGGCATGATTTCGGTCTTCAAGCTGCTTAAAAGACTGTCGATAGTCTTGGTGTCGGTGGTGAGAGGCGTCACTGTAAAGGCATCGCCGGCAAAGGCGACCAGCGCGGTCTGCCCCTCCTTGCGCTGCTTCAGGATGTCGGCTACTTTGAAGCGCGCTCTGGCCAGGCGGCTTGGACTGAGGTCGGGACAATCCATTGAGCGGGACAGATCGAGCAGAATCACCAGTGCCGATTGCGGGCGGAAAACCGGTTGCGGCAGCTTCTCCCAGGTCGGACCGGCCAGCGCGGTTAGGGTAAGTAGGATGGCGCAAATGATTGAAGCGCCGAGCCATCTGTTGTTACCGACGTCTTGGCCGGTGAGGATATGCGGGAGCAAGTGCGGGTCGCAGACCGCAGACCAGTTGCTGCGCGCCTTATTCTGCCGCACTTTGAACCACAATAGAGCCATCGGCAGAAGTAGGGCGAACCACCAGGGACGCAGAAAATGAAAAACGGCCAGATTCATACGTTCCCCCTTTTGCCGGTTACGGAAAACCTTTCCTTAGTAGCGGCTGATCGTTTTAGTCCTGGCTTTAGCCGGGCTACTGCCAACAGCATCGCCAACGCGCACACGACACCGAGCGGCCAATGAAAAAGCGCTGTTGTCGGACGGTAGCTTTGGGTTTCTTTCTCAACCGGTTCCAGCTTGTCTAGCAACTGGTAGATTTTAGCCAACTCCTCTGTGTCTCGGGCGCGGAAGTACTGCCCTCCTGTCAACTGGGCGATCTGCCGCAAAGTTTTTTCGTCGAGATCGGTCGATGGGTTGATCTTTTGGGTGCCGAAAAAGGAGCGGACTTCTATCTCATCGGCGCCGATGCCGATGGTGTAGATTTTCAGTCCCGCTTTTTTCGCCAGTTCCGCTGCTTTTAGCGGGTCGATCTCGCCGGCAGTGTTGGCGCCATCGGTCAATAGGATCAGGACCTGCGAACTTTCTGGCTGGCCTTTCAGGCGTTTAAGTGCCAGCCCGATGGCATCGCCGATCGCCGTTTCCTTGCCGGCCAGGCCTATTGCTGATTCTTCGAGCAGAGTACGAACGGTTTTTCGATCAAAGGTCAGTGGAGTTTGCAGATAGGCGTGGCGGCCGAAAAGGATCAGTCCGATCCTATCTCCTGTGCGTCGCTCGATGAAATCACCGGCCACCCATTTGGCTGCCGTCAAGCGGTCGACTTGGTCGCCGTTAATTTCAAAATCGGCTGCCTCCATACTGCCGGACAGGTCGACGGAGAGCAATAAGTCACGGCCGCTGACCGGCAGCTGTATCGGATCTCCGAGCCATTCCGGTCGGGCACTGGCAGCAACCAGCAGCAGCCAGCAAAGCCATGTCGCCAGAGCAAGCCAGCGCTTTGAATGAACTCTTCCCCGTGATTTTTCTGTTTGATAGAAGTCTTCAATAAATGGAACCTGTAGCGCCGCGCCCTGATGCTTTTCTAAAGGGGATAAAAATTTACGAATCAATAGCGGTATTGGCAGGAGCAGAAACATCCATGGCCAGATGAAGTGCAGCATAGTAATCGCTCCTATCGCCGCGCCCGGTTGGGAAGTTTCTTGAGCCAGTTTTCGCAGAGGTCGATCAACGGGATCATATTGGCTGCCGGTTGTTGCTGATAGGGGCCGAAAGCCAGAGGGCGTCCGACACCGCTGGTGAAGTCCTGGCAGCTTCCCAGTCGGTCCAGGTGTCGTAGCCAGCCCTCTCCTGTCAGTGCTGCGGCGTCGGTGCGAGGCTGATAGCTGATGCAGAATCTGCGTAGCAGGATCGAGAGCTGCTTGATTGTCTGCAGGCTATCCGCAGTCTGTCGATATTCTTCACGAAGTCTGTTGAGTTCTTCAAACGTCATCCGTTTCAATAAT
>NZ_QKAP01000116.1 GCF_003247215.1 Malonomonas rubra | reverse complement strand
GGACGCTCGGCATCACAGATAAGCAGCATATCCGAATCGAGTTGGCGATTGTTGTTGTCCAGGGAGACAATTTCGCTTTCCTTGCTTTTGGGTCGACGCACTATGATCTTTTTACCGTGCAGGGTGTCGAAATCAAAGGCGTGCAGTGGCTGGCCCGATTCAAGCATCACATAGTTGGTGATATCGACAATGTTATTAATCGGCCGCATGCCGACAGCGCTCAGCCGCTGCTGCATCCACTCTGGGGATGGCCCTATCTTGACGTTGGTCAGTTTTCTCGCGGTATAGCGGGGGCAAAGCTCGGCATCGTCGATAACCACAGCGTAATCGACACCCTTGCCGCTCAGCGGTGTGACGGACTCGACCAGCGGCTTAAGCGGTCCACCTGCAAAACTGGCGACCTCGCGGGCAATGCCGCGAACACTTGCACAGTCGGGGCGGTTCGGTGTCAGATCAACCTCGATGACCACATCGCGCATGGTCAGAGCATCGATCAGCGGCTGGCCGGCTGCAAGTGTACCGTCAAGATCCATAATACCGCCATGGTCGTTATCGATGCCAAGCTCACGGGAGGAACAGAGCATGCCCATGGAAACCACGCCACGAACCTTGGATTTCTTGATTTTGGTACCGTCGGGCAGTTTTACTCCAGGTTTAGCGAGCGCCGTAACCATACCGGCTCGGACATTGGGTGCACCACAGACGATTTGAACGCTCTCTTCACCGGTGTCGACGGTGCAAATGGTCAGCTTGTCTGCATCCGGGTGTTTGCTTACCTCGGTGACCCGGGCAGTAACAATCGGCGCGAGTTCGGCAAATAACTCTTCTACGCTGTCAACTTCCAGACCGAGCATGGTCAAGCGGTCGGCAATTTGGGCTGGAGTCAAGCCTTTAGTGGAAACGAACTGATTTAGCCAGCTGAGTGTGAATTTCATGACGGTCTATCCTGCAACAGCGTTATCGTAATGAAAACCGAAGGGTGAATCCCTACTAAACGATCCAATTGATGAGGGGCTGGAAGCGAAAAAACCACACCGGAAGAAATATGATCCGGTGTGGTTTACCTCGTTTAGCCATCAACTCACGCATCCGCGGTAATTGCCGAGGGATGGTGAGGGGCGAATATTTAAAACTGGGAAAGAAACCGGAGGTCGTTCTCGTAATACAGACGGATATCGTCGATACCATATTTGAGCATGGCTATACGCTCAACACCAAGGCCGAAGGCGAAACCGGAATAGACATCCGGATCGTAACCGACCATTTTGAGGACCTCGGGATCTATCAGACCGGAGCCTAGAATTTCCAGCCAGCCAGTCCGTTTACAAACCCTACACCCGCTGCCGCCACAGATCACGCAGGCAATATCGACCTCGGCACTGGGTTCGGTGAACGGGAAAAAGCTTGGACGGAAGCGAAGCGCCAGTTCACGCTCGAACATCTTGTGGGTGAAGGAGGTCAAAACCCCTTTGAGGTCAGCAAAGGAGACATCCTTATCGACCAAAAAGCCCTCCACCTGATGAAACATTGGCGTGTGAGTAATATCGGAATCGCAGCGATACACCTTACCAGGGGCTATGTAGCGCAGGGGGGGATCGTGCTTTTCCATGATCCGTGCCTGCATCGGGGAAGTGTGCGTGCGTAGCAGGATCGAATCCGTGACATAAAAGGTGTCGTGCATGTCACGGGCCGGATGATGCGGCGGTATATTCAGCGCCTCGAAATTATAGTAATCAGTTTCAACATCGGGTCCTTCGGCAACGGCAAAACCCAAGCCCTCAAAAATCGAACAGATCTCTTCCATGACCTGGGTCACGGGATGCAGTTTACCAAAAGGCAGAAAGCGTCCGGGGAGACTGTAATCGGTTGCACCGCTGCCCGCCTTCGGACTTGAGGCACCCAATTGGGCTTTGATTTCTTCAAAGCGTTGTTCAACGGCCTGTTTAATGTCGTTGGCCAGTTGGCCAAGTCGGGGGCGTTCCTCGGCGGCGACTGACTTCAACTGCCGCATGACGCCGGTCAGAAGTCCCCCTTTCCGCCCGAGGAACTGGATGCGGAAAGCCTCAAGGGCTGCTGCATCCTTGACATTCTCCAGAGCCTCGCCGGCTTCCTGCTTGAGCCTGAGCAGCTCGTTTTCCATGGGATTGATCCGAGAAAAATCAGGCAGCCAGTCCGGAAGCTTTCACAACGGCGGTGAAGGCATTGGGATCGACAATAGCCAGGTTGGAGAGCACCTTGCGATCAAGTTCAATCGCATTCTTGCCCATTCCATTGATCAGGCGGCTGTAATTGACACCATTCTGTTTGGCAGCAGCGCTGATACGGCTGATCCACAGGGCGCGGAACTCCCGTTTTTTGACACGCCGGTCACGATAGGCATAGCACAGGGCGCGGTCTACTGCCTCCGCTGCGGTTCTGAACAAGCGGTGCTTGCCGCCACGAAACCCTTTGGCCAAACTCAAAACTTTATTTCTTCTGCGGCGTGCTTTAAAACCGCGAGTTACACGAGGCATTGTCTTCTCCGTTCAAACTAAACATGCAAAACCGCTCGAAAAATAAATAATCAAGAGCGGAGTTAACCAATCCCGGACTATTCTGCCGGAGATCGATACCTTTACGCGTACGGCAGCATTCTCCGTACTGCTTTGACATCAACCTCGGCGATCAATGCGGACTTTCGCAGATTCCGTTTACGCTTAGTTGATTTCTTGGTCAGAATATGTGAGGAAAACGCCTTGTTACGGCGAATCCGACCGGCGCCGGTTGTTCTGAACCGTTTTGCAGCGCCTCTGTTGGTTTTCATTTTCGGCATGGTATACGCTCCTTACATCTTCGCCGGCCGTATAACCAGCCGGAACACATTAGGTTATAAACAATGGTTG
>NZ_QKAP01000076.1 GCF_003247215.1 Malonomonas rubra | reverse complement strand
GTTCGTCCAGTCCTTAACCTATATCGAATCGGTTCCCGAAGGTGCGGAATCGGCCAGGGTCATCAACGGCCTGCAGGATCGCAGGGGCGTCCTGATGCATAGCTACCAAGTCGGCACCGACATCAAGCAGGCTGTCGGCGGCGTCCCTTTCGATACCTGAATCGAACCGAGTCTGTGTCCAGAAGACATTCACTTGAGCTGCCGGGTTGACACTACGGACGCCGAGGGTGAAAGCGTTGGTGCCGCGGATGACTTCCGGAATCGGGAAGGCGGCGACGATACCGGAGGGATAACGTGGCTCGCACATGCGCCCTAAGTAGGTGGCGACATTCTCGGCGGTCTTGTATCCGGAACAGTGCATGAAGACCACATCGGTGTCGCGGCATGCGACGTCGATGGTGACGTCCATGTAGCCGAAGCTGGTGGTGAACACCAGATTAGCCCCCTTACGCACCATCGGGGAAAACCCGGCAGTGGCCGACACCTGCGGGGTGCCAGTCAATCGCTATCGTTTTCTCTCAGTGAGTGTCGGCTCCGGCATTTTCGATATCGGCGGCGCATACTTGAGCCTGGCGACCACACCGATGTGGATCGAGATCATGTCGGCCGGTCGTGGCTGGATCGCCGTGGCATTGGGCATCTTTGCCGGATGGTCGAGCCCTCGGGCGATGCTCGGCTCCTACCTGTTCGGCGGCATTACCGCCATGCAGTTGCGCTTTTAGGCGATGGGAACCTGGATCAGCGCGCATACCCTGCAGATGTTGCCCTACTTTTTCACCATTGTCATTTTGGTGATTCAACCCTCCGCTTACAAAAAGGGGGGCAGCCAACAACCAGAGAGTCTCGGACTAACTTATGATCGGGAGGATCGAAAATGAGTTATGCTTCGCAAACCTTGAAAGAAAGGATCAAGCGGGATGGACGAATCGACGGTGAAGTCATCAAGGTCGATCGTTTCCTCAACCACATGGTCGATCCACAACTGATTGATCTACTCGCCACCGATGTCGCAACCCATTTTGCAGAAAAATCGATTGAGAAGGTACTGACCGCGGAAACCAGCGGCATCATGCTCGCCCAGGCGGTTGCCGGGATACTTGGGATTCCTTTTGTCTACGCCAAGAAAAAGAAGCCCTTGACCATGGGGGAGCACTACGCTGCCGCCAGCTATTCCTTCACCAAAGAGGAGTCGACTACCTTGTATGTTGCGAAAGAGGTGCTCCAGGCGCGTGAACGAGTTCTGTTCATCGATGATTTCTTCGCCAAAGGCTCGACCCTCAAAGCGATCGAGGAAATCGTCAAACAAGCTGGGGCAATGCTGGCCGGAAGCGCCGTCATCATCAACAAATCGACGCGGCGCGATATTTATTCGATACTGACGCTGGAGGAGCTGAGTTCAACAGGTCAATAACGACCGGACGCGAACAGCGGTGACAACTACAAAACCTAATCTTGAACTGTGCGTCAATACGTTCTATCCTGCACTTGGGAATAAAACTGAATGACTCGACAGCTTCATGCCCAGCTGAGATATCGCAACCGATGAACGACGATGCCAACCATTCTCCATGGATGTGCCACATCTGTGATTACTGCTCGAATGTCGGTGAAGGATTGGTCTGCAGTGAATGCTACAAGATCACCTGTCCGCAGCATATGACCGTCGCCAGCGTTCTCAACCCGGAAAGCGGGCTTTTCGAATTGAAAAAAATCTGCGTCGAATGCCAACTGAAAAAAAGGCTCTAGTTACTGCATAGATTGGATCTTTCATGTTACGCAACAACAGTACCCCAGCCTATTCCTGTGAAGCCGGCCGCCTTTGCCCCGGCTGCGGAAAAGCACTCGGGAATTGCAACTGTAAAAAAATGTCCCCAACGCCAAAAGGAGATGGTATCGTCCGTATCCAGAAGGAAACCAAAGGGCGTAAAGGCAAAGGAGTGACCCTGATTACCGGCCTTCCGCTCAGTGGTGATGAGCTGAAAAAGCTCGCCAAATACCTGAAGCAAAAATGCGGCACAGGCGGCACGATCAAAAACGGCATAATAGAGATTCAGGGCGATCACCGCGACCTGCTGCTTGAAGAGTTACAGAAAAAGGGCTGGAAAGTTAAAAAAGCCGGCGGCTGAAAATCGAACCCGCTTGTGGCAAATAAGGAGGGTCTCGAGTTAAAACTTATTTAAATTGACAGTGCTCAAGTGAATTGCTCTAATACGCGCATTTAATGCTAAATCGTACACATAAATACTAGGAGGCAATATGAAAAAGATTCTTCTTACCGGCCTGTTTTTGCTATTGGCAACATCCTGTCTAGCAGAAATGATCAGCGTTTCCCACCTGCCCGCAGAGGTGCGCGACAAGGCTATGGTTTCCGGCTCCAATGTTATTAAGCAACTGGACCTCTATGCACCGCTGGAAGTTCTGGAAAATGGTGCGGCCTACCTCAAAGTAAAAACCGCCGATGGTATAGTCGGCTATATCCACAAATCGCTGACCACAGCTACCCACACGGTTACCGTCACCGCCGACCTCTGCAATGTCCGTAGCGGCCCGGGCAAAGAGTTCCCGGTCGCCTTCAAAGCGAAAAAAGGCAACAGCTTCCAATTGCTGGCACAAGAGCAGAAATGGGTGCAGGTCAAAGCTGCCGACGACAAGACCGGCTGGATCTGGCAAGACCTTGTCTGGGGCGAATAGTTCCGGATGATAATCGCAAAAAAGCCGCCACGAAAGGGCGGCTTTTTTTATGCTTACTTGAAAGAAGAATCCTTACACCAGTCGAACCGGAGCGAATCCGCCGCCTTCCGTCCGCAGATTGGTCACCTGCCCCTGATACAAACGGGCGCCGATCCCGAGCAACTGGTCACGATATACGAACAGTCGCAGATCGACTTTATATTCCCGCCCTTGTTCATCGGACTCTACCGAAGGAGCAACCACCTGCTGCGCTAATGTGGTTTGCGGATCAAGTTCTTTAAAACGTTTGCGACTGATGCTTTTTCCCATCAAAACGCCCCGACTACCGAAGCGAGTCACCGGTTTAAAAATCAAATCCTTCCGTTTTGCCCATACTGCTTCTGAATCGCAATCGGCCAGCAGACGACTCTCCGGGACCACGGTCGTCAACAATTCACGGTCGCCCTTGTCTATTCCCAGTTTCTCCAATCGCTGCTGGTTGGACCAAAGAATCATGCGCCGTTTGTCGGCCAACAGACCATAAGCGAATGGGTTGGGCGACAGGCACACCGTGCCGGCCAGATAAGCGGCTCGTAAACCGCTCATCACCGGCTCGTCAAGAAAGAAATCACAGTGCCGATTGTAAATCAGATCGACCCTTTCTCCAGCAAGCAACACACCGTCTTTATCCGCAAAAAGCTGCTCGGGTGAGGCGATCTCGGCCTGCAGACCCAAGGTGCACAGCCAATCTCGGCATGCAACCATCTCCGGGTAAAGCGGCTGCTCATGCGGCGCCTCATCGACCAGAACGACACTCTGCAACCGGCCCCGCCCGGCTGAATAGTCGCGAAATTCCCGCAAAAAAGTGGAGAACAGCCGCGTTTGAATCCGTCGGGTCAATTCGATCGGATCATGCCCCTGCGCCCCGGCTTCACTCAACCAGGCGATATAACCACCGCCCGCATTGGTATTGGCCTCGATGAGCCTGGGACCGTCCTCGGTCAGGTGAAAATCATACCCCATCATCAAGGCAGCGTGTCCGGGATCGAAACGGCAGACTTCCGGCAGTTGCGGGAAAACTTGGCGCTGATAATTTTCCGACTGGCTGAGGCGAAAGAGAGTGCGGACCAGTGCCAGCATCTGACGCAGATCTGTGCGCTTGAGGCGGACCGTCAGAACGCTTATCGGCAATTCTTGTAACGCAGCCATCAGAAAGAATTGATACGCCGAATCAGAGCTTTGAGCAGGCCATAGCTGCGGCGGTTGAACTCCATGACCAAGCGCGGCATCAACAGCAGATCGGGCTGGTCCTGTTCTTCTGGGAGGGCATTCGACAAACGCATGCTGCCGCCTGGAGCAAGGATCTCGCTGAACTCGCTCCTGAGTACCTGTAGGTGATCAGTATCAAGCACCTTGTTCAGCCGCACAACCAGCTTTTCCTTGACGAAGCGCATCGAGTGGTAGTTGCGGTAGAATTCGTTGATGTACTCCACAGCCTCTGCCGGATTCTTGGTGATGGTGAACAGGGCGAAGTCCTCAAAGCTGATCAGCTCACGCTTGAGTAGTGCGTCGCGGACGAAATTGAAAAACATATCCCAATAGCCCCCGTCATCATCGTCAATCATGATGAGCGGGATCGGTGGGTTCTTGCCGGTCTGCACCAAGGTCATCACCTCCATCCCCTCATCAAGGGTGCCGAAACCGCCGGGGAACAGGACCACGGCGTCCGCCTCCTTGAGGAAAGCGACCTTGCGGTTGAAGAAGTACTTGTAGTTAATAATCTTCTCGTTCCCCTGCATGATAGGATTCATTTCCTGCTCGAAGGGAAGATCTATATTCACGGCAAAGGAGTTTTCCGCTCCGGCGCCTTCATTGCCGGCCAGCATGATTCCGGGGCCACCACCGGTTATCACCATGTAACCCTGATCGGCTAGCATGCGGGAAAACTGTACGCACTTCTGGTAGATGGGCTCTTCCGGCTTGGTACGGGCGCTGCCGAAAATACTCACCTTCTTCCGTTGCCGGTAAGGGGCAAACACCTTATTGGTAAAGCGCATCTCCTTCATCGTCGTGCGCATCAGCTTCTGGTCAGCCAGATAGTCGTTCTCCTGCCCCGACTTGAGGGCACTAAGAATCATCTGTCGGATCATTTCCGGATGATGAACTTTCACCCGACGCATAAGATCGTCGATGATGTCATCAATTTCCCCATTGGTGCGGTCAAAACTAATCTTCATTTCAAGCTCCTGTTGATCCGGAAACGGAACCGGCAGTGGTCTTTCGCGCTAGAAAAGCTCTTCCGGCCAAGCGGTGCTGCTGCAGGAGCAGACCGGTCATCCCAGCACCGGTATAGCGACCTGCGAACTCCTGGTAGATCCCACGCAGCTGTTGATCGAGAGAATAAAACTCGGCGAGTTCCGCCGAGGTTAAAGATTTCTCAATTATATCACAAACAAAACTGATGCAATTATAGGGGCGTCTTGCGACCGGCAAAGAGCAGCCTTGCTCTGTCAAAAAGGGGCAGGTTCGGGAAAAATCGGAGGCAGGTGGCGGCTCGTCCTGCTGAAGAAAACAGAGCAAGTTGGCCAGGGTCATATGGTTGTGCCCTTTGGCACAGCACTCACCGGAACAAGCGCCGCAGGCGGAAAGCCCGTCCCCTTTTTCAAACAGCTGATTCAACCGGCCCTGCAGTTCTCCCAGGGATTTCAGGCGTGCTGCGATCCAGTCTTTTTCCAGCTGCGGCAGACGACTATATTCAGCGGTCACCTGCCCGACGATCTGGTGCCAGGACTGGCTGCGTTGTTCTGTCATAAAAACCTGTCATGATAAGCAACGGCAGCATAACCGAAACGGTCAGCTGCCGGTAAGTATGGTGGCCGAAGAAGGCCATAAGCCGGGTTCTGTTTCCTGCAGAAGTTACCCGCTGCAGGACGATGATCATTCCTCTAGGACCGCCGTTGCCGACGGCCTCAAGCAGCCAGACCCGGAAACTTTGGACGGACCATCCTCAAACGTTTCCCTATTCGGCCTTGCTCCGGATGGGGTTTACCGAGCTTCCGACGTCACCGCCGGAACTGGTGAGCTCTTACCTCACCCTTTCACCCTTACCCACAGACAAAAGCCTGCAGGCGGTCTCCTCTCTGTGGCACTTTCCCTAGGGTCACCCCCGGTCCCCGTTAGGGACCATCCTGTCCTGCGGAGCCCGGACTTTCCTCCCGTTCGCCTTGGCACGAAGCTGGCGAACCAGCGATCACCTGTCCTTCTTCGACCAAACCAAAATGAACCTGATCAACCCTGTTCAACGTAGAGTAAACGGTTGCAGTGCGGGCAGGTCTGCATTTCAGTCTCACGCAGCAAGCTGTTGAACTGCTGCGGAGGCAGCTGCATATTGCAGCCAAGACAAGCCCCGTTGCTAGCTAGTGCCAGCGCCAAGCCACCGCGCCGTTTGAACAGTGTCTGGTACTTGCGCAACAGTGCTGTCGGCAGGTCCTTGGTTACCGACTCACGGGTTTCCTTGCGTTTTTCCAGAGCTGTATCGCTTTCCGCCAACAGCTCATTGATCTCGGCGGTGCGGGCCTCGGCTTTTTCGTTGATACCGGCAAGCTCAGCCTCTTTTTCCTGAAGATCTTCTTCCAGGGAGCTGATCTCCTGCAGCTTGGCCAGCAGTTGCTCATCCAGATCCTTGTTCGCCTTTTTAGCCATGTCGATCTCTTTGAGAACGGCGACATATTCTTTCTGGGTCTGGATTTCTGGCAACCGCCCTTCGACCCGAGCGATATTGTCCCGCTCTCGTAGCAGATCCTGCTGAAGTTGCGCTTCGTCTTTCTGCAGCACCGCCAGTTCTGCACTCAATTCGTCAAGCATCGCCTGAACGCGGGCGGATTCAACTCCGAAAGAGTCTAGTTCTTGCCGATAGCCTTGCTGACTCTTTTCGATGGTGCTGATTTCCTGATCGATCTCCTGAAGCTCCTTCAGCAGGTTCATCTGTTCGTGCACTTTAAGCCTCCATACTTCTTGAAAGGATATTGACCGCTAGCAGATCGTGGTAAAAGGATCCTGCTCAGCCGCCATTTCGATAACCTCTACCGGCAACCGCCGCTCGTCGAGCGCATGGCGCAGACGTACGGCTAACTCCGGAACCATTAACTTTTCAGTTCCGAAATGACCAGCATCGATCAAGGCCAGCCCTTCGGAACGCGCGCGTTGAGCGTCATGATATTTCACATCGCCAGTGACCAGGCAATCAGCCCCCTGCCTGAGCGCTTCGCTCAACAAAGAAGCACCGCTACCGCCACAAACAGCGACCTTGTTGATTTTCTGCATTCGATCGCCGACCAGCCTGAGGGAGGGCAAGTTCAACCGTTCACGCATCTGTTCGGCAAATTGCTGCAGACTGGTTTCTTCCGCCAAACGACCGATTCGGCCTAAGCCAATATCGTCTCTGCTGTTGGCCAACGGGATCAGGTCGTAGGCAACTTCTTCGTAGGGATGCGCCTTGCGCATGCGTTCCACCACTTTCGTCAGTCGCGCACCTGGAACGATGGTCTCGAGACGAAACTCGCCGGTCTCTTCATGCTGCCCAGGTAGGCCAATAAAGGGATCTGTCGCCTCACTACCGCGAAAGCTGCCAATCCCTTCCGTGCGGAAAGAGCAATGGTCATATTGACCAATATTCCCGGCCCCCGCAGCAAACAGGGCTTCCATCAGCGCTGTTTCATGCCCTTGCGGCACAAAAACAACAAGTTTGTAATAACCGGCTCTCTGTGGTTTTTCCAGTGGCTGACAATTCTCGATACCGATCCGGGCCGCCAACCAGTCATTGAGGCCATCAGCAGCGCGATCAAGGTTGGTGTGGGCGCTGAAAACAGCAATATTGTTGCGGATCGCCCGAAACAAAACCCGGCCGACTTCATCGCTCGGCGTCAATCGCTTCAGCCCCTTGAAGATCAAAGGGTGATGACTGACCACAAGCTGCGCGTCGGCACGCACAGCTGCTTCGATGGCAATCTCTTCGGCATCTAGGCAGACTAGCACCCGCTTGATTTCAGCTGTCGGATCACCGATTTGCAGCCCGACATTGTCCCAATCTTCGGCGAGTCCCGGAGCGTAGAGGACATTCAACAAGCCAACCAAATCAGTCAAGCAGGCCTTTTTCTGCTTAGCCATTCCAGCGTTCCCGCAAAAAGAAAGAGTGCACCGGTTTCCCGGTGCACTCTTGGTTGATCTGGTTTTCCCCCTTGGCGATTCCTGCCGCACTCTCTGCACATCCCCCTTGATGTTTCCCAGGGTGCGATAACTGTATCAATCGAAGCTCTGCGTTCAACGCAATCTGCCTAGTTTCTTTTGCGACGGAATGCCCGCCAGGGGTTAATTTGGTGGGCCCACCAGGACTCGAACCTGGGACCAGCCGGTTATGAGCCGGCGGCTCTAACCAACTGAGCTATAGGCCCCTTGCACAAGAGTACATAGTAAGCAAACTGTTTTACCACTGTCAAGATTTTAGTATGCGCACCACTTAAGTTTTTTGCATCAGTTATCGCTCGATGCGAATCCCTTGAGTCGCTTGGCCCGACTGGGGTGACGCAACTTTCGCAGTGCCTTCGCCTCAATCTGGCGAATCCGCTCACGGGTAACGTTGAAATCCTGACCAACCTCTTCCAGCGTATGGTCAGATTTCTCGCCGATCCCGAAACGCATCCGCAGCACCTTCTCTTCACGTGGCGTCAAGGAAGCCAGCACCCGGGAGGTCTGGTCGCTGAGGTTCCCCTTGATCACCGCTTCAAGCGGTGAGACCACACCCTTGTCCTCAATAAAATCGCCCAACGAGGAATCTTCCTCTTCCCCGATCGGGGTTTCGAGGCTGATCGGCTCCTTGGCAATTTTCAGCACCCGGCGCACCTTGTCGAGCGGTAGATCCATCCGCTCAGCGATCTCTTCCGGGGTCGGTTCGCGGCCGAACTCCTGAACCAGCTGGCGAGTCGTACGGATCAGCTTGTTGATCGTCTCGATCATATGCACCGGAATCCGGATGGTGCGAGCCTGATCGGCGATAGCCCGAGTAATCGCCTGTCGAATCCACCAAGTAGCATAAGTGGAAAATTTGTAACCACGACGATATTCGAATTTATCGACCGCTTTCATCAGACCGATATTCCCTTCCTGGATCAGGTCGAGAAATTGCAAACCGCGGTTGGTGTACTTCTTGGCGATCGAAACAACCAGTCGCAGGTTCGCTTCAACCAGTTCGGTTTTGGCTTTCTTGGCCCGCCACTCTCCCTTATAAACTTCTTTCAGGTATTCGAGTAGCTCCTCCGGCTCAAAACCAGACTCTTCCTTGACCCGCTTGAACTTGCGCTTAGCTGCTTTGAGCCGTTTTTCCACCGACAGCAGAATATCGCCTGAGACCTGCAATTCATCGGCAACAGCATGGGCTTCGTCATCATTTTTGCGCATCCGCCGTAAGTAACTGCGGATCTCTTTATACGGCTTGCCGATCTGCTCTTCACAAGAGGAGATTTCCCGCTGCCCTTTCCTGACCTGCTCTCCCATATCCTTGAGGCGATCAACAATCTTCGCAACCTGGAAATCTTTCAGGCGTACCTGCCGCAGCAATTCAATCAACTGATCCCGCAGCTCTTCTTCTTTCTTCTGCAGAGTTTTCAGCTTTTTCTCTGCCGGCGGCGGATCAGCGGCCAGACTTTCCTGTACCTGCTTTAACTGCTCTTCAAGCGGCTTGACCTGTTCGTGAATCTCGGTCAAACGCTCGCGCTGCTTCTCTTCCGCCTCACCACCCTCTTCTTCGTCGTAATCACGGGTGACCTCGGAAACTCCGATCTGGCCTTTTTCGAGGCGTTGCAACAGTGTAATCACTTCACGGGCCGCGATCGGGGTGCGCATGACCACCTTGGTCACCCGCGCATCACCCTCTTCAATCCGCTTGGCAATCTCGACCTCACCCTCACGGGTCAACAGGGCAACCTGTCCCATTTCCCGCAGATACATTCGGACCGGATCGCTGGTGCGGCCCAGAGTGCCTGCCTCAAGCTCAACATCTCCGTCATCCTTGTCATCATCACCATCGAGGTCATCATCGTCATTCGAAGAAGAGCGGACCTTACTGTCGGAATCAACAACTTCGATATCCATTTCGCCGAACATGCTCATCACATCCTCAAGCTGCTCCGAAGACACCATGTTGGCGGGCAAAATGTCATTGACTTCATCATAGGTTAGGAAGCCCTTCTCCTTCCCCATGTCGATTAGCTGCTGAACCTCTTCCGGATTCGTCTTTTTCGCCATTTTTGCGTATTCTCCTTGTGGCGTACCGTAATACTATTACTTTAACTCGTTATTCAGCTGAGTAAACTCTCTCAGTAATTTTGCGTGTAATTCTTCATCACCAAGCTGTGCAGCCTCATTCATCCGCACATAAATTTCGTCCTTCTTCTTTTTCAGAGACTCTTTTTGCAAAGCCTTTAAAAGCCCGTCGAACGTGCCCTCGACCATCTCCACCGGTGACTGCAGAAAGTCCTTGATCACCGCATGGTAGCGCGCACTGAAATCTTCCAACAGACTCTGGTCCTCCAACGCCTTTTTTGAACCAAGGATCTCCTGCGCCAACTCTTTTGCCGCAGGGGTCAAAAACCTTTCATCAACGATCTCTGCCAATCGGGTCCGCTCTTCCGGCAGCAAAAAAGCAGTCCGCAACAGTTCCCCCTCAACCTTGCGCCAATCAGGCCCAGACGGCTTTTCCGGAGCACTTCGTTCGCCCGAAGAGGCTTGGCCAAGCAAGAAGCTCTGCTCTGCATGATATCTCTCTACATACTCTGGCGGTTCCGGCGAAACAGGTACACCCTCCTCCGCTTCCGGTACTGATTTCGCCTTGCGCTGCACCTCTGCCAGTTGCTGTTTCAGCAGCTCAAGCTCGATACCGCTGCGGCCGGCCAACTCCTTAAGGTAGAGGTCCTGCTCCATACTGCTGGAGAGCTCACAAATCCGCTCAATGACGGTTTTTGCCGCGCGAACCCTCTGTTCCACCCCGGCCCCGGCGCTCTGCAGCGCATCTTCCATGAACAGGTCCATTGCTGGGCGTGCCTGTTCCAGCCGCACCCGAAAGGCGTCGGGGCCCTTGCTCTGGACAAAGGAATCTGGATCCTCCCCCTTCGGCAACTCAATCACCAGCGCTGGGATCCCTTCTTCCTGAAGGGCTGCCATCGCCTTGAAGGTCGCCTGACGCCCGGCCGCGTCCTGATCAAACAGGAG
>NZ_QKAP01000143.1 GCF_003247215.1 Malonomonas rubra | reverse complement strand
GCGCAGGAGTCACACCTGTTCCCATCCCGAACACAGAAGTTAAGCCCTGCCGCGCCGATGATACTGCATGGGAGACCGTGTGGGAAAGTAGGTCGTCGCCGAAATTAATTGCAAAGGGCCCATCTCTACGAGATGGGCCCTTTTTTTTGTGCCTCGTCGAATTGACGCAGCTATTATTTATTCAGCTCGATCTGTAATGATTTAATTTTTCGATGCAGATTGGAGCGCTCAATGTCGATCACCTCTGCGGTTTTAGAAACATTCCAATCGTTCTCATGCAATTTTGTTTCAAGGTAAAGTCGCTCGAACCGTTCCCGCGCGTCCTTAAAATTACCTTCAAAAAGTTCGGCTGAAGGCCGTATGTCTGTGATGGTATCCGACGACTGCCGCCGGCCGATGATCATGGCGGATGGAAGTTGGCTTGTTGTGATCTGTTCATCAAAGGTCATAATGACCAGGCGTTCGATGAGGTTCTTCAACTCTCGTACGTTTCCCGGCCAGTTGTAGCTGGTTAGGGCAGAGAGTGCTTCCGGGGTGAAGTGTTTGGCAACCCGCCCTTCCTTCTGACAAAAAAACTGGAGAAAATGGTTAGCTAAAGGCTCAATATCGGCTTGCCGCTCGCGTAGCGGCGGAACCTGGAAAGGTAGCACATTGAGACGGTAGTAGAGATCCTCGCGAAAATTCCCCTTGCGAATCTCTTCTTCTAGGTTCTTATTGGTGGCAGCGATAACCCGAACATCGACTTCAATGGTCCGGTGTCCACCAACGCGTTCGAATTTCCTCTCTTGAAGAATCCTGAGTACTTTGGCCTGGGTTTTCAGGCTCATGTCACCTATTTCGTCGAGAAACAAGGTCCCTTCATTAGCCTGGTCGAACTTGCCTTTGCGTTGTGCCGTCGCTCCGGTAAAAGCACCTTTTTCATGCCCAAAAAGTTCCGACTCGATCAGTTCTTCAGGAATAGCAGCACAGTTTACCTCGATAAATGGTTTGCTCCGACGCTGTGAATTCAGATGAATGGCTCGGGCGACTAGTTCCTTGCCGGTTCCGTTTTCGCCTGTAATCAGCACCCAGCCTGAGGTCGGGGACGCTATGCGGATCTGGTTTTTAAGCTCACGGATCGGCACGCTGTCACCGACCATTTCGTATTCCTTGGCTATGGTCGCCTTGAGATTACGGTTTTCCTCGACCAGTTGCCGCACTTTCATAGCCTGCTGGATACTGTGCAGAACTTTTTCAAGCGACAGCGGTTTCTCAATGAAGTCGAAGGCGCCAAGGCGAGTTGCTTTGACGGCTGTCTCAATGGTGCCATGACCACTCATCATCACCACCATCTGATCAGGGAATTCGTCTCGGATACGGTTGAGGGTTTCCAGTCCATCCAACCCAGGCATCCAGATATCCAGCAGAACCAGATCCGGGGTGTCTTCCCGTAGCAACTCCATCCCCTGTTCACCGCTTTCGGCAGTTGCAGTTTGAAATCCTTCATCATTCAAAATGCCGGAGAGGCTTTTACGAATACTGGCTTCATCGTCAATGATCAGAATATTTTTCATGGCGAACCTGTTCAGGACGGTAACGGGTTGCCCGACGTTGGCAGTTCAACGACGAACGTTGTCCCCTTAGGGGTGTTGTTTTTGACACGGATATAACCGTTGTGATCGGTGATGATTGTGGCAACGATTGCCAGACCAAGGCCGGTACCGGATTTTTTTGTTGAAAAATAAGGCTCAAACAGACGTTGACGGTCTTCCGGCGGGATACCACAACCGTTGTCGGAGATGGTGAATATCGCCATCTGCAGGGTAGGGTTGTAGTTGCTGACCACGTCTATCTGACCTTCGTCATCTATTGCGCCTATGGCATTATCGATCAGGTTAATGCAGACGCGTTTGATCTGGTCTCGATCAAGATTGAAAATCGGCATTTGCGGGTCGGGGGTGAAATGAAAGCTGATATCTCGGTGCCCTTCCTGGTAGAGGGTAATCGCGTCCGCAAGGATGTCATTGAGCTGATTTGGAGCCGGAAGACTCGCTGGCATCCGCGCGAAGTTGGAAAATTCATTGACCAGATTTTTTAAGTCATCCACCTGATTGATAATCAGGTGAGTGCAGTCGTCGAATACCGGATCGTCTGCAGGAAAACGGTCAAGATATTTGCGTCTTAGTCGCTGCGCCGATAGCTGAATGGGGGTGAGGGGGTTTTTGATCTCGTGGGCTATACGACGCGCAACTTCACGCCAGGCGGCCATTCGTTGTGCCTTGAGCAATTGGGTTAAATCATCGAAGATAACCACGGTACCCATGAACTCACCCGATTCATCATGCAGGTTGCTGACTGTTACCTGCAGGGTCAGCTTGTTTTCGCCCACCGGGAGGGTAAGTTGCTTGCGAATTGAGTCCTTCCCCGTATTACGCAACTCCGCCAAGGTTTCATTGACCAGTGGCACGTGGGCATCATCAACGACATCGCGGAAATTTCTGCCCAGAACGGATTCGGCGTCGAGGTGCAGCAGGGTTTCCGCTGCCGTGTTCACCGTTGTCAAATGGCCCTGGCTGTCGACGGAGATTATCCCTGCAGTCACATTGCGCAGAACGATCTCCATGTAGCGACGTCTCTGTTCCAACTCAAGATTGGAGGACTGAAGGTTGCGGTTGGCTTCGGTCAAGCTCTCCTGCCCGCGACGCAAATCTGCGGTCATGGTGTTGAATGAATCGATCAGTATCCCGACCTCATCATCGCTTTGAGACTTAAGGTGAATGTCGAGATTTCCTTCGGCCACACTCTTGGTTGCCACTGCCAGTTCCTGGATCGGTACCGAAATGCCGCGGGCGAGGTGGAATCCGAACCAGGTAGCAAGGAAGATGATGACCAAGGCAATCAACAACAGAAAAATCAGGTACCAGGTCTTGATGCTTCCTTTGATCAACTTGGCGCTTTTGTACTGTTCAAAGGAGCTGGAAATCTCCTTCATTTTGGCTACCAGCGAGTAGGGAACGTAGTAGTTGACTACCACGACACCGACGATATCATTCTGATTCCAGCTGGAATAGATGGGGACAATGCCGCGAATCAGGTCGGCGCGGCCAATCGGGGTGATTTTGCTGAAGCGTTGTCCCTGCAGGGCATCCCTGATCGCATCCGAACCTGGGTCAGTGAAGTCTGCAGCCGGTATCTGGGGGTTGTCTGAACGTACCAGCTCTTCGTATGTCGAGGAGAATACTTCGACGATGCCGAGATTGTACTCCTGCTGTTTTTTCTGGATAACCTCTTTCAGTGCCGGCAGGTTTTCCTGTTTGAGCAGGCGTTCCTGCTTGATGGCTTCCGCCAGGCGGTCCGCATAGTAGAGGGCGTTAGCTGCGGAGTTTTTGTAGTAGGTCTGCGCGACGTCGACCGACTCCTGTAAAGAGGTCTCGATCTGCTGGTTGAACCAGTTGTCTATCGAGTCGGTTATCAGCCCCGCCGAGACAAAAAACAGTAGCATCGTTGGAATCAGCGACAGCGCCACAAATGTGACAACCAGTTTCGAACGCAGACGGGCTCCAGGCACACCTCGGCGCCGTTCAAGCATCAGTTTGAACAGGTTCCGAAACACCAGGAACAGGAACAGGACAATCAGCAAAATATTGATGTTGATGATTGCCAGGGCCAGGATGTTGTTGGAAAGGGGAAGCTTTTCCGCCAGAGAAAACAGTTGTGCTTCGAAGTGGGAAACTAGAAAGATAAGGCCGATGACCGCCAGTGCGATCATCCATTCACGCTTTAATTTGCGGCGGCGGGAGTTCTCTGGTGAAAGGGGCCTTTTTGTCATCGAGCCGGGTGTCCTTTAGGTCGTAGCCGAATCAACATAATAGGGTACTGGGGGCACTGAATGCAACCTGTCCAAGAAAAAAGGCAGCCTGTTATGGCTGCCTTTTCTGTCGATTCAGGGTAGAGATCAGGAGCGGCTGAATACCAACTCGCGTAAACCGGCAACCGCAGATTGCGGTGACTGGTTCTGCAGGTCGGCCTCGTTGAATTCCACCAACTGCCAGGAGTCTGTGGCCGCGAGAATTTTTTCAACCATAAGGTGGTTGATGTCATGGCCGCCCTTGTAGGTGCGGATATGGCCGAGCAGCGGGTAGCCGATTAGGCTGAAATCGCCAATAGTGTCGAGGATCTTGTGGCGAACGAACTCGTCACCAAAGCGCAGCCCTTCCGGGTTCATGATGCCGCTCTTGTCGATGACAATGGCATTGTCCAGCGAGCCACCGCGTGCAAGGCCATTGGCCTTGAGGTATTCGACCTCTTCAAAGAAGCCGAAAGTACGTGCCGGAGCGATATCGCGCTCAAACAGTTCCGGAGAAAGTTTGATCGCCCGCCGCTGCAGGCCGATGCTGGGGTGGTCGAAAGAGATTTCCGAGCTGATACGCATAAAGCGCGACGGAATGATGTTGATCCGCTTTTCCCCGGCCACCAGTGTAATCGGTTTGCGAATAGCCAGGAACTTGCGCGGCTGTGCCAGCTGCCGGCGGCCTGCTCCGCGCAGCATCTGTATGAACTGCCGGGCACTACCGTCCATGATCGGGACTTCGGGCCCGTCGATGTCAACATGCAGGTGATCGATGCCGAGGGTGTAGAGTGCGGCCATGAAGTGCTCGACGGTCGATACACTCAAGCCATTTTTGCCAAGCACGGTAGCCATGCGGGTGTCGACGACATTCGCCGAGATGGCTTCGATGCTGACGCAGCGCTCACCCTCTCGGCGATGAAAGACAATGCCGGTTCCGGCCTCGGCCGGTCGCAGCTGCATGGTGATCTCCCGCCCGGTATGGAGGCCGATGCCTGAGATGGTCAGGGGCTGGGCTAGTGTGTGTTGGTAAATCATGAGTATGCGAATCCTTGTGTCATTGCAGCATATAAAAAAACAGATAAACGTTATGCAAAAACTACCATACAAGGATTGTGCCAATATTCAGTTTGTGTAATGTGCTGTAATTTAAGGGATATTTATCGGTCTGGGGTGTGTCAAAGGCGCGGTGTGGTGGTGGCGCCACCGCAGTGTGTTGCGAATTCTCCACACAGGTGTCGGTTCAGAAGATTACAGCCGACCGGATCGAAGAATTGCGATCGCAAGCCAGAAGCCGAGAAATCCGGCAAAGGTATATCCCAGCAGGCCAAGCACCGGGTATCCGAAGAGTTGGGGGCCTTTCTCGGTGAGCATGATCAGGGACGAACCGACGATTATCGCTCCGATCAGCAGGCTGAATGAGAGCCGGTTGCTTGACTTGTCTATATCGGAGATCAGTTTTTCCAGCCCACGATGTTCCAGGTCAATCTTGAATTTGTTGCGATTGATCCGATCAACAAATTCTTTCAGGTCTGAGGGGAGGGTTTTGAGGAGGTTGAAGTAGGCCTGCCCTAGGTGTCGGGTTTCGCGGCTTATATGCCCCGGAGAAAGGCGCTCTCGCATCATCCGAAGCAAAAACGGACGCAGATGCTCGATAATGTTGAATTCCGGGTCAAGTTGTCGCCCCATCCCTTCCATCGCCACCAAGGCTTTGGCCAGCAGGATAAGATCAGCAGGAAACTTGATGTGATGGCGTTGCAGGATTTCGATAAACTCCGAAACCAGTCGACCGGCGTCTATAACCTGAAGGGCGGAATCGTAGTAATCGTCGATGAATTCGGCCAAGTCGCGCTTCAACTGGCGACGATCCGTCTCTTCTGTCAGGTTGCCGGCATAGAACAGGTGGTTGATTATTTGTTCGGCGTCACGACTGACAATCGCGAGAATCAGGTCGACGAGTTGATGCCGCAGCGTCTCATCGATGTGTCCGACCATGCCGAAGTCGAGCAGGCCGATCACATCCCCCGGTAGAACCAGAATGTTTCCGGGATGTGGGTCGCCGTGGAACAGACCGTGTACCAGAACCTGCTCGAGAAAGGCATCTGCGCCGCGCTGGGCAATCAATTGCAGATCGTGCTCCGCACGGCGCAGGGCCTCGAAGTCATTGACCTTGATCCCGTCGATGTATGACAGGGTCAGAACGCCGGGAGAGGTCACTTCCCAATACACCCTGGGAATGCACACCGCTTCGTTGTTGCGAAAGTTGGCAGCGAACCGGTCGATTGTGCGACCTTCGCGGGTGAAATCGAGTTCACGGCGAATTACCCGGCGAAACTCGCGGACTACGGCGATCGGGTCGGTGACGAGGCCGGCGGGGAGATGATTCTCCACCAGATAGGCAAAGGCCATCAGGATGTCGAGATCGGTCTCGATAATCGTGTCGATGCCTGGACGCTGGATCTTGACCACCACATCTTCGCCGTTTTGCAGCCGGGCACGATGTACCTGGCTGATTGATGCGGCAGCCAGCGGCGTGGAATCAAAGCTGGCAAAGATATCCTCCAACGGTCTTCCGAGCTGGAGAAATAGCTGCTGTTCAACCGATTTGGAATCAAACGGCGGGACCTTGTCCTGCAGTCGGATGAACTCCTGGGCAAAATCCTTGGGAATCAGATCAGGACGGGTCGAAAGAACCTGGCCAAGTTTAATGAAAGTCGGTCCGAGTTCCTCCATCGCCATGCGCAGGCGCTGTGCCGCCGTCAGCCGTTCCAGGCCTTTTGAAGCGGTACCCAGTGTCACGATTCGCCGTCCAAGCTCAATATAATAGTCGATATTGAGCTGTTCGACGATCTGGCCGAAGCCGTACTTGATCAGTACACCGAGAATCTGCCGATAGC
The DNA here is from genome assembly GCF_003247215.1 of Malonomonas rubra. GTDB lineage: Bacteria > Desulfobacterota > Desulfuromonadia > Desulfuromonadales > Geopsychrobacteraceae > Malonomonas > Malonomonas rubra_A. The sequence continues at coordinate 4,220 of NZ_QKAP01000143.1, read as the reverse complement.
GTCGGATCGAACGGATGTTACGATTGATGCGTGAAAAAGAGAGCATCCTTGTTTAGCTCTTCAGCTCTTTCAGGTGTTTCTCGAGCGACGCCACCTTTTTCTTCAGTTTGTCGAAATCGTCGCGGCTGACCACTCCGAGCCGGTCCATGGCTTTCTGGACCTCTTCACGGGCCGCTTTCTCCAGTTGCTCGCGTCCCTGTTCGGCCGATTGCTTGAGCTTTTCGATCAGCGAGCGTCCTTCGTCTTCGCTCAGATTGAATTTCTCGCGCAGTTCGGCAAGAAGGTCTTCGGCCTTTTTTTGCCCCAATGCCAGGGCGCCGACACCCGCCAATACGGTTTTTTCAAGCAGGTCGATCATGGTTTAACCTCCTTTTTTCGAGTCATTCCATGCTCTTGCATCGTATCACACCGGGCAGTTTCTGCAATCGGCAATTGAATGCTCAAATTGTCAAGTGTGTGAAAGGTAGCCCGACGTCCGGCGTCGATTGCTTCGGCGGCGCGATGAAACTCCAGCAGCGTTATACCATTGAGTTCGGGGCGTATCAAGACGTCCACGGCATCCCGCTCAAGGCGCATGGTGTTGATCTGATTTTCGAGGATGGCCACACTCTGGGCGAAAATACGAAATATGCCGGGTGGACGCCGGCTGACTTCGTTGCTCGGGTGCTCAACCGTGCTCTGCCAGATTTCGCGAAACCTCTGCTCAATCCAGGATACCGTCAGCCTGCTTACCGGATTCCGTTCCGGCTGGTCGCTATCGTTAGGAACGCTCGTCTCCTGATACCGTTTTTCTACCGGAGGGATTGCGCAAACTCCGATTACCCGATCGGCCCCCATTTGCCTGGCCACGTCGGTCGGTATCGGGGCGCAAAGCCCACCATCGACGAGAAACCGATCACCGAAGAGAACGGGTTGAAACAGCCCGGGAAAAGCGATGGAGGCCTGAATCGCCGGCAACAGGCGGCCATTGCGGATGACAATGGGGGTTCCGGACTCGATATCGGTGGCCGTGATAGCCAATGGCAGCTTCAAGGCCTCAAAGGTTTTGACCGGCAGCAAATCGTCTATGAAACGGCTGACCTTGCGGCTGTCAAGTAGCCCGGTGGTTGGCAGGGTCGGGCCGATCAGTCGGGCCAGCTTGCGCCAATTGAGATTTTGGGCAATCCGTTGCAGCTGGCTTACGGGAATACCGGACGCATAGAGCGCTCCGATCAGAGCGCCAACCGAGGTGCCGGCAATGCAGTCGATACGAATCTGCCGGCGAACAAGCGCGTCGAGGACGCCGATGTAACAGAGCCCGCGGGCGGCCCCGCTGCCAAGCGCCAGACCTGTACATGTCTCCCGGGCAGGGTCACCAGATCTGCTCATTTGCGAAACAACCAGAAAAGCAGGGATAGCAGCAGGGAGACAAGAATAGAGGTTGTCAGGGGGAAATAGAAAGAAAACCCGTCCCGTTCGATGCGCAGATCACCGGGTAGTCGGCCGAAAGGCGGCAGGCGTCCGCCAAGGGAAAGGTAAAGGCCAACAGCAACGAACAATACGCCAATGATGATCAGCGCCTTGCCCGGTGGCATCTGTCAGTTCCTGCTACGCGGTGAATAGCGATCCCGTTCTGAATAGATGCAGCCGCAATATTGTTGACGGTACAGGCCCATGCTTTTGGAAACCTGGATGCCCTCCTGCCAGCCGGTTCGGAAATCTTCATAATGGAAGGTCACGTCGTATTTCAGTGCCAGGCTCTCTCCGAACTCGCGGATCCGCTCATGCTGCTGGTAACGGGAATAGAGCAGGGTGGTTGAAAACGCGTCAAAACCATTCTCGGCGGTAATGCGGGCAGTCTCCTCCAGACGCGAGCGGTAACAGAAAGAACAGCGTTTTTTGGGGTCAGCTGCCACCTGCTGCAGGAACTGGTCAAGCTGGTATTCTTCGTTGACGATGAGTTCCAGTTCAACTCGGCTGGCATACTCCCTGGCCGTGTCGAGCCGTTTTCTGAACTCCTGGTAGGGATGGATATTGTTGTTGTAGAACAGACCCGTGACATGCATGTTCTTTTCACGCAGAACGCGAACCGGGTAGATAGCACAATTGGCACAGCACATATGCAGAAGGATATTCATGGGAACCTCGATGTCTCGAAACTATACCACGACTTTAGTTGTCTGGGGTAGATGGCGTTGGAGCAGATCCCAGGGGGGGACGGGCAGGCTGCCCCAGATGCGATCAACAATGACCTGCACATGCTCCGAACCACACGCCGCGGCTGCGGTCTCGAGTGCGGAACGCAACTGATAAAGGTGGCTGGCATAACGCTCAAGGATATTCTCGGTCTGCCAGGAAGATGTTGGTAATGCCAGGGGTCTTTCTCCCAGGGAGGTGGCGAGCACCAGGGCGCGGGCTGTCGCCTCCCCTTCGACATGTAGCTGCTCGCCGGATGAGGCTTCAAGCGTGATGCTGTCGAAAAAGGTATCGATAACCTGTAGGGGGGGCGTAGCGGTAAAGTTCAGGCGCTGTGTCTCCGGTACGTTGTAAAGAAAATCTTCGGGAAAGCGCAAAATGCCATCACGGGTCGCCGCGGCTATGATCATGGCATCCGTATCGGCGTCGTTCACCAGTCTGTGTGAGGTTGCTGAGCGTGGTTCCGCAGATACCTGCAAGCAAGAGTTCCCGAGCCAATCGGCGACTTCGTGGTCAATTTGCAACGAAGTCGGTGCTGGGTATTGTCTGGCCAGTTTTGCCAGGGCGCTCAGCATCTCCGGCCTTGGTAGCGGAATCCCATGGGCGCAGCAGGCTGCGAGCAGCTTTTCCTCACCAGGGAGCGCCTGTTTGCCGAGCAGTAATTGCCAAAGAACTTTTCCCGGAGTGGAGCGCAAAAACAGGCGGGCAGCAGTGGGTGACAGGCCGTTGATGTCGTCATACAGTTGCAACTCCCCGCGTTCGACAAGCCTGGTCAGTGGAGCTGGCAGCAGCAATGCCACACGGAGCCGGGTCAGAGATGGATAACCGTCGGCCTGCAAGGTCGACTCCCTGCCGTCCCTACTGCGCAGGCGGACCGGGCCGCTGTCGGTTCCCGCTGTCCAGATGACGTGGTGCCATGACTCATCGTGGACAGCCACTGAGCTAAGGCAGAGCCGCTCTGAAAGCAAGGTATAAAGCGCTTCGATGTTTTTGTCGGAAAGCCAGTCGGCAGGCAAGGCCAGGCTGAGACGGGCCGGTGGCGAGAGTAACCCGGCCAGATGCAGCAGATGCCAGTGCCAGAGCGGCGCCGATGTTGCAAGCGTCAGGTTGCGGTTGGGCCATGAGCTGCGCAGCCGGGCTTTCAGCATTCGCACTTCCGCAGCAGTTGACCGTTGCGAAACTGCCAGAGTGCCGACGATTCTGCCGATGGCGAGAGGGGGCGCAAGTCGCAGTGGATCCGACAACTGGAGCGACGGTGGCGGCAGTTCGCGCAGATAGCGCAGAAGGACATCGCAAGCCAGAATCCCTCCTGCGCCTATTTGTGCAATGAACGGTTCATTATCCGGGATACTGTCGGCAAACACGAGCAACAGCGGGGCATCCCCATCCGGTAGTGTCGGTGCTGGATAGTGTTGCAGCCGTTTCGCCCAGCCGGGTTTAAGGATTTCCAGCGTGTCTGCCAGCAGGGGGCGCAGTGCATTGCCAAACTGCGATAGGAGGACGGCGAGGTGCTGCAACCGCCTGGCCGCACTACCCTGAAATCTTGCCGGATCATGACGGATTCCGAGGCTGGATGCCAACGCTTTCGGCAGTTGCTCGGTAGCTGCATCGAGTTGTTCAATCAGGGTTGCCATCGAGGCTATTCGTGGCAGTTCTGCCTCCGCGACAAGCGCCAGTACTTGGATCAGCCGACGTAGAAGACTGTCGGTTAGCTGTTGACTCGAGCTTGTGCCGGAATTGACACGCGGCAGATCGGCATGGATTTCGTCGAATGCCGTCTGCAGCAGGTTCGCGATATAGACGGCAGAGAGCCGGGGCAGATTCAGCTGGTCATTGAAAAAACGCTGCTGGATATCGGCCAGGAGTTTTCCGATCAAAATCTGGAATGTTTCCGGCGTGTTCAGGTCCTCAGCTGGCGCGGTGTGAATCCAGAGAGGCTCCATCCGGTCAGGGGCGACGGCCCATGCCTTGATTTCGGTGGCATCCCAGGTGTGAAAGGTGTTTAAACCGAGTGCCGTTGCCAGCTTTTCCCCCTGTTTCAGAGA
>NZ_QKAP01000044.1 GCF_003247215.1 Malonomonas rubra | reverse complement strand
TTGACGTTCTCTCCCCCTAGAAGGGGAAGATTCTTTCACGGGAACACCAAACTTAGGCAGCGCTAAGCGCGCCAACAAGAGGTTCAGCTTTAACCGGACTACTTAGGGTCACGTCGGGACCGTCTACGCAAGCCGGTGTAGGCAGCGACTCACGCCGCATCCGCTTGCGATACTTGGGAGCGCACTGCTGATGTGCAAACGTGAATTTCTCTGGCAATTGGAGATGTTTGTGCTTTTTACGGGCTATTAAAAACCCTGCCTTCCCATCCCTGTGACTTTTGAATCCACATGCCTTGCACGAATAGATGCGCCCCTTTGGGTGGTTTTCTGAGCCACACTCTGGACAATTTTTACTAGTGCCACGCTCGTTCACGAAGCACGATTTGATGCCTGCTTCTTCTGCTTTGTATTTAAGATACTTTTTAAGCGTTCCATACTCCATCTGAGAGACTTTCTGACGCGCTTTTTTGTTGAGTCGGCGGTGTTTCTTGGTGTTCTTCTCGACGCCTTTAAGGTCACCGACTACAATATCGCTGATACCTTTCTCAAGGCACCAATTAATCGCCTGCCGGGTCGATTTGTGGAGCATGTCGCGCACCTGGTTGTCGGTGCGGTTCCGCAAAATGGCCTTGGCTCGTATCAACTTCTTCCACTGCCTGCTCCCCTTCTTGCACTTGCTAATGCGTCGTGAGAGCTTTGCGAGTGACTTGTTTCTCCACTGTTTGGCAGCCCGGATGGTACGTCCGGAAACGATTAGGCCCTCACCATCTTCAGCAGTGATAGCAACTGGATGGATTTCACCGAGGTCGATACCGGCTACCAGTCCATCGGTTGCCATATCGGCAATCTCGTATTCTGCGGTGTATGAAAAAACGTACCCTTTTCCATCCCAGATCAACTCGGCAGTGTTGATCTCGCGATCCGGCTTTATTCCAGTGTATAGATAGTTTCCGTTGCTGAGAGACAACCGGATTGTCCCATCTTTTTGTATCTTTATCGCCATCTGCTTAAACGGAATCGTGAGGTACGTCTTCTCGCGGTATGGATAACGGGCTTTCTTGTCGCCTTTGCGTCGAAGTTCGGCGATGGTATCTCGGTTGGCGCAGTATTTGTCAGTGAGTGCTTGGACGCTCTGGGAGTGGAGCTTAAATCGGTTTTTCGTTTTTGCTTGGAGGTCGCTTTTCGAGATCCATTTACCATCGTTATCGCGATAATGATTATTTGCGAGAACAACGATCTCGTTCCAGCAGGCAGCAGCTTCCATTTGGTGTTCTCGCACCATGTTGGCTTGTGCGACATCAAGGCGAAGCTTTATCTTTCTTGCCTTGATCATGAAATTTTACTCCACTGATTCTCGATGTATCTCTTTACGACATCGACTGAAGCCGACCCCAGTGTTGAGCAAAAATAGGAGCGACTCCAGATGCGTCCGCGCTTCATCAGCTTTGGGAATTTTGCGGCAACTCGTGCGCCGCTTTTTGATTTCAATCTAGCAACGATTTCCGCAGGACTAAGTGCGGGGATTGCGCTCAGAGAAATGTGGACGTGGTCTGGCATAACCTCTAGCGCGACAATCTCGCAGCTCAAATCTGTAGCAACATCCTCTAGGGCTGCTTTAACAACCTCAACTGTCGCAGGTGTATCCAGGATGCCTTTGCGGTATTTAGGGCACCAAATAAAATGGTAGCAGATTAGGAACTTTGCATGACGTGTTGAGTTGTATGTGGTGTTCGAGCCAGACATTGCTAGAATAATTACATATTCTCGAATTAAAAGCAAGGAGTGTTCAGCCTATCATCCCCCTCTATAAGAGAAGGCTTTCCCGGCTATGCTCTGTAAATACTGATCTATGGTCCATAAATCATGAAGGAATCGTAGGCATATGTTTTCTTTCGATTCCATTGCGCTCAAGGGGACGGATCATTTCTTAATGATGGATCGCCCTAATGATTTCAATAATGCATTTGAAGAGTCGTTGCTTTAAGTTGGCAAAATGATCAATTGTGCGATAACGGTCTCGATATCCGCCTACATCAGTCATGTCCTTAAATGGTTATTTTTAGATAGCCACAAAAGCGTAACAAAAAGGCAATAAACACATATAACAGTCATCGATCATCCGCAGCATATAAACTAAACGAGCCCCCTGTTCGCCATCTCAATGGCTCGTTTTACCCCGCGGGCTTTATTCAAGGTTTCCTGATATTCCATCTCCGGGTCGCTGTCGGCAACAATGCCGGCACCGGCCTGAAGGTAGAGCTTATCCTTTTCGATCTGCAGGGTACGGATAGCGATCGCCAAGTCCATGTTGCCACTGAATGAAAAGTAACCGACTGCACCACCGTAGACCTCGCGGCGACACGGCTCCAACTCGTCGATGATCTCCATCGCCCGGATTTTCGGCGAGCCGGAAAGAGTCCCGGCCGGGAAGGCAGCGCGGAAAACGTCGAAAGCGTCGAGCCCCTCGCGTAGCTGACCACGGACGTTGGAGACGATATGCATGACATGGGAGTAACGCTCTATCACCATCAGTTCGCTGACTTCGACAGTACCGCCGCGGGCAACCCGACCGACATCGTTTCGTCCAAGGTCAACCAGCATGATATGCTCGGCCAGCTCCTTCGGATCGGCCAGCAGATCCTCTTCCAGCGCCCTGTCCTCAAGGGTATCCTTGCCGCGCGGGCGGGTACCGGCGATCGGCCGGACATCTACCTGCGCCCCTTCCTTACGCACAAGCACCTCAGGGGAAGCGCCGACCACCAGCGATTCACCAAAGCGGAGGAAAAACATATAGGGGGAGGGATTGATGGTACGCAGTGCACGGTAGATATCAAAAGGATCTGACTGCAGGTCACCGATAAAACGCTGCGCCAGCACAACCTGGAAAATATCGCCAGCGCGGATATATTCCTTGCAACGCTCTACCGCCGCCTTGAACTTCTCTTTTTCGAAGTTCGGCACCAACTCTTGCTTGCCGTCACCGGTTTTCGGTTGATCGACCAGTGCCAGCGGTTGCCGCAAGCGCTCGATCATCTGCTCGATCTGTTGCTGCGCCTCGGCATAAGCCTGCTTCGGATCCTTGTCGTTCTGCAGATGAACATTGCAGACCACCTTCACCTTCTGGCGCATGTTGTCAAAAATCAGCAGCCGCTCAGTGAGCATGAAGCATGCGTCCCAACTATCAATCTGCCGCGGGTTACTGTCGGGTAACTCCTCGACAAAACGCACCATGTCGTACCCGAGGTACCCGACCGCACCACCAAAGAACCTAGGCAGCCCCTCCACCTCAACCGGTTCAAACTCAGCCATCAATTCACGCAACTTGTTCAGTGGGTCAGCGCAATTGCCACTGGCAACTGTTTTGCCGTCTGACAGGACCTCATAATAGTTTTCACGACTGCGAAAGACCCGTGCCGGGCCGCTGCCAAGGAAAGAATAACGCGCCCACTTCTCGCCTCCTTCAATCGACTCAAGAAGAAAAGAGGTTTGTCCGTCATCGATTTTTCGGAAGGCGGAAACCGGAGTTTCCATATCGGCGAGAATTTCGCGGTAAACCGGAACTAGGTTCCCTTGGGTTGCAAATCGACAGAAGTCGTTTTCAGATGGGAAATACATATGTCCAATAACTCAAAGTAAATGCTATGCAAAAAACGATTTAGTACCATTAGAGCTGGATCGAAGTCAACCAAACAGACCTCCTTACAGCCCTGAAAACCATGCTCTCCTCATCGCAATATTAACAAGTCTAAACGATAACTCAGCACACAAACCGCGTCCACACCTAAAAAGACACGCCAAGAGTGAATAAAACATATTTTGACATTTTGCCAAAATAGAGAAAGTCAGATTTTACCTACCTCCAAATATAATCTAACATTAAAAGAAAAGGCCTGTCGCACTACGAAAGCAGACAAGAATGCCAAAAACCCACGGCAAACAAATAAAAAAACAAACGCCACAAGAACTTTTTTTAAACGGCGTTCTACATACTGAAAATAACCCACAATAACGGTTTTTTCTCTTTTTTTTCATGGTCTTATCAATCTAGCATTTTTTACAACATCTATCCATTTACATTCATTTGCGGTCAGAAAATAAAAAACCATATTGACAACTCTATAACAGCGTATTACTGTTTTTCCATCGATGGATAAAAAATATATTAGAACTTGCTAAAGCGAAGTGCCGGTTTAAAATTTCATAACCAACCCACAAGGGGACACACGACATGCCGACTAGGGAAAAGGACACTTACTGCATCAGATCAGTAGAAAATGCCCTGCTCCTGCTTGAAGCGCTTGCTGAGGAGGACTCCAAATGCAGCCTATCACAGCTAAGTTCCAAGCTCGGCATGACCAAGGCAAGCCTGTTCCGCCTGATGGCAACCTTCGAAAGCCACGGATACGTAGAACGCGGACACAGCTCAAGTGAATACAAGCTGGGACTGGCCGCATTTGAAGTTGGCCAAAAGCTTCTCTCTCGCATGGGCCTACTTCACAAAGCCCGGCCAGTCATGAGCCAACTCGTCCGCCAATGCAACGAAACCGTATACCTTGTTATTCGGCGCGACAACGACGCCCTCTTCCTCGAAATGGCCGACAACGACCAGAAAGTCAAAGTCGTCCCCCTCAACGGTCGCCGCTTCCCGCTGACCAGTTGCGCCGCAGGAAAAGCCCTGCTGGCGTTTGACGAACTAAACGATATACCCAAAACCGAACAAACCCCACAACTAGAGGAAGAGCTGAAATATTGCCGCAAAAATGGATTCAGCGTCGACAAGGACGGCGTCGGCGAAGGCAGCACCTGTATCGCCGTTCCACTCTTTAACGCCGAAGGAGAATCATGCGGATGCATTGCCATGGTCGGCCCGAGCTTCCGCATGGACAACAGCACCATCAACAACCAACTTCTCCCCGCCATCAAAGCGGCCGGAGAGATGGCTTCGGCGCGACTGGGACACATCGGCCCAGAACTTAAAAACAAGCAGCCGGCGACCGCAAACAACTAGCGTCATGAAACGATTGCCTTAAAAAAATAACGTGGTTCTATTTTTGATATTGACTGTTCCTTGTAATGCAACTATCTTTGCCTATGAATTTTAATAGAACAGTGTTTTTAAATTTACCGATTATTTCAAAAGGCTGCAGAAATAATTCGAGAACAAGTGGGATAAAACAACTTTTAAAGAAAGGAGGCATAGTGGCACAAAACCAGAAACTCCAGGGGCCCGGCACTTGAACCAGCCCCATCAAAAGTTCATTGCTTAGCGGTTTGCAGTTCAACCATTTATTTTGAGGAGGTTTTTATGTCGCAACCCAAAGATATCAGCCAATACTGGCCAACAGTCCTGAAACTCATCGCCACCGTTCTAGTGGTTTGGGCTCTTGTCTCCTACGGCGCCGGCATCCTTTTCGCTTCTGCGCTGAACAGCATTTCCCTGGGTGGCTATCCGCTCGGATTCTGGTTCTCGCAGCAGGGTTCCATGTATATCTTCATCGCCCTCATTTTCATCTATGCATGGAAAATGGGCAAAATCGATGAAGAATTTGACGTCCACGAAGACTAAGGAGGAGCAACGATGAGTCTACAAGCCTTAACCTATCTTATTGTTGGTTTGACCTTTGCGATCTATATCGGCATCGCAATCTGGTCGCGCGCAGGCAGCACCAGTGATTTCTACGTTGCCGGTGGCGGCGTCCACCCTGTTTTGAACGGTATGGCGACTGGCGCCGACTGGATGTCAGCAGCCTCCTTTATCTCCATGGCCGGCTTGATCGCCAACATGGGCTACGGCGGCTCGCTATTTCTGATGGGCTGGACCGGTGGCTACGTTCTGCTGGCAATGCTGCTGGCACCCTACCTGCGAAAGTTCGGTAAATTTACCGTGCCGCAGTTTGTAGGTGACCGCTTCTATTCCAAGGGCGCCAGCACCGTTGCGGTTATCTGCCTGCTGTCCGCTTCGCTGACCTACATCATCGGCCAGATGACGGGGGTCGGTGTTGCGTTCTCCCGTTTCCTAGGCGTTTCCAACGCAACCGGTATCTTCATCGGTATGGGTATCGTTTTCATGTACGCCGTTTTCGGTGGCATGAAAGGGATCACCTACACCCAGGTCGCCCAGTACTGCGTCCTGATTCTCGCCTACACCATCCCGGCGATCTTCATCTCGATGCACCTGACCGGCAACCCAGTTCCGCAACTCGGCCTTGGCTCCGACTTGGCGGGGACCAGCGTCCCCCTGCTCACCAAACTTGATCAGGTTGTCACCGACCTCGGTTTCGCTCAATATACCACCAGCGTTCGCGGCAACTTGCTCAACCAGTTTGTCTACACAGTTTCGCTGATGATCGGTACTGCTGGTCTGCCGCACGTTATCGTTCGCTTCTTCACCGTTCCCAAGGTTAAGGACGCCCGTGCTTCTGCTGGTTGGGCGCTTGTCTTCATCGGCATCCTCTACACCACCGCTCCGGCTGTTGCTGCCATGGCAAAAATGAACCTGCTCAGCACCATTAACCCGGGGATTGTTACCGGTGCCGACATCACTGCTGCGGACGCACAAATCCGCTATGAAGACCGTCCTGATTGGATGAAGCGTTGGGAAGTTACCGGTCTTTTGAAGTTTACCGACAAGAACGGCGACGGCCGTATCCAGTACTACAACGACAAGTCGACCGATCCGAAGTTTGCCGCTGCCGGCTGGCAAGGAAGTGAACTGAATGTTAACGCCGATATCATGGTTCTCGCCAACCCGGAAATCGCCATGCTGCCAAACTGGGTTATCGCACTGGTCGCAGCGGGTGGTCTGGCCGCTGCACTATCGACCGCTGCCGGTCTGCTGCTCGCTATCTCCTCGGCGATCTCTCACGACCTGCTGAAAGATATGTGGATGCCTGACCTCTCCGAGAAGGGCGAACTGATGGCTGGTAAGATCGCCATGGCCTGCTCGATCTGCGTCGCCGGTTACCTCGGCCTGAATCCTCCAGGCTTCGCCGCCGGTACCGTTGCTATAGCCTTCGGTCTCGCAGCCAGCTCGCTGTTCCCCTGCCTGATGATGGGTATCTTCAGCAAGACCATGAACAAGGAAGGCGCCATCGCTGGCATGCTCGCCGGTCTCGGCGTAACCATGCTCTACGTTTTCGCCCACAAGGGTGTCTTCTTTATCAAAGGGACTGAGTTCCTCGGTCTTTTCGGTGGCGAAGCGAACTTCTTCTTCGGCATCGAGCCGAATGCATTCGGTACCATTGGCGCAATCGTGAACTTTGCCGTGGCCTTCGCGGTCAAGAATATGACCACTCCGGTGCCTGACCACATCGCTCACATGGTTGAAGATGTGCGAATCCCGCGTGGCTCAAAAGCTGTTGACGGAGCACATTAATAAATTCATGTGCAATTGTAGATCGGATTTGTAATCTGATTGGATTTCCCCCGCCGCACGGCGGCGGGGGGAGATTTTCCCCTCAAGAAGAATAAGACAAAGCAACACAAACCGCCCAGAAAGGGCAACAGGAGATTTGGGATGATTTTAGACGTTAGTGTTGTTATGACCTGGATTTTATTTCTTGCCCTCTTCCCGATGGCCTTTTTCTGGATGCGCCGGGCATATCGAATCTTTGTCAAAAAAAATTATTCCGAAGTTGCCCTGAAAAAAGGGGAATCCCCGGCCAATCCGAAAAAATGGGCACCGATCGTCGGTCTGCTCAACTTGGCAAGTGGGGGTCTCTGCATCTACGTCATCTCCTTGGTCCTTCTCGGGATCGCACCGTACGATGAATGGAGCGCCTACGCTGGCCTGACCATCTGGGGCAAAATCATTGCCGACTTCATCATCAAGATGCAGGCCCACCCGATCCAATTTGGTAAAAAAAAGGATCGTAAATCGAACAAGACCTGCGCCGCTTAATACAGGACTCGCACATGCAATAGCTTTCACCTCGACCATTCCTGTGCTAACATCCTAATAAACTGGAAAGGCTTCCTAAAGATGGAAGCCTTTTATGTATCGTTTCCACTCTATTGTTTCGGGAACATATCGGATGGGCCTGATCACCAAACTTCGCGACACGGAACCCTTCAACCTGCTCCCCGAAGAGGTTGTTGAACGGATCAATCAGGCCGTCACCATCCAAAAATACCCTGCCAGAACCCACATCTTCAATCAACATGATCCACCAACCGGCTACCTTTATATTGTCAAACAGGGCGAAGTGGAGATTGTCGCCCTGTCCCCCGGTGGAGTCGAGATGGTTGTCGACCGCCGGAAAGAAGGTGCCTTTTGTGGCGGCACCCCAGTTTTTACCAACGAAGAGTACACTGCTGGAGCCCGTACCGTCAGCGACGCAGAATGCTACCTGATTCCACAGGAGCTACTGACGGAAGCAGCTAAAAGCTACCCACAGATCAGCCAATACTTTACCCGTCGCATCCACTCACAGATTCGAAACCTATACTCGGAAATTGTTCGCGAACAAACCGACCATTATCAAGCACGGATGGAAGCCTATCCGTTCCAGAAGCGACTGGTGGAAATCATGAGTTCGCCAGTCAAGACCTGCCCACCAACAACAACAGCACAACAAATAGGCCGCCTGATGCTCAAGGCATCGGTCGGCTCGGTACTGGTTGTTGAAGAGGGCAAGCTGATCGGGATCATCACCGAAAAGGATCTGGTCGCGAAGGTCATCGCCCCAGACCAAGTCAATAACCACACGGCCATTGCCCGTGACCTGATGACCCCGAACCCACATTGCTTGGCGGCAGACAACTACATGTATGAAGCGATGGCCTACCTTGAAGGGCACCAAACCAAGCACCTGCCGATCCTCAGCGGCGATCGGGTAGTCGGCATTGTCACCCTGCGTGATCTGCTGCGCTACCGCAGTCAGAAAACGATGTTGATGATCGCCAAAATCAAAGAGGCCAGCTCAATTGCCGAGTTGAAAAAAATTCATGCTGAAATAGTAAAAATTGCCAAAATTCTGCTAACCGAGGCGCGCTCGACAGTCGATACAATGGAGATCCTCTCCTACATTCATCATTCTATTTTGCGGCGGGGCTACGAACTAATTTTGGCGGCAATGGAAAAAGAAGGACAAACCCCGCCCGACATCCGTCACTGTTTTATTATCATGGGTAGCGGCGGACGCAAGGAAATGCTGCTCGGCCCTGATCAGGACAACGGTTTTATCTACGAAAACTTCCCGGATGAACAGCGTGCGGAAGTAGATGCCTTTTTCATCCCTTTTGCAGAGAGGTTGGTAAATGCATATGCCGAAATTGGCTACCCACGCTGCAACGGCAAAGTAATGGCCAACAACTCGCTGTGGCGAGGAACCCTCAGCGAATGGCGCAACCGGATCACCGACTGGATCAACACTCCCGAGCCGCAAAAGGTTCGCTACTCCACAATTTTCTTCGACTTCATGCCACTGGTCGGTGATCCGTCACTGTGTCGAGGGCTGACCGATATCGTCCAACAACAGATCAGAAGATTTCCACTGTTCCTCTATCACATGATGGAACTTGATTTCAAACACAAGGTTCCCCTCGGTCTGCTCGGCCGGTTCATCATGGATAAAGAGGTCAAGGGAAAGATCTCCACCAAGCAGACCGGCAGCATCTTCATCGTCGACTGTATCCGCATGTTCATGTTGCAAAAACAGGCCGAAGCGACCACCACCTTCGAACGGCTCGATCAGTTGGTCAAGCTGAACGTCTTCAACATCGACACAGCCGAACATATCAAAGCCGCCTACGAGGCATTTACCTACTTGCGCCTCCGCAATGAAATCGCACTGGTCGAAGGCGGGCAAAAACCATCACATTACCTCGATCCTTATGCACTAAGTAAAGACGAGCAGGAATTGCTCAAAGAAGCGTTCCGTGTCGCAAGCAAACTGCAAGTCTCGACGAAGAGGCATTTTAACGTCGGCTGATCAGACATGCTGATGGTCAGGAATCGATACGCAACAAGAAAAACAATCGTCCAGAAACCGCAATAACTGAGTTCCTTCACCACGTTTCTAAATGATAGCACTGAACAAAACCGTAGTTTCTTTTCAAAAACTTGGCTCTATAAAAGCTTTCTATGTTCATAACTATTATCTTTTCACTATTGATATATCCTATAAATTTTAAACATTTGAAATTTTCTCTCACAAGGAAGGTTTTCCCCTCCAGCCAAAAACTCTCCGCATTTTTATAGTAGACAGTTAAGGGTTTTGCAAATTTCTTTAATCGGGAGAGCGGGGACAATGAGCAGTATTCAAATTCATGGGACGAAGCAATCCGCCACAGTAGATTCTCCAGCAGCAACCAGATGGAAATGCTCACCTTCTGACTGACCGACGGACAGTTGTACTGCATCAATGTCTTTACAATTTTCCAAATCCTGAAATATCCGAAACGGATCGACAAGATTCCGCAGTCACATCTAGCAGTCAAAGGCGTGGTCTCTTTTCGCCGCCAAGCGATTACCCTTATCGAAGTTTCTGAAGCGGTCGGCATGGATAAAGTCGATTACCAGAACGAACTCACCTACCTTGTAGTCTGCGAATACAACTATTAGCTGAATGCTTTTGGGTTAAACAGCCTGAAACCTTGCTAATAAGAGGCTGGGAAGAGATCAATAACCGGAAGTCTTTCATGCCCCTTCGGTTATAGCCATCGACTATGCAGATGATTATGAAATGATCCAGATCCTGGATATCGAAACCGTGTTGGCGGAAACGTGGTCGGCATGGAAGTCTAACTGGAACAGGAGGGCATAGAGCAGGTGGCAAAGCATTGTATCGGTAAACAGGTATTGTTGGTGGATGATTCCAATTCGGACATGTCGCTGATACAAAACACAATGGAACGCCTCAGTGTTACTTTCATCGATTTTAACTCCGCCGTCAAAGTGCTTTCTTATTTGGAGAAGGAGTTCGTACCTGGACAGGCACAGAAGATCTATCTGATCATTTCTGATATGGAAATGCCGGGCATGGACAGGTTCGCCTTTACGCACAACCAGCGCGAGATAAAAGAACTGGCCGCGACACAGATCGCCCCCTGCACAGTTCGATGAACAACCCGACCAACCAGCAGAAAACGGAAGAAGCCGGAGCCAATAAGTTCATTCCCAAATTCGATCCGGAAGCGTTCAGCGAGTTGGTGTTACGTTTCCCCTTTAACACAACGGCAGCCGCCCCCAACTGTGCAGTTGGGGGCGGCTGCCGT
>NZ_QKAP01000074.1 GCF_003247215.1 Malonomonas rubra | reverse complement strand
AAGACTGTATACCGAATGCGCACCCTTGTCTGTTCTGTATCTCATGTTTATATAATCAGATAGAACTGAACATTTTACAACAAAAAACATTTTCGCCTTTCATCCCCCACCTTTCGGAAGGAGACTTCCCGGCGAAGTGTTAAACTGGGTCCGTTGGTGATTCAGTATCTGCCGAACTCATCGACATCCAATTGGATATTAGGTCTCGGTTTGGTCTGTCTCGCTGTTCCACCCCAGCCGATGCTTGCGGCCGGTTGGAGGGGTGTGGTTGGCATTGGTTGCGGGGCAGCTATCGGCGGAGGAGTGGCAAACTGCGACCCAGCGCTGGCTAATCTAAAGTGACTGAGCATCTGCTTCATCTGCGCCGCCTGACTGCTCATCTCTTCCGCTGCAGCAGCAGACTCTTCCGCCGTTGCGGTGTTCTGCTGAACTCGGCCCCAACTTCTGGTTGATCTGCGCAATTCCCTGAGCCTGTTCGTTGCTCGAAGCGGTGATTTCGGCCACCACATCCGTCACCTTGGTAATTGAACCAACGATCTCATTCCGTACCGTCGAAGTTTGTTGTGCGATCTGGGTGTCGTTTTCGGTTTTTCCCATCGAGCCTTCGATCATTTCAGCAGTTTCTCAGGCAGCCTTGGCACTTCGTGCTGCCAGCGGACCTCTTCGGCAACCACCGTGAAACCCTTGCCATGCTGCCCGGCGCGGGCTGCTTCGACGGCGGCGTTGAGCGCCTGCGGGTTGGTTTGGAAGGCGATCTTGTTGATGCTCTGGCCTGATATCTCTACATTCGAGGCTGTCTGACAATTCATCCAAGGTATTTGCCAGCACGCCAAGTTCGTCTTGTTGCAACATCTGAGAATTTTTCCGCCAGGGCTGGACAGGCCAACACCTAAAACGTCAGGGACTGCTCCGAGCCTTGTCAGAAGATCCTCAAAGACATCCATTTCGCCTCACTCCAAGGGCCCGCCGGTTCCGATTTTGAGGCTCTCATAGAGAGTACCGGCTTGATTAAACGCCGCGGCGTGTGCGGGCTCGATGGTTTCTTCTTGTTGATTCTTGAGAAGATTCCTAGAATTCAGTGCGGTGTAAGAGAATTGGCCCCGAGCATCGGAACTAAACGTTTCTATCCACCTTTGTCTGGTGGATAGAAACGTAATAAAAAAGGCGGCCCTGGATGGACCGCCTTAAGGTGCAGACTAATTTGAGTTTTAGTGGTTATACCACCTGCTCCATTCCCCAGATACCGCAGGGACACATGCCGGCGCAGATGCCGCAGCCTATGCAGATGTGATCGTCGCTGATGTACTCGAAGCTGCCATCCTTGCTGTCTTCGCGGCGGATTGCGCCTTCCGGGCAGGCCTCTAGGCACATGCCGCAATCGCGGCAGGTGCCGCAGGAGATACAGCGGCTGGTCTCCCTTGTTGCGTCGGTAAAGTTGAAGCGGCTGCGGTTGTGCGGCCGGAACAGCTCTTTGCTGAGACACTCCTGAGAGATCTGTGGCAATTTCTTCTTGGCGATCAGTTTTTTGCCCGCGAACAGGTCGTCGATGTACTCGGCGGTCTCGCGACCGTGGCCGATAGCATGAGTCAGCAGGCCCGGTTCAGTGGTGTCGCCGATGGCGAAAACGCCAGACGCTTTGGTCATCTGCCGGCAGTCGTCGATCTGCGCCATACCGCGCTCATTTAGCCACTCGCGCGGAATGAAGCTCAGGTCGGGACGCTCGCCGATCGAAATGATGACGGTGTCGGCTTCAATCAGGCGGCCGTCCTTTGTGTACAGCCCCTTCTCATCGACTTTCTCGGTGAAGATCGGCCACTCGATGGTGCCGCCGAGTCTTTCGAAGTGATCAATTTCCTTTTTGAACGCAGCCGGCCGCTGGATGTCGATGGCGGTGACCTTCTTCGCCCCCATGGCGTAGGCGCCAAGACAGACGTCCATGCCGGCGTTGCCGGCACCGATGACGACGACCTTCTCGCCAACGGTTGGGTTTTCACCGTTGTTGACCGCTTTCAAAAACTCAAGCCCTTTGACCAGTCGCTCATGGCCGGGGAAGGGGATCACAACCGGATTGTGAGCACCGGAGGCGACGATCACGGCATCGAAATCCTTCTGCAGCTTCTCGAACATCGCCTTGTCGACCTTGGTGTCGGTCTGAATGGCGACGCCCATATCCTTGATCCGCTGGATCTCCCTGTTGAGCGATTCGGCCGGCAGCCGGTCAGTCGGGATAACCTGGCGCAGCTTGCCGCCGACGTCCTTGTCCGCTTCGATGATGGTGGCGCCGTGACCGAGCAGACGTAGGTGCCAGGCGGCGGAGAGGCCTCCGGGGCCGCCACCGATGATGGCAACCTTCTTGCCGCTGTCCGGCTTCGGCATGGGAGATTCGGCCTCCATCGACAATTTGCCGAGGGCTTGCATCGAGACCGGCAGGTCGATGTACTGGCGGGTGCAGGCGTCCATGCAGGGGTTCGGGCAGACTTCGCCGCAGACGCTGCTCGGGAAGGGCGAAAAGTTCAGTACCAGCTCAATCGCTTCCTTGTATTTGCCTTCTCGCAGTAAGTTGATCCGGTCCTGGGTCGGGATCGAGGAAGGACAGGCAGCCTCACAGGGAGCACAGAAGGCCTTGTTCTGCCAGTGCGGAATTTTTAGTCGGTCGTTACCAGTGTTGACCAGGCCAGCAGTGTAGTCGTAATTGTCGGTCACAACGTCGGCAAAGATGCCGCCGTCGCCAACCCACTTATTGAGCCGAAACTCACGCATGGTCAGGCGCATCGGCTTGTGCTTTTGACGCTCTTCGTAGGTTTTTGCGGAGATCTTTTTCCACTGGTTGAAGTTGAGCAGGGTTTCCAGGTGCTGGCTCCGTTCGACTTTCTTGAGGAAGGTCGGCAGGCCGTTGCTCAAAAATTCACGGTCGGCATCATCTAGGTCGAGCAACCAGACTTCGTCCGGCAGGTTTTTCGCTTCGCCGCGGATGTAGATGGTTCCGCCGACCATTCCCATGCAGGCCCGGTCGCCGAGGACCGAGTCGAATTCTTCACTGTCGATACCGCAGATGACTGCGGTGCCGCCGCCCATGAATTCAAAGCAGAATGAGCCGGTGTTTTTGAGCACCCACAGTTCCGGGGCGTCGTAAGCTGGGTCGTGTTTCATCAGCGAACCGGAGCGGGTACCGACCCTGCCGGCGACGTAGATCTTGCCGCTCGCAGCGCAGTGCGCGGTGGTGTCGCCGGAGTCACCCTTGATGATCAGCTCGGCACCGGCATTCAGCCAGCCGGCGTCAGCCGGGGCGGAACCGTTTACGGTAATGCTGGTTCCCTCAAGGCCGAACGATCCGACCCTTTGACCCGGGTTTTTGACGGTGAACTTCAGCGGAGTGCCATCTTCTGTCCACAGGGGACCGCCAATATCGTGGTGACCGCTGGAGAGGACTTCGAACTCGGTTTTGCCTTTGTCCAGCTCGGCGTAGATCTTCTGCAACAGTTGCTGCGTCGAGATCCGCTTTTTATTTTCATCAAATCCTTTGATCTTTACAGCCATTTTTCTACGCCTCCTTAACAAACATGCTGAATCTGCAGACGTTCAGCGACGGCATGGTCTGTAGCGACCAAGGCGTCAGCACGGCCTACAGGGAGGGAGGAGTTACCGATCGGCGCCATCAGCTTTTTGAACTCCTGG
This sequence comes from Malonomonas rubra, assembly GCF_003247215.1. Lineage (GTDB taxonomy): Bacteria > Desulfobacterota > Desulfuromonadia > Desulfuromonadales > Geopsychrobacteraceae > Malonomonas > Malonomonas rubra_A. The sequence continues at coordinate 7,579 of NZ_QKAP01000074.1, read as the reverse complement.
TCCATTGCCAGATAGTAATTGACGATGTTCTGCGCCACTTTTTCCGGGTCGAGGCGATGTGCCAACTGCGGTTCCTGGGTCGTGATTCCGGCCGGGCAGAGGCCGGTGTTGCAGGCGTTGCAGCGGCCCTGATCGTTACCGACGCAGCCGGCCATCTGCAGGATCAGTTTGCCTGTGAATACGCCGTTGGCGCCGAGACAGATCATCTTGAAGGCATCTGCAGCGAGGTCACCTGTTTTGCCGAGGCCGCCGGCAGCCCAGAGCGGAATTTGACCCTGGCGACCCTGAGTGACTGCCGCCAGATAGCAGTCGCGTAGTTTGCTGACGATCGGGTGGCCGGTGTGGTCGAGGGATACTTCGTGGGCCGCGCCGGTACCGCCGTCGATGCCGTCGAGGAAGAAGCCGCCGACAATGTTGTACGGGTCGCGAACCAGGTTGTTGAAGACCGAGACCGAGGTTGCCGAAGCGGCTACTTTGATGGCCACCGGCACGCGGAATTTGAAGGCTGCGTTGAAGGAGAGGAACATCTTCTGCACACTCTCCTCAATCGAATAAAGCCCCTGATGGTTCGGCGGACTGAGCAGATCGGCTTTGGGTACGCCGCGGATCGCTTGGATATGTTCGGCAACCTTTTGCGCCATCAGCAGCCCGCCATCGCCCGGCTTGGCGCCTTGGCCAATCTTGATCAGGATACCGGCCGGGTCTTCGATCATGTACGGCATCGTTTTGACAATTCGGTTCCAGCCGAAGTGGCCGGAAGCGATCTGCAAAATCAGGTATTTGAGATATTTCGATTTGAGCAACCGGACCGGTACGCCACCCTCGCCTGAGCACATCCGTACCGGCATGCCGCATTCTTCGTTGAGGTAAGCGGTCGCCATAGCGACCCCTTCCCACATCCGCCAGGAGAGTGCGCCGATCGACATGTCGCCGATGATCACCGGGTAGATCCAGTTGACCGGCGGGGTCAGATCGGTGGTTACCAGTTGCTGATCTTGATCAGGATGGAAAGGCAGCTTTTTCGGCGGCAGAATCCGGCCGAACGGTGCCAGCAGGTCGAAGGTATGACGCTGGGCATCGAGGCTCGGGTCGGTCATCTGTGAAATGCGGCCAACGCGAATCTTGTCCAGAGTCCGAGTGCTCCCTTCTAGGTTTTTGCGGCCGCCCCGCTTGATCGAGTCGCCGCCGAGGCAGCGGGTGATGATTGGGTGACGGGTATCCGGATTACGCTCCGGCTTGATGGCGTCGTTCGGGCAAATCTTTTCGCACATGCCACAGCCACGGCAGTAGTTCTTGATTGACTTGGCCTGGCGGATTACCGGCACGGCCGAGAAACGCTGCTTCGGCTCCGGGAAGTTGCCTTCGGAGAAGACCATCCTCCGGCGTTCAACTTTCGGCAGGATCGCCTTGAAGGAGCAGGTAGCGACACAGGAGCCGCACATGGTGCAACGGCTGGCGTCATATTTGATTTTCCACGGCAGGTCGTTGGCCGTGACGTCGTTCAATCTCATTGTTTCCATCTTTGAACCTCCAATTTGTCGTCGATCACGACAACTTCCCGCTCGTTCGGGTAGATATCGGTTTCCCAGTTACGATTGGGGAGGATTTCGTTGATTCCGCAGACCTCCGAGGAGATGACCACGGTGCTCTCGTCGCGGCCGATAACCACTGGACGCAGCTTTTTCGCGTCGCAGCAGGTGAACAGAGTGTTGTTCGGTAGCATGCCGATGATGGTGTTCGGACCGTTGATCTCCAGGTGCGCCAGCGATTGGCGGATGCCGAGCAGCTGCTTCTGATCCTCGCGCTGGTCGATTTCTTCGAACGGCAGCGGGGTGACAACGTGCTTGTAGTAAGAGAGCGGCCAGCCGAGTTCACGGTGGACATAGTGCAGGGTGTAGAGAAAGCACTGTGAGTCTGATTCAAAGCCGATGTAGCCGCGGTGCAGCCCTTGCTGGAATTCCTTGTTTTTCAGATAAAAAGTGTTTTCGCCGTTAGCCAGCGCGGTATAGCCCTGGAGGTGGAAGGGGTGAGCTGCGTAGCGGACGATATCGTAGTTGGTGTTCTGCCGGCACTGGGCGGTGATCACCTTGGCGGTAAAGCGTTTGTTCGGTTCCCACAGATTGAAATAGGTACCGATGTCGCGCGGATCGCCGATCTCCTTGAGGGTGATGACATCCGGCCAGAAGGAGTAGGCGAAGCCTTCCTCATTCGGCTCGAGCGCCGCGCGCAGCTTCAGTCTTGTGTTAAGCAGCAGCTCTTCCTTCTCTTTCTGGTCGGCGTTGCGGTAGGCGCGCGGGTAGTCGAAGGTTTCGAACACGTAGTTCGGCATGGCGTTGATGTCGAGGCCGGGCTGGTTATTGACCTCCGGCGCCCATTGCATCACCCGCAGAAAACCGATCTCATGCAGGATGTCTTCGGCGATTTTGATGCCGGCGTCGGTACAAGCCATCGACAGGGTCGGCAACTTTTTGTATTGCCGGAAAATCCCGCCGAGGTTCTGCATCACCATGGCGAAACCCGAGTTGTCATGGCCTTTCTGCTGTGATTGCATCAGTTGCAGGGCCATGCTCGGATGGATATAGTTGAGACTTTTTATTGCTCCAATACGACACATGGAATCGACTCCTTCTGTTCAGAAGTGATGATATTTATACGTAAAGTTTGTTTCGAGTAGTTCGTTACCGGTAGTTTTGAGGTTTCCCGGAGGTTTTTACTAAACTTCAGATATTGCAGCAGAGACTATGCCAACTTTTGTGGTGTGGTGTTAAGTGTTTGTTTAGGAAGATTTTTTGCGGTCAAAATAGTATCTTAGCGACTTTGCAGGAGGGAGTGAAAAATATATAGGGTCGGTGAAATGCCGAGATTGAGTAGTTATTCCAGTCTTATGAGTACATAATAAATCGGGCTGCTTACTTTGTCAGCAAGCAGCCCGTAGGGTCCTTTCTTGCGTTTGCTTACAGGGTGGTGACCCAGCCATGTGGATCGGGAAGACGGCCGTACTGGATTCCGGTCAGGGTGTTGTACAGTTTCATGGTCAGTTCGCCCGGCTCGCCATCGCCCAACTGAATGCAAGTGTCTTTGTAGCAGAAGGAGCCGACCGGAGAGATAACCACCGCGGTGCCGGTGCCGAAGGCTTCTTTAAGCCGACCGTTCTGGGCGCCCTCCATCACCTCGTCCACGGTCAGGGCGCGCTCCTCGATCTGGTAGCCCATTTCGGTCAGCAGTGTCAGGGCCGAACGGCGGGTGATACCGTCAAGGACGGTTCCTTTCAGTGGCGAAGTAACGATCTTGCCGTCGTAGAGGAACAACATGTTCATGCTGCCAACTTCCTCGACATATTTTTTTTCCTTGGCATCGAGCCAGAGGACCTGATCGTAGCCTTTTAACGATGCCTCGCGGGCACCGTAGAGGCTGGCCGCGTAGTTGCCGCCCGTCTTCGCTTCGCCGGTGCCACCATCGGCGGCGCGGACGTAGTGATCTGAAATCCAGATCTTGACCGGAGCGATTCCGCCTTTGTAATAGGCACCAACCGGGCAGAGGATGACGTAGCAGAGGTACTGGTCGGCAGGGCGCACGCCGAGCATCGGCTCTGTGGCGATCATGGTTGGCCGGATATAGAGGCTGGTTCCTTCAGAACGCGGAACCCAACGTTCTTCCAGACGGATCAGTTCGAGCATGCTGTCGAGAAAAAACTGCTCGTCAACCTCCGGCATGCACATCCTCCGGGCGCTCTGGTTGAAGCGGGCAACGTTGTCGGCCGGTCGAAACAGGGCAATCGACTCATCCTTTAGGCGAAACGCTTTGAGGCCTTCGAAGATTTCCTGTGAGTAGTGGAGGACCATCGCCGCTGGATCCATGGTGAATGGGGCATAGGGTTGAATGCGCGCCGAGTGCCAACCCTTGCCGGTGTGGTATTCCATGACAAACATCCGGTCGGTAAACAACTTGCCGAAGACCAAGCTGTTTTCGTCTTCGATTTGCGGCTTCGGGTTGGTCACTGGTAGAATTTCAAGGTTCATTTTTCGTCCCTCCTGCGACGGCGGAAATTTGATTGATTGTCTTACTTATCACAAGGTTGGGGCGGCTGCAAGAAGATCAATCCACGCCTTGCGGAAAGCTGAAAAGCTCTTTAGTATTAACGGGTATTTGCCCAGAATTGGCGGAGGATTTGACATGGCGGAGATCGACCTTAAATATGGTGGGGGAAATCAGGCTGGACACCTGCCGTGGGATTTTATGACGCTGAAGCTGCAAGAGCAGCCAGTTGGTGATGCGGCGACACTGATTCGTGCGGCATTGCGAAAGCCGCTCGGCAGCCCGCCGTTGGAGCAGATCATCCAGTCGGGCGAATCGGTCGTGATCGTCACATCCGATATCACCCGCTATACCGGCAGCGAACTCTATCTGCCAATTCTGGTCGAGGAGTTAAATCGGCTCGGGGTAGCGGATGCCAAAATAAGTATTCTGATCGCTCTCGGCATTCACCGCAAGCAGAGTGAACAGGAGCATCGGAAGATTCTTGGCCCACTTTACGGACGGATTGAAGTGTTCGATCATGATTGTGATGATCCGCAGCAATTGGTCGATTTGGGACAGACCGAAAACGGTATTCCGGTACTGCTCAATCGCCGGGCAGTGGAGGCGGACCGGTTGATCGTTACCGGCACTGTCGGTTTTCACTATTTTGCCGGCTTCGGTGGTGGTCGCAAGGGGTTGGTGCCGGGTGTCGCAGGCCGCGAAACCTGCATGCAGAGCCACTTCGCCGTGTTCAATCCGCCGGAAGTCGGCGGCAAGCACCCCAATGCGGTGACCGGCTGTCTCGATGGCAATCCGGTGCATCGCAACCTGCTGCAAGCAGCCCGAATGGCCAAGCCCGATTTCCTGCTTAACACGGTTCTGTCACCGCAGAAACAGTTGCTGGCGGTCTACTGTGGCGAGCTGGAGCAGGCGCATCTGGCGGCTTGTGAACAGGTGCGGGATCTGTTCGCCGTGCCGCTGCTGGATGCGGCCGATTTGGCGATTATTTCCTGTGGCGGGGAGCCGAAGGACATCAATTTTATTCAGTCACAAAAGGCGCTCGATTACGGCTGCCGGGCGGTGCGCGAAGGGGGAACGATCATTCTGCTCGCCGCCTGCCGGGACGGCTTCGGACATCCGACCTTCTTCAACTGGTTCAACTATCAGGATCTGGATCAGTTCGAGGCGGCGCTGCGGGCCGATTATCAGATCAACGGGCAGACCGCTCATGCCACCCTGGCCAAGGCACGCCGCTTTCGGGTAATTCTGATCAGCGAGTTCAGTGCTGATCAGACGGCGAAGATGGGGATGGAAAAGGCGCCGAATTTGCAGACCGCAATTGTGATGGCGCAAGAAATGTTGCCTGCAGTTCCGCAGGTAGTTGTGATTCCTGATGGTGGAACGGTGTTACCGGTTGTCGCAAAGAAAGGGTAGTTATGTAGGCAAAAGAAGACGTCTTGCGGCAGGTCACCGATTCCGGTTCTTTGCCGACGCTCTCGACGGTTGCATAGACGTTGATCAATATCTCTGGCAAAGAGGAAACCTACACCTACGATATCACCAAGTTGATTTCACGGGATGTGTTGCTGTCGACCAAAATTCACAAGGTAGTCAATCCCTCCTTTTACAACTTTCCAAACGAAGTCGTTACGATCCAGCAGGCTCTGACGATTCTTGGCACCAACGCAGTGCGCAGCCTAGTGCTTTTTTCTCTTTTTTAAACATGGAGCGTTCCAAGCACGGCAAGCCGCTCTATAACGCCAAGAAGAAAGGACGTAACCGGGTGGAAAAGTTTATCGGGAAGAGTGGCTGGTTTGGCAAAAAATAGACTTTTTAGGTCATTTATTGGATAATGACCCCTATTCTGGAAATTACAGGCACGCAGGCGCCACTTTGTGGTACCCTTCGTGCCTTCTCATTTGTGAATAGAGGGAATCAAGCGATGTTGAATAGTGAATTTATTGCCAAGCTGGAGCAGATCGTCGGTGCTGAGCAGGTATCGACCAACCAGGCCGATCTGATCTGTTACTCCTACGATGCCACCCAGAAACAGTTTCTACCCGACGTGGTGGTGCATCCCGGCTGCACCGAAGAGGTCTCCGCCGTCATGAAGCTGGCCAACGAATGTCTCATCCCGGTTTTCCCGCGCGGTGCCGGTAGCGGCTTCACCGGTGGCAGCCTGCCGGTCGGCGGTGGCATCGTGCTGGTAACGACCCGCTTAGACAAAATTCTTGAGATCGACGAGGAGAACCTGGTCTCTACGGTCGAGCCGGGGGTGGTTACCGAGCAGTTTCAACAGGCGGTTGAGAAGGTCGGATTGTTCTATCCGCCTGATCCGGCTTCGCTTAAATTCTCCACACTTGGCGGAAACGTTGCCGAGTGTGCCGGCGGGCCGCGCTGTGTCAAATACGGCGTCACCAAAGACTACATTCTGGGGCTTGAAGTAGTCACCCCGACTGGTGACATCATACGCACCGGCGGCCCGACCATGAAAGGCGTGGTCGGCTATGATTTGACCAAGCTGATCTGCGGCAGCGAAGGCACCCTGGCGGTGATTACCAAGATCATCGTCAAGTTGTTGCCCAAACCGGAAGCGAAGAAAACCATGCTGGTGGTGTTCGACTCGATCGACGGTGCGGCGCAAGCTGTCTCCGATATCATTCGCAACAAGATCATTCCGACTACGCTGGAATTCATGGACAGTCGCACCATCGGCTGTGTCCGTCAGGCGACCGATCTGCAGGTGCCGGAGAACGCCAACGCGGTACTGATTATCGAAGTCGACGGCGACAAGGAATTTTTGGACAAGCAGGCGAATCGGATCGCCGAGATCACCAAGCCGCTCGGCGTGGTTGAAACTCGCATCGCCGAAACCCCGGCGGAGAGCGAAGCGCTCTGGCAGATCCGCCGCTCGGTTTCAGCGTCTTTGCGCAAGGTGAACCCGGACAAGTTCAACGAGGATATCTGTGTGCCCCGTTCCAAGGTGCCGGAGATGATCCGTAAGATTGATGTGATCGCCGACAAGTATCAGATCCCGATCGTTAACTTCGGGCACGCTGGCGACGGCAACATCCATGTCAACGTGATGATCGACAGCAAGATCGAGGGTGAGCAAGAGAAAGCGGAGCAGGCGATCGAGGAAGTCTTCAAGGGGGCGCTGGCGCTGGGCGGCACCATGAGCGGCGAGCACGGCGTTGGTATCATGAAGCAGCCGTACATTCCGCTGGAGCTGGCGAGCAACGCCATCGACTACATGAAGACGATCAAGCGGGCGCTCGACCCGAACAACATCCTCAACCCGGGCAAGATCTTCCCGAGTGACAGGCAGGTACACTGATCATGGCCAAGCTCAAAACACTCGAAGACTATCGAGAAGAGATCGGGCAGTGTGTAAAGTGCGGTTGCTGCCGCGCCCACTGTCCTGCTTTTGGTGCGGTCAAGCATGAAGGCCGCGTCGCCCGCGGCAAGATCGCTCTGGCTGACGCCCTGCTCAAGGGCGAAGTCGAGATGGAGGATCGTTTCCTGCTCGACATGTCCCAGTGCCTTCTCTGTGGCAGCTGCT
>NZ_QKAP01000027.1 GCF_003247215.1 Malonomonas rubra | reverse complement strand
TTCCCGGCGAAGTGTTAAATTGCTAATTTCACTAACTAACGAATGAATTCATACAGTCTTTGCCCCCTATTATACAGCCGGCCCCGCTTTTTTTTCCTTACCCGCGCCGCCAGGTGTGGAACTTTTCCACCCACTCAAGCAGTTTCTTCGGCGCGTGCTCTTTTTTCCAGACCCCGGCCGCCATCTTGTTCATCTCAGCCAACGTAGGGTAGGTGTGAATGGTGCCGAGAATTTTATTCAGCCCCAGATTATACTTCATCGCCAGCACATACTCGGCGAGCAGATCACCGGCGTGATGACCGACAATGGTCACGCCTAGGATTTTGTCGGTTCCTGGTTTGGTCAGCACTTTGACCCAACCGCGGTCCTCGCTATCGGCTATCGCCCGGTCGAGATCGTCAATACCATAGCGGGTCACCTCAAAGGGGAGATTCTGCTCTTCTGCTTCGGTTTCATTGATTCCCACCCGGGCCACTTCGGCATCGGTAAAGGTCGCCCAGGGGATCACCCGATAATCGACCTTGAAGCTCTTGAAGGTTCCGAACAGGGCGTTGACCGAAGCGTACCAGGCCTGGTGGCTGGCAGTGTGGGTGAACTGATAGGGGCCGGTGACATCCCCGGCGCAGAAGATGTTAGGGAAATTGGTCGCCATTAGCGAATCGACCGCCACCGACCCCTTCTCGCTGAGCCGCACCCCCAGCTCTTCGAGCCCAAAACCGGTCGCATTCGCCTTGCGTCCGACGGCAATCAGCAGGTGCGTAAATTCAATTTCGACTGTTTTGCCGTCATTCTCACAGACCAGAACCTGCCGGCCATCAATCAGTCGCACCTCTTGGGCCGCATGACTGGTTGCTACTTTGATTCCTTCGCTGGCGAATTTCTGTTGGATAAAATCGCCGACCTCCGGATCCTCACGACTCATTATCCGCGGCAGCATCTCGACCTGTGTGACCGCACTGCCGAGGCGGGCAAATGCCTGCGTCAACTCACAACCGATTGGCCCACCGCCAAGCACCACCAGCTTCTCAGGCAGTTCACGCAATTCCCAGAGATTGTCTGAGGTCAGGTAGTCGACCTGCTCCAGCCCTTTGATCGGAGGTACAAACGGCCGGGCGCCGGTCGCGACGATGATGCTGCGGGTGGTCAGCACCCGCCCGTCCACTTCCACCATCCACGGCGAGGTGATCAGCGCCTCGCCCTCGATCACCTCGACACCCAAGTTTGTGTAGCGCTCGACAGAGTCATGCGGTTCGACTTTCCGTACCACCTGATGCACCCGCTCCATCACCGTTGCAAAATCGAACTTGACTTCCGCTCTTTCGAAGCCGAACTCCTGAGCTCGTCTGGCGTAGGAAAGCATCTTGGCACTGCGAATCAACGCCTTGCTCGGCACACAGCCGGTGTTCAGACAGTCGCCCCCCATTTTATGCTTTTCGACCAGCGCCACTTTCGCTTTGACCGCAGCAGCGATGTAGCTGCTGACCAATCCGGCGCTCCCGGCGCCGATCACTACCAGGTTGTACTCATACTGCTGCGGTTTTTGATGACCAGTGTAGACCTTGCGAGCCTGAAAAATGACGAGCGATTTTTTCGCCAGCAGCGGGAAGATGCCGAGCAACACGAACGAAAAGATGAGCCCCGGCGAGAGAATCCCAGCGGCGCTTTCAAGCTGGCCGAGCTGGGTACCGGCATTGACATAAACCACGGTACCAGCAAACATCCCCACCTGACTGACAAAATAAAACAGCGAGGTTTTCAGCGGCGTCAGCCCCATTACCAAGTTGATAACGAAGAAGGGGAAGAGCGGCACCAGCCGCAGCGAAAAGAGATAGAAAGCACCCTCTTTTTCCACCCCCTGATTAATCGCCTGCAGTTTGTCACCGAACTTGCCCTGCACCCAATCGCGCAGCAGAAAGCGGGAAACCAGAAAAGCCAGGGTTGCGCCGATGCTGCTGGCGAAACTGATAACAATCAGCGCCGCCCAGAAGCCGAACAGTGCCCCGCCTGCCAAGGTCATGACCGTAGCCCCCGGCAGCGAAAGTGCCGTCACAAGCACATAGATAAGAAAGTAGATGCCGAGAGCTAACAGGCTATTTTGCTGGTAATATTGATTAAATTCACGCTGCTGACTTTTCAAGTAATCGAGAGTCAGGTACTGTCCAAGATCGAAGGCAAAAAAAACGATGACCAACACGCCCATAACGGTAATCAAGAGGAGCTTCGCAGCGCGATTACTCATTTCCAACTTCTCCTTGACAAGCTTCCGCAAAGTTCGCGGCAAAATGCGGCAAAGACACACCTCAAATGATGTCGAGCAGATAAAGAGACTATTCCGAAAAAGCTATTACCACCATCCGAGTCAGCTATTACAATGGCATAAAAACATGATCATCGGCAAATAACAAAGTCCTGCGAGAACCTTTATGCGCGAAGAAAAATTCGACCCCAAGCAAGTTTATCGTTTCGACCCGAAAACAGGAACGTTCTTCATCGATATTGATCTCGATTTCTACCGAGAACTCTACAGTGAATGGGATTTTTCCCCTCAGCACAATCGCGATCTCGACGAAGACTTGCTCGAATATCTGAGCGATTGCTGTGATGAAATTCCGAACCGGTCCTCCTTGTGCATCAGCATGAGCCTGCCGCAAGCAGCCTACGACCCACAAAAAGAAGAACGTGCCCGCCAAGGATTTTACAATTTTTTCCGCTATCAGGTCCGCCGCGAAAAAAACCGCAGCAGAAGCTATTATGCAAAAATTGCTAAATTCCTGTTTCTCGGCACCCTGCTGCTAATTCTGGCGACCTCACTTGATCACCTGTTAAGCGACATAAAGAACACCGAGATTCTTACCGAAGGTTTGATCATCGGCGCCTGGGTTTCAATCTGGGAAGTTTTTTCGATTATTTTTTTTAAACTTTCAGAGCATCGCCAGAGAATCAATACCTATCGGCGGCTGCAGCAGGCGAAAATTATCTATCGTTACCGGCCTGACCCGCCATAAAACCAGTGCACGAATTTATTCGTATCAAACTGATTTTCCATAAAAGCTGTTGCTTTTTTTCCCGAATTGAAAAATGATACGACGTCATATCTTAAAGTTTCGCTCGATTTTCACACAGGAGGGACCAACGCCGGAATCTCTGGTGAGCAACGACGCCGCCAATCGACAGCACTAATGCAGCCGACTGGGCGGTTTTTTTTTATTTTTCTGTAACTGCAGTTTTCATCACCACATGACAAGGAGGAATTTATGCGAAGATTTCTGACCACCCTGTTGATGACCACTGTCGCCATGATGCTGGCCATTCCGGCCATGGCTGCTGACACCATCAAGATCGGCTTCAACATCCCGCTCACCGGTGACATTCCGGAAGTCGGCGAAGGCTCCAAGAATGCTGCGGAAATGTACCTCGCCGACATCAACGGTGCCGGCGGACTGGACGTTGGCGGCAAGAAGTACAAGCTCGAATTCATCTACATGGATAACGAGTCGAAAGCCGAATCTGCCGTCAACGCCGCCCTGAAACTGATCGAGCAGGAAGAGGTCGTTGCCATCATCGGCCCCAACTCCTCCAAGCAAGCCGTCCCCGCCGGCGGTACCTGCAATGACAATCGCGTCCCGATGATCAGCCCCTGGTCGACCAACCCCGACACCACCAAAGATCGTCCCTGGGTTTTCCGGGCCGCCTTCCTCGACCCCTTCCAGGGTCCGGTGGTGGCTGACTTCGCCGCGAAAAAGTTCGGCGCCAAGACCGCTGCGGTGCTTTTCGATATCTCCAACGACTACTCCAAAGGGCTGGCGGAAATCTTCAAATCCTCTTGGGAAGCGAAAGGCCTTGGCCCGGTCGTCGCCTTCGAATCGCACGGCACCAAGGACCAGGATTTTTCGGCACAACTGACCACGATCATCGCCACCAAGCCTGACTTTATCTTTATCCCTGACAACTACAACCAAGTCGCCCTAATCGTCCAGCAGGCCCGCGACCTCGGCTACAAAGGCCCCTTCATGGGTTCCGATGCCTGGGGCACTCCCGACCTGATCAAGCTCTGCGGCGAACAGTGCTACGGCCAGTACTTCTCGACTCACTACGCTGCTGCCGGTGCAGTCGGTGCAACCAAGGTTTTCATCGACCGCTACATGGAAAAGTACGGAGCTGAGCCGGCTGATTACGCCGCCCTGACCTGGGACTCCATCGGTCTGCTGGTCGAAGGGATCAAGAACGCCGGCAAGGTCGATTCCAACCCGCGCGAGATGCGCCAAGCGATCCGCGACGGCCTATCCGCCATCAAGTCATTTGACGGCATCACCGGCTCGTCCAAATTCGATGAGCAAGGCGACCCGATCAAGTGCGCGGTCATCGTCAAGATCTCCGACGAAGGGAAATTCGTCTTCGAAGAGTCTGTCTGTCCCTAACGCATCAGCATGACACAAACCAGGCGGGAGTCTCCGGGCTCCCGCCTGACTGCGCTTAACGCGGCACGCTCAATGCGACCGCACAATCCCAATGCTTTACCCAAGGAAGATCTTCTGTGGATTTCATTATTCAGAATATCCTGAACGCCTTGCAGTGGGGGAGTTTCTACGCCCTAATTGCGCTTGGTTACACCCTTGTTTATGGGGTGCTGCGCCTGATCAACTTCGCTCATGGCGACATCTTCATGGTCGGCGCCTACATTTCATTCTTTGTCGCAGGTTTTCTCCTCAAGCCGGCGTTGGGGCTCTCGCCGGCTATGACCTTCGTCATCACCGTGCCCTTGACCATGGCGCTGACCTCGATAGTCGGTGTGACCCTGGAGCGGATCGCCTACCGCCCGCTGCGACACAAAGGCGCACATCGACTTTACGTGGTTATCACCGCACTGATGTGCGGCCTGATCCTGGAGTACTCCAACCTTGCGGTGCTCGGCGCCAGCCGGTTGAAGTTTCCCGAACTGCTGGAAAAACAGATCTGGAACCTGGGCGGCATCACACTGACAAACCTGAAGGTTCTGGTCATAGTCACCGCCATTGTGGTGTTTCTATTCCTGCAGTGGGTGGTCACCAAGACCCGGATCGGCATGGCGATGCGCGGCATCTCCTACGATAAGTTCGCCATCCCGCTGATGGGAATTCCGATCGACACCATCATCGTATTCACCTTTATCCTCGGTTCCGCCTTTGCCGGGTTGGCCGGGCTGCTGTTCGCCATGAGCTACCCGGTTTTGGAGCCGTTCATGGGGATGCTGATCGGCTGGAAAGCATTTATTGCAGCAGTGGTCGGCGGCATCGGCGACATCAAAGGGGCGTTCGTCGGTGGTTTCCTGCTCGGCTTCATCGAGGTCGGTGTAGTCACGGTCTTTCCCTCGACTTACCGCGACCTGTTCGCCTTCACCATTTTGCTGTTGATTCTGTGGATGAAACCGACCGGGCTTTTCGGCATGCCGCAGTCTACCAAGATATAGCGGGGAGAGAAACGATGAAGAAATACTCCCTCAACCTATTGCTGGTCGTCTTTGCCGTGCTGCTGCTGGTATCAGCCCATTTCCGCTGGATCGACAACTATATCCAGATCGTTGTCATGACCATCGGCATCAACATTATCATGTCGACTAGCCTGAACCTGGTCAACGGAAACATGGGTGAATTTACCTGCGGCCACGCCGCCTTCATGTGTGTGGGCGCCTATATCTCATCGATTCTCTCGGTGTTCTGCTTCGGCAGCAAGTTCGGTGCTCCGCTGTTCCCAGCAGGATCGGTACTGATCGTTTTCCCGATCATCCTTCTGATCGGCGGAATAATGGCCGCACTCTCATCTCTATTGGTCTCTATTCCCTCGTTCAAAACACGCGACGACTACCTAGCGATCATCTCCATCGCCGTCAACTACATGATTATCTCGGCGCTGGAAAATATGGATTTTATCGGTGGCTCACGCGGTTTTCAGGGGATGAAGGACACCGTCTGGGCAATGATCGATATCTTCGACGGTCCCTGGATGCTGTTCTGGGTGATTTTGTTCACCACATTCACAGTCTGGGTGATCCGGCGCTTCATCACCTCCACCTATGGCAAAGGGGTCAACGCCATCTGCCAGGACGAGGTCGCGGCCGAGATCATGAGCGTCAACACCAACAAGATCAAGATCGTCAACTTCATGGTCGCCGCCGGGCTGGCAGGCTGCGCGGGTGGGCTCTACGCCCACATCATCGGCTACGTCAACCCGCAGTCGTTCAACATCCTTAAATCGACCGAGGCGATGGTGATGGTCTATCTCGGTGGCATGGGCTCCCTTTCCGGTGCCATCATTTCCGCGATCCTGTTCACTGGGCTGCTGGAAGTACTCCGTTCGCAGGCGATCATTGATGGGCTGGTCTCACCGCTTACCTTCATGTTTCCCGACTGGGAGCCTTCGGCGGGTGTTATCAAGTGGGTGTTGATTCCGCTGCTCCTTGTCATTCTGATGCAGTTCCGCCCCGAAGGGATCATGGGCAACCGTGAGCTGAGCGATGTCTTTCCCCGGCTGAAAAAGTTCTACAGGTTCAAATGATGACACAAGCACAAATACAAACAGATACCACACCGGTCCTTGAAATCAGCGGTTTGACCCAACGCTTCGGCGGGTTGACCGCCGTCAACGACTTCAACGTCAAGCTGATGCCGGGCGAGCTCTCCGGACTGATCGGGCCCAACGGTGCCGGTAAAACCACGGTCTTCAACCTGGTCAGCGGCTTCTACCAACCGACCGAGGGGAAGATTCTGATCGATGGCGTACCGACCGCCGGACTGCGTCCCCACAAAGTCACCTCACTCGGCGTGGCACGTACCTTCCAGAACATCCGCCTCTGGAACGACATGACCGTACTCGACAACATCCGCGTCGCCCAACACTACCGACTCGGTTACGGCTTTTTCCACAGCGTGATACGCAACAGACGCTATAAGCAAAGGGAAACGGAAATTGAACAGGAAGCGAACGAACTGCTCGAAGTTTTCGACCTGCAGCGTTACACCGAAGAATTCCCGAAGAACCTCCCCTACGGAACCCAGCGCAAACTTGAGATCGCCCGCGCCCTGTCGAGCCACCCGAAATTGCTGCTGCTCGACGAACCGGCCGCCGGACTCAACTCGGCTGACGTCAAGGAACTGATCCGGCTGGTGCGCTGGATTCACGAAAAATTCGATGTCACCATCTGGATGATCGAACATCACATGGACGTGATGATGGAGCTATGCAACCAGATCAAGGTGATCGACTTCGGTGAAACCATCGCCGAAGGCAACCCGGACGATATCCGTAACAACCAGGCGGTCATTACTGCCTATCTGGGAGATGATAATATCTGATGCTTCTGCAAGTCGAAAATCTCGAAGTCAAGTACGGTAATATTCAGGCGCTGCATGGAATCAGCTTTCATGTCAACGAAGGAGAGATAGTCACCCTGATCGGCGCCAACGGCGCCGGCAAGACCACCAGCCTCTACACCATCGCCCGGCTGCCTCCTCCTGAAGCTCCGCGCATCGTCGGCGGCGACATCAAATTTCAGGGGAAATCGATTCTCAAGACCCGCCCCTCCGACGTGGTGAAAAAACTCCATCTCGCTCTCTCGCCGGAAGGACGACGGATCTTCGGCAACCTGTCGGTTATGGAAAACCTGAAGTTGGCGACCTACTCCCGCGAAAAAGGCGCCGATCTCGAATCGGAATACAAACGGGTTTTCGACCTGTTCCCGCGCCTGAAAGAACGTCGCAACCAGCGCAGCGAATCGCTCAGTGGTGGCGAGCAGCAGATGCTCGCCGTCGGTCGCGCACTGATGACCGGCTGTAAAATCCTGCTGCTCGATGAGCCGTCGATGGGCCTCGCCCCGGTGCTCAAGTACGAACTATTCCGCAAACTGAAGCAGCTCAACGAAGAAGGAATGACCATCCTGCTGGTCGAGCAGAACGCCAACCTGGCACTGCACTTGGCCCATCGTGGCTACGTTTTGGACACTGGCAACATTGTTGCCGAGGGAACCAGTGCGGAGCTGTTAGGCAATCCGGAAGTGAAAAAAGCCTACCTCGGTGGGTAGGCTTTATGTGAAAAGTCCTCGCACTCTGTGAGGGCCTAACATTTATTCCTGTTGTAGCGGAGCCAGAAGAAACTGCAGCCGCGCGCCCTGAACCGAATCCTTTTCGAGTAGCTCCCTCGCCAATGACTCTACAACTTGCCAGACCTGCTTATTAGCAAACCACTGCTGTAATTTCTGCATCACATTCAAGCCAACCAGCTGGATACGCGCTTCACTTTGCAGAACTTGCCAGGCCTGCTGGTGCCAGTCGGCTAAATCGCTGATCGCCACCAGCGGTTCCTCCTCCGGGTCACTCATTGCCTGATAGCGTTCTTCGGCAGCAATCCCCGCGAGCGTCACCAAACCGAACTCGTACAGGCCCAAAACCATCTCCCGGTCAATGGATGCATCCCCCACTGCCGGAACTCCGCGCCAGGTCCCGCCGTGTTCGCTGGCAAGGGAGACATGGGCAACCTCAAAGCGACCGCGACCAACCAGAGCCTGTGCTACGGCATGTCCTGCCTGATGTATAGCGACACGACTTTTTTCCGGGACTCTATTTTCCACAGTCATTTCTGACTCCTTGTCAGGGACGCTTCGAAGTTGCCAAACAAAAAAGAACCACGAAGAGAAAGCTCTCAACGCAGGCGTCTTTGCCACTTGATGAAATCACAACGCTGTGACGGGAAAGAGAGGGCTATATCCTGGTAGCACGCCCCTCAACGAATCGGGGTCGGGTTGCAAATCATGTCGGGCTTGTCGCTCGGCCGACCGCAAGTAAAGCATTGAAACTGAAGATTACGGTCCATCTCGTCGCACATCTTGCTGATATGCTCCGGGCCGGAACCGCAATACTCCTTCCTCGATTGCATCTGTTCAGGCTCACAAAGGTGATCCATCTCATCCGAAATCACGCCACACGTCATGCACTTGTAACTTTCCATCATAATGAATCCTTTCCATAGCTGTTGTGAAAGAGAGAATTATAACTGTTTCGGTAATCATTATAGCATCGGCTTCATTTCCAGCAAGAGTCTACGGAAAAAAGTCAAAAGCGAGCTTGCAGGATAGTGTTTGCGCTTGCCTTGTTAATTCGCTAATGAATCCAATCTGTTGACATCATTTGGAGGGGATGATAAGGAACATTTATTCAGAAAATTAAGGCCACCGACTGCATTTGCAGCGGTGGCTTTTTATTTAAAGGCTCTAGACTAGCAGAAAAGCTCTGATAGTCTGGAAATATGTAAAATAACCTTAAAAACCAACCCGACACACTTCCGACCGGGGAGCCATCGCCATGAATAGAACAACCTTCTGCGTCATCTTCTGCATTCTGCTGCTCCTGCTTTTTCCAGGTCGGCAGAGCCCTGCAGAGCCGCTCGATATGGGTGACAGCTTTCCGGAAATACAACTTCCCGCACCACAATCGGCAAAGCAGCGCGCCTACCTCGGCTTGCCGGACCAACAACCTTTTACCCTAAAACAGGTAACCGGCAAGGTGGTACTGGTCGAGATGCTCAATGTCCTGTGCCCCCACTGTCGAAAGCAGACCAAACCGTACAACCAGCTTTACCGAATGATCGAAGCCGATCCGGAAACCCGCGGCCGGATCAAAATGCTCGGAGTCGCCGTTGCCAACAGCCCCGAACAGATTGAGGATTTCGTCGATATCTATGACGTGCTCTTCCCGGTGGTGGCCGATCGCAGCTTTAAACTGCACCGTGCCCTGCGCGCCGGGCCGACGCCATTCAGCCTTTATGTGCTGCGTGACAAGCCGGGCGGAACCAGCATCATCGCCGGCACCCAACTGGGAGAAGACTACAAGATGGACGATCTCTTCAGCTACCTAAAAGAGATGCTCAGCATGCCGATCAGTGAATTCAGCGTTCCCCGGGAAAAAACCGAACTGGTTGCAGAGAAATTGCACCCACCGCAGGCAGATGGGGAGATTGCCCAAATGATCGAGCAGAGTTTCGCCGCCCAAGGGGAGCAGCTTAGCGATTTTCGCAGGCTGGAACTGGAAAGCGGCCGCTGGGTTTACACCGCCACAGTGACGCGCAACGGCAAGCGCCAACCGTTGTTCGCCGAAGTGGCCAACCGTTCCGCAATCTGCGACATCTGCCACAGCGTGCATTTCTACTATCTATTCGACCGAACCGGTCTCATCCTCGACTTTGTGCCGTTGCACCTGACCAAATACGGAAACGTCGAATGGAACCTGCTGGAGGTCTACAACTTCCGAAAGCGGGTGATCGGCAAACACCTAGCTGGAAACTGGCAATTCGATCCAACTATCGATGCCGTCACCAGCGCCACCATGACCTCGGCGATTATTTTCGATAATTTTGATCAGGGACGTGTGTTGCTGGAGGAATTGCAGAAGGAGAAGCTATTGGGGCCGTAAGCAAAGGCTCCCGCTCTCCCTAGATAACCTTATCGATTAGGCATAGAAAATAAAGCCTTTCCCTGCGGCCAGTATGGATACTAGGCCGCAGGGAACGCAGAGGATCAACCGGTTTCGTCATATTCGCAGCTTAAATCTTCATCGGTCAGCAGCCCGGAGCACTCCGGGCAGACCATCTGCCCGTTATCTTCGCGCTTAAGCAATTCATCTTCTGCCCAAAGACGACCACATTGTTCACAAGGAGCCTCTATCATAAAAAACCTCCTTTGTCTGTTTTCTTTATTCTACACCGAATCAAAAATAGATCACCAGTTCGGCTAACAAAAAGAGGCCAGACATCGAATGGTGTCTGGCCCAGATACTTTTCTGCACGCCAATATTAGTCGGGTTATTTGAGATATGAACAGCAATAATCGGCCAATACACTGATTTTGAGTTGAAACTTTGAGTTGGCCGGCACTTCGAACGATTCTCCTGCCTTGACATCCTGCCACTGGTCATTGCCGGGCAACAACACCTGCAGTTCGCCACTGAGAATCTCCATCAACTCGGCAGCATCGGTGCCGAATTCATACTCGCCCGGCAACATAATGCCAAGAGTTCTTCTGGATCCGTCCGTAAATTTGATGGTTCGACTGGTCACCTTGCCATCAAAGTAAATATTGGCGGCTTTGACCACGGTCACGTTGCTAAATTCAGACATAATAGTTTCCTCCTGAAAATGAATTTTTGCAGTTATCGGTGTTTTGTCGTTTACAGGCAAGAAGTTTTTGCACCCTGTCTTCACCCAGATAATTCCACAATCAGGTGAATACGGTTTGTTCTTAAAT
>NZ_QKAP01000026.1 GCF_003247215.1 Malonomonas rubra | reverse complement strand
GATGGCGGTCAGTCAGCCCCACGACAAAGAGGAACAGGAAGCCGATCAGGTGGCACGGGAAGTCAGTCGTGCGCCAAAAGAGCCGGAACCCGGTCCGAAGGAAGACAAAGAAATGATCTCCAGCAAACCGGTGCCCAGTGCGCAACGGCTGCTGCGAAGGATCAACCGTGTCGTGGCCCGGCAAGCGGAGGAAGAGGAAGAAGAAGCGCAACCCAAACTGCGCCGTGCTAAAAAACCGGAAGACGAACAACAAGCCGCCACTGTTCGCCGCTCGGTGGAAACCGAAGAGCCGAAAGAAGAGCAGGCGGTACAGAAGCGACTGCGCCGAAAAACGGAAACAGCAAAGGCAGATGAGGAACAAAAAGCGGTAGCAAGAGTTTTCCGTAAAACAGAATCAGCCAAATCGGAGGAGGAACAGAATACACTACAAAAAAAAATGATGCGGTCGGAAGAAACACCACAACAAGAAGAACAATCGGCTTCTTCCGCAAGCAGCGAAACCACAACGACGGAAGCCCAGCCGACGGTGGAGGAACGTATCGAAAATAGTCGTGGCCGCGGTACACCGCTTCAAGAAACCGTACTACGCGATATGGAAAAACAACTTGGGCAGGATTTATCCCATGTCGTTATTCATACCGATGAGGAAGCCGCCCAATTGTGTAAGGAATTGAACGCGCGCGCGTTTACCGTCGGCAATGACATCTACTTTGCTCCTGGTGAATTTGCCCCGAAAACTGAAAACGGGCGTGAATTGCTAGTTCACGAACTTGCCCATGTTATGCAGCAAAGCGGAGGCATTCAGCAAAAAAATAAAATTGCTCGGCAAGTAACTGGTGATGGCGCTGCAACCACGGAATTCGAAGCAACGGAACCATTAGAAATACCGCCTATAAAATCTCGCCACGGTGCCCGCTATCAGGCCATGGCTCGCGCCGGAAGTTTGCGACGTGCGGCAGGAAGTATCAGCGCCAATCGCGAAACTGCTCAACGTTCCACGTGGCTGGAAACCATACGTCCAGATATTAATAGAATTCACCCGGATCAACGCCCCAGTACTGCGACTGGTTTTCGGCTTCGCCTCAATGTCAGGGGTGGAAATCGCGTTGTAGAAGCACCTGACGAAGCTGCATTTTTGGATTTGCTAAAAATCCCTACCTGGGACAACACAGGCGCTCCTGCCGTTTATCAAGTGGACCACATCGTAGAGCATCAACTAGGTGGACCTGATGCTTTTGACAATATGGAACTGCTCAATTCTACTCACAACGCAAGCGTTGGTTCCTCGTTCCGCTACGAGATTAGGGATGCTGTGCGCCGCACCATTGACGTACGCCCTGCCAACCATCCCAGTTTTACGGGCTTGCCGGGATCACCCGGTACCAAACCCACACCCAGCGACATACTAAATAGCAGAACCGTTAAGTTCACTCGAGTCGCTGCAACCGGTGGCCACCAACGACGCAGAGCTGAAGGGGCCAGTACCTTCTGGAGCAGGACCGACATCCAAAATCTGTCACACGTCTTGAGCTTGCTCGATGTATCAATGCGCGATCGCCAAGGCAACGCCTCCATGCTTTCGGTGTTGTCACCCACGGGGGGTTTGGTAATAGCTAAAATTACACACGGAGCCAATGCATCTTCCTTTTCGATACCACGTGCTAAACAAACCGCTTTATCAGGATTCAGGATGGTTAACATCCAGTTGGACAGTGGGTACAATACCGCCTCCGCTGGAACCAGGGTTGGTGGTTTGAACGCAACTCTGGATTTGGGCACGGCTGTTTCGGTTGAAAACCAAACAGGTCCTTTCTCCATTGATCTGCTCAAGGATGCTGATGCTGACTTTGCTGTCCGTATCAGTAGCGAAGCTCTGGCAAATCTGCCGCCTACGGTCAATTTGGCTGGAGCAAGTCCGGTCGATCTGAGTAATTTTGGAATAGGTAACGGTCTTTTTGCCACCGCTATGCTAAGACCGACCCATCCTCTGTTGTCAGGTCTTCAATTACCCGGACGCATTGACAACGGACGCCTGGGAATCTTTTATACACTTGATGCGACCTCCGCGGCTCAACGTTTACCTGTTCCAGGCATGACAATCACTGATGCCTCTGTCACACTGGGGTTCGATGGAGAACGCCTCCTGGCGGGAGGCGGGCTAGAATTCACAGTTCGAAATTTCGGTGAAGGTTCACTCTCAGCTGAACTCGACAGTGAGGGGAATTTTGGACTCTCTGGCCGATTTAATGCTGACACCCGCCTGTTCGATCAGGCCGATTTGCAAATGTGGTATCGCAGCAATGATGGGTTTGGCGTCAGTGGTACTCTTGCAATTACCAGTCCCGATAAAATCAAAGGTATCCGTAGCGCCTCTATCTCAACAAGTTACAATAACCGCAATTTCAGTGCGGTTGGAAACGTCGAACCCAACATCCCCGGCATTCAGCAGGCGGGTCTTACCGTGGCCTATTCCGAGGCCGAGGGCCTCACTATCGGCGGCAATCTGCAACTGGCCGCCAACCCAGCCATTCGTTCCGGCTCCATTGATGTCACCGTCAACAAGCGTGGCGATGATTGGAAAGTACGCGCCACAGGTACCGCACAGCCAGCCATTCCCGGTATCGATTCCCAACTCACCGTCAACTACGACGACGGTGCCTTCACCGCCGAATTCTCAGGCGCGTTCCGGCGTGGCATGTTGTCCGGCACCGTCACCGCCGGCGCCAGCAATCGTGCGGTGGGCGAAGACGGCCGCCCCAGCGGCGAGCCGATGCCGAACGGTGCCCTCAACGTCTACGGCAGCGGTTCCGCTACCATTCAGATAGCGCCCTGGCTGCAGGGCACCGCCGGCATCCGCTTCGACCCCAATGGCGAGGTTACCGTCTCCGGAGAGATCGGCATTCCCAGCAACGTGGAAATTTTTGCCCGCCGGGAAATCAACAAAACCCTGCTCAACGTCAGCACCGACATACCGATCATTCCCGGCATCATAGCGGAAATCGGCGGCAGCCTGACCGCAACGGCAGGT
>NZ_QKAP01000106.1:11373-11975 GCF_003247215.1 Malonomonas rubra | reverse complement strand
GTTTTTTATTTCTCACCGAAGCAGAACGAAACGATACACGATAATACTAAACCACTCGCGAGGGTGGGGCGGAAAACCTATAGGGTCTCACGTAGACAGCCGGGTTGCCGAAGTATCTCCACTAATCGGTCCCGGCTTTTGTGTGTCCGGACCTCAACAGCCGGGGTCTTAAACAAGAGGAGGTGTGTCGAGCCGATATCTGAATTGTTGGAAGCCGTAATTACATGGAAAACCACCTTAAATGAAAAAGCTAAATGGAGAAGTAAAATGCTAAGTGAATTCAAAAAAATTGTTGCTTTATTCGGGATTGTTTCCCTGTTGTTGACTTGCCTGTTCAGTATCAGTTTTGCCTACGACCGCGATGCCAATAAGCAGCGGCGTTTTGACTCGTATGAAAAGAATCGTGATGTGAAGTGGCATCGTTACGACAAGAGCAATGACAGCGACGACGATGCTGCCGATGTTGAAGACGATGACGACTTGATCGTGACCCCTGATCCGATCGTGACCCCTGATCCGATCGTGACCCCTGATCCGATCGTGACCCCTGATCCGATCGTGACCCCTGATCCGATCGTGACCCCTGATCCGATCGTGACCCC
>NZ_QKAP01000106.1:0-11367 GCF_003247215.1 Malonomonas rubra | reverse complement strand
GATCCGATCGTGACCCCTGATCCGATCGTGACCCCTGATCCGATCGTGACCCCTGATCCGATCGTGACCCCTGATCCAACACCGGTCCTCGACGGCGCAGCTCTGTACAACCAGTACTGCTCCGGTTGTCACGGCCAGGCCAATTATGGTGCGAACGTTCCGTCCAGCCATATCGGTGGCCGCGTCAATGCAACCCAGGCAGAGATTGACGCGATCAACGCCCTTTAATGGGTTACTGCCCTCCCTTCGGGGAGGGCAGCTTTTTCATGGCTGAGATGATGACCAGACTTTTTTCTAGCTCCTGTCTTTTCCTGTGCGGCTGTTTTTTCCTGTTAATTTCCTGTACTAACGCGGTCGGTTCTGATGCTGCGATCGACCTGTCGCTAAAAAAGGCGCTGACGATGGCGCTCAGCAACAACCTCGATTTGCACGTCTATGCGCTAGATTCTTCGTTGGCAAAAACCGAAATTCAGCAGAGCCAGAGTATTTACGACCCCTATCTAAGTGCCTCCGCGAATTACGGGCAGACCTTTTATACCGGCGAAACCTATGGGGTAAAGGACACGACGACCTCAATCGGTTTAACCCAGTATCTGCCGAGCGGCGGTAGCCTGACCGCATCAAGTTATACCGGCTATTCCAAACCTGTTTCTGATGATCCGAGCGTCAACTGGACCGACTGGTACACCTCTGTTGGTATCACCCTGTCGCAACCGTTGTTGAAGAATTTCGGCCGGGAAAATATGGAACTCAATATAACCCTGGCGGAGAATTCCCATAAGGAATCTCTGGAGGAGTTTCGGGAATCGGTGACCGAGACCGTCTACCAAGTGATCAAAGCCTATAACCGGCTTTATACCTTGCGGCAGGTTTTGGAATCGAAAAAGAGCGGGTTGAGCTCGGCCCAGCGACTGTTGGAGCAGATTCAGCGGCAGATCGGTTCTGGCAGGCAACAGGAAGTGGCACTGGCGAATACCGAATACGTTATCAGCCAACGGTTGCGTGATCTGGTGGCGGCGGAAAAACAGATCAAGGACCAGGAAGCAGAGCTGCGTTATCTGCTCGGCGAGCAGCAGAAACTGACGCTGGTTCCCGTCGACCCCCCGTCGCGGGTCGAGCCGGAGGAAACCACGGAACAGGCAATCCAACTGGCGTTGGAAAATCGCTCGGACCTGAAGCAGCTGCAAATTAGCCTGGAATCAGGTCAGCTGCAGGAACGGGTG
The DNA here is from genome assembly GCF_003247215.1 of Malonomonas rubra. Taxonomy (GTDB): domain Bacteria; phylum Desulfobacterota; class Desulfuromonadia; order Desulfuromonadales; family Geopsychrobacteraceae; genus Malonomonas; species Malonomonas rubra_A. Next base: position 10,144 of record NZ_QKAP01000106.1, on the reverse strand, counting down.
GCTAAAAGGCGCCTGCTGCCCAACTTGGCCGTAACCGGCGGCATCGGTTTCCGGGGGATCGAGGATCAGTTTAGTGACAGCTTGGAGCAGATTGGCGAAGGCAGAGGACGTTGGTGGTCAGCCGGCCTGCAGCTAAGTGTGCCGCTCGGTAATAATATGGCGAAAAGTGAGTACCAGCGCAAGAAACTGAGAGCCAAACAGATAAAAAGCCGGATCACCGCCCTCGAATGGCAACTGCGGGATAAAATCGAAATGGATATGCGCTCCTTGGTCTCCGCCCGCGTGCAAATGCAGGTCGCCGATAAAGCTTTTAATGCAGCCCAAAAGCAGTTTGAGAAATATCGTCTGGGGGTCGCCGAAAAAACTTCGAAGGTCAAGGACCTGCTCGATGCGGAGCGAGACTTGATCAACGCCGGCAATAATCAGACTGAAGCACTGGAGGTTTTTGCCAATGCGGTTGCGCGACTCTGGAAAGATGCCGGTGTTCTGCTTGAGCGGCTGAATATCAACATCGATACCGGCCAACCAGAAAAGGTGACAGCGGGTACCGAGCACCTTGACTATCCACTCAGCAGCCCGGTAGATTTTCTCGCAAAGAAAAAGAGCATTGAAAATTCAACGCCACAAAAGCCGCTGCCGGTGGCGTCAAAAGACGACCCAGTAGCACCAACCGCGACAAAATCGAACCTGCCCGAAACAGACAATGCAATCTATACGTTGAAGATCGGTGAGTACGCCTCTTCTGAATTGGCGAAAACCGAACAAAAGATCAAAAGTGCCGGCTTGAACCCACAGATTGCGACCGGGGCAAAACAGCAGCGACTGGTTACGCGTTTGACCTACGGTGATTTTTCAGAACTGCAGCTTGCCAAAAAACAGTTGTCTAAGCTGCGCAAGACTGGCGCTGGAGGCTTTCTGCTGAACTTGGGGGAAAAAGGCTACCGGTTGTACGCAGGATCTTTTTTCAGCCGTGGAGGTGCGTTAAAAGAACAGCAACGATTGGCTACTTTGGGAATTTCTGTGAGTTTACAAGAGGTCAACGTACAGCTGCCGACTTCCTTGGTTACTGTCGGGAGATTCATGAATCGTGACGCGGCCTTGGTAGTTGCTGCAAAGTTGCAGCAACTGGGGCTGAATGCCGTAATTGAGAAATGTATCTAGATGTAAGAAATTGACGCTCCCTTTATTGCAGCAGTATATAGACCTTCGTTTGGTCCTTTGTTCCTGGCAAATGTTATGACACTTTTTTCAAGGTGTCGGTTTACTCTTCACCTGCTTTTATATCCATTACTCAGAAAGTGAATAGCTAAAAATACAAGGGTTGACCATTGCTATCGATGACTTCGGCACCGGCTATTCTTCCTTGGCGGATCTGAAAAGCTTTCCGATCGATATCTTGAAAATCGACCGCACCTTTATCTGTGACATTATCAGCTACGCGAATGACGCTTCTATTACCCGGGCAATTATCACCATGGCGAACAATCTTGACCTGAAAGTGTTCGCTAACGGGGTTGAATCAGAGGAACAACTGAGATTTTTACAGCAACTCTATTGCTATGGGCACCAGGGGTTCTACTTCAGCAGGCCACTTTCTGCAAAAGAGTCCGAACAGTTGTTGGAAAAGTCCAGCTCGCTTTGAATTCGGTCCCGATCCGCTTGTCAAAATGACGACGCAGCTTCCAGCCTGCGGACCGAAGTGGTCAACAAATTCTCGATAAATCTGCAATTTCCCAGAAAATAAATCCATAAATTACAGGTTGTTACCCACTGAGCGCAAGGTGTTGGCACAGTTCTGGCCTAAAAGGCTCTTTTGGTTACCTATATCAACTTTCGGAGGCCTGGATGAATTATCCAACCGAACTCGGAAAAAAAATCGGTATTTTCCTGTTTTTGCTGTTGTTCTTTCTCAGTTGTTTGTTAACGCCGCAAGCTAATGCCGAAGGAACGATGATCAATATCCAGAAGCAGGAAAAAATCGATACGACCCGGCTCACCTTTTATTTTGCTAGCTCGCCGGAGTTTGAGGTAGAGCACAACGGCCAACGGGTTGATTTGCTGCTGAAGGATGTCTGGGTTTCAAAAGACCTGCTTCATTTGCCCGAAGATGAGACGGTAGTCAAAATCCTACTGGCGCAGAAACATAGGGATCTGTTGACTTCGATCCTGTTGCGCCGGGTACCGCAACAGATGGTGGCCGAATCGAAACAGAATCCGCCACGAATTGTTATCGACCTCTACTGGAAAAGCGAGCAAGGGGCGCGCCCCGGCGTGGCCTTCCGGATGGCTGACATGCCGGTGCGTAAAGCGAGCAAGAAGGCCAAGGAATTTCAGCAGCAAACGCCTTGGGACGGTCATTGGCGGGAGTTCTTCCGGGATTATCGCAACGACTGGAAGCTTAAGCTAACGCTGTCCTACACTCTCTTGCCGCTGCCACTGCTGGTGCTGGATCAGGCCAGCCCGCTCTGGCCGTTGCAGCAGTTCGCGACCGAAGGGAAATGGTTGAGTCTGATCCGTCGGGCGGGGAAAATAGGCAACCTCGATGAAGAGAACACCTATTTGAAAAACCTGCTGGTTACCGAAGCGCAGATCCGTAGTGGGGCGATTGAGACCGGTTTGAGTCGGCTTGACACGTTGCGAGATCAGCAGGGGCCTGAGCAGGTTCGTGTCGAATATTTGACAGCGTATGCGCAGGCGGCCAGCGGCCAGCCGTTTGTCGCGCAATTGACAATCCAGGAACTTTTGCAGCACCTGCGGAAGGGAGAGCCGTTGACCCCTATCTGCTACCTTCTAGCGGCCGAAACAGCCATCGACTCAAACCAGCCTGAAGCAGCGCTTGAATTTCTGCAGAATAAACAGCTGAACTGGCCACCGGTGTTGTTGCCGGTGGTCGATCTGCGCACTGCCGATGCGCTGGCCGGTTTGGGGCAAAAGGAAAAGGCGCTCGGGAAATACCGTACCCTGCAAGAAGAACCCGGCCTGTTCGAACATTGTCTATTCTCTTTAAACCGTGCAGCCTTTACCGCATATCAGCTGGAGAATTTCGGCTTCGCCTATCGGTCATATCTGCGCCTGAGTGAATTGATGAAGCAGCAGTCGGGGGCCGATCTGGTTCAGTTCGCTGCCGGGGCATCAGCCTATGCAGACGACGATATCGACTTGGGACTCATCGGTCTGCAAAAAGCTAGTCTCGATTGGCCGGGACTCGAAGGGGGGGAGAGAGCGGAGTTGCGCTTGATCGACCATTCGCTGCTCAGCGGAAGCGAGTTTGAACTGTCCAAGGCCGCAACTTCATACGGCCAGCTTGGCCGTCAGGCGAGCACTCGGTTAGTACGCGAAGAAGCGTCATTCAAGCGCGCCCTGACACTTTTTCTCCTAAAAGACTGCCAAGAAAGTATTGCTGAACTGATGCGCTTCCGACGTGAGTTTTCCAGTTCACCTTTGCGCCGCGAGGCAGATTTTCTGCTTTTGAAACAGTTGCCGATTGTGATCGATGTTCTGTTGCAGCAGCATAATTACCTAGAAGCAGTGGTGTTGGTGGAGAAAAACCGGAAACTGCTGCTAAGTGGTGATCTGGACCGGACGTTTCTCCGCAATCTGGCCAATGCATTCGACAACCTCGGCCTTTATGACCGTGCTGCTCGGGTTTTGCTTTACATGTTCGACAAGGCCAAAAGCGATCGCCAGCGCGAACCGCTTTACCTGCCGCTGGCGCAGTCGTACCTCAAGCGTGATGAGTTTGGCCACGCTAGCGACTATGCCAGCCGTTATCTGAAAGAATATCCCGCTGGAGAGGATCGAGGTGCCTTGTTCGGGGTGTTGCTCGATGCGTTTGCAAAGCAGGGGCGCAACGAAGAACTCCTCGCATGGCTGGGGCGGAAAGATCGTCCCAGCAGTCCTAAGCTGGGAATTCGGGCCGCTTGGATCTACTGGAATTTGAATCGGCCGCAGGAAATTGTGAACTGTTTGGAAGAGGTACAGCGTTCCGGGACGGAACTGGCAGTCAAAGAAATGGCACTGCTGGCGGAAAGCTACTATCGACTGAACAAGAATAGCGCTGCAGAAAAAATTTATCGTCAGCTCGTCGACGATTCGCAGTACGGCTCTCAAGCCCACTATCGTCTGGCGCAGGTGCTGTTGCGACAGCAGCAACCGGAACGCGCTCTTAACCTTCTGGCGCGTCTGGTCGATGAAGATGGAGGCACCTCTTGGGGGAAGTTGGCCCAGGATTTGCTTTTTCAACAACAAAGATAAGAGAACATTAAGAATGGTGTCAGGAAACGGGAAGGAGTTCACGTATGGCGGATTTCAAATTTATTGATAGCACCATGACGGTGTTGAAAAAAAGCCTTGATCTGCGCCCCCAGAATCAGCAGGTGACTGCGAGCAATATCGCGAATGCAGAAACTCCCGGTTATTCCGCACGCAAGCTGGAATTCGAGGTGGATTTGCGTAACGCCATCAACAGCCCGAAAACGGAGATCCGCACCACAAGTCCCAAACATTTCCCGATCGGTACTGGTGGGATCGAGGGGGGGCAAGGGAGGATCATCACGCAGCGCGATTGCAATCCCTTTGGTGATGGGAACTCGGTTTCACTCGATGACGAAATGCTCGATCTGGCGGAAAACCAGTTGCTGTTCGAGGCTGGCAGCCAGAGGCTGAAAAAGAAACTGAGTCTGCTCAAATATGTCGCCAATGACGGTAAGTAGCAGATCTTATGGATATTTTTACCAGCATGGAAATCAGTGTTTCGGCGCTTAAGGCTCAGCGGGTACGGCTGAATACGATCAGTTCTAACCTTGCCAATATCGAAACCACCCGTACTCGGGACGGTGGCCCTTACCGCAAGCGGGAAGTGGTCTTTCAGAGCTCCCGTCAAGGGTTTGCCGACACCCTTGAGTCCCGCCTGCGCGATGCCACTCAAGGTGTTCAGGTGACCCGCATCCAGGCCAGCAACGAACCGCCGAAAATGGTCTACGAACCGGGTCACCCCGAAGCTGACGAGCAGGGGATGGTGGCGATGCCGAATGTAAATCTGGTGGAAGAAACCGCTGACATGATGTCGGCCAGTCGGGCATACGAAGCGAACGCGACAGTGATCAAGGAGGCCAAGCGGATGGCCCTGAAAGCTCTATCGATCGGTCAATAGAGGTGAATCATGAATTCAGTAGCTGATATTACTTTAAAAGCCCACCTGCAGAGACTCGCCGATCCAAAAACAACGCCGATCCAGAACATTGGCGCCCAATTCGCCGAGACGCTGAAAACATCCATCTCTGAGGTTAACCAGAAGCAGATTTATGCTGACCATGCAGCTCAGCAGATTGCCGCCGGTGAGACTAAGAATCTACATGAAGCGGTAATTAAGCTTGAAGAAGCGGATATCTCCCTGCGGCTGATGGTGCAGATCCGGAATAAAGCGGTCGAGGCCTATCAGGAAGTCATGCGGATGCAGGTGTAGGAATTTAAGTTTTAATAGTTGAAATAACCGCAATCGATTCCGGAGGAGGATGTCGATGGCTGAAGAATCTTTGGAAAAAGTCAAATCAGAACCGCCGAAAAAAAAATCCGTTCTTGACGCGGTAAGGGAATGGTCGCTGGCACGCAAGTTGAGCCTGATCGGGGTAACCCTGGTCAGCATCGCCCTGTTCGCAGCGATCATCATGCAGTCAAAGGTGGCCGACTACAGCTTGCTATTCGCCAACCTTCCGGGTCGTGATGCCTCTTCGATCATCGAATGGCTGAAGGAGCGCAAAATCCCCTACAGGCTGGAAGATGGTGGCAAGGATATTCTAATTCCGGCGAACCGGGTTTATGAAGCGCGGATCGAACTGGCCGGTTCCGGTTTGTCTGAAGGGGGGGTCGGCTTCGAGATTTTCGACAAGCAAAGTTTCGGGATGACCGATTTTGCCCAGAAAGTAAACTATCGTCGCTCTCTGCAGGGCGAATTGACGCGCACCATCACCTCCCTCGGTCCGGTCGAAGGCGCGCGCATTCACTTGGCGCTACCCGAAAAGCGCCTGTTCCGTGAAGAACAGCAACCGGCAACCGCTTCGGTCATCGTCAAACTCGCTTCCGGAAGCACGCTGAAAGAGCCCCAGTTGCAGGGGATCGTTCATCTGGTCGCCGGAAGTGTCGAGGGATTGGACGCAGAGAATGTCACCGTTGTCGACTCGAGCGGCAAGGTGCTGTCAAAAAGCCGTGCCGATGACATTACCGGACCGATAACACCCGGCATGCTTGAATACCGACTGACCATGGAACGGCGCCTAGAAACACGTGCCCAGTCGATGCTCGACCTTGCCCTCGGGGCTGGTAACTCGCTGGTGCGGGTCAATGCGGAGGTCGATTTCGATCAGCGCGAGCGGGTTGAGGAAGCGGTCGACCCCAAAGGTGCCGTGGTGGTCAGCGAACATACCAGCAACGAGCGGGGCAGTTCCGAGGTTGCCGGCGGGGTGCCGGGGGTGGTTTCCAATTTGCAATCGGATGGCACTGCTGTAGCGACTAGAACAACGACCCCCTCCAGCCGAACCGAAGAAGTGGTCAACTACGAAACCACTAAGGTCGTCAGCAAGACCGTCCAGTCGGTCGGTAACATCAAGAATCTGTCGGTTTCCGTCTTGGTTGCCGATAAGTTGACTCCAGGGGCGGAGGGCACCGAACCGAAACCGACGCCACGGACCGACGAAGAGATGAGAGAGATCGAGCAGATGGTGCGTACCGCTCTCGGCCTCAACGACACCCGAGGCGATCTGATCTCGGTGGTTTCGATGCCGTTTGAGTCGGGTTTTGAGACGGAGTCGGTGCCGCCGCCGTCGGTGATCGACAAGGTTTATCTCTTCTTGCCGTTCATCAAATATGGCTTGCTGGGGCTCGCATCCTTGATGGCCTACCTGCTGCTCCTGCGGCCGATGCTGAATACAATGCGCGGTGCACGGGAGGAAACGACCCCGATGAAGACGGTCGAGGAGCTTGAGGCTGAACTGAGCAAGCAGAGCGGAGCCTTGATGCTGGGTGGTCCGAACGATCCTCTGGCACCCATCCGGCAGGAAGTCCTGGGTGGCGACAGGTTGCTAGTGCAGGTGATCAAAAACTGGCTGAACGAAGAACCGAATCCTGAATAACGTCGAGAGAGCGGATCCGAATGCGTGGCAAGAGTAAAAAATTATTTGGAATTGACAAGGTGGCGTTGCTGCTGTTCTGCCTTGGCGAGGAAGTGACCGCCAAGGTCTTCAACGAACTGGATGACAAGGAGGTTCGCGAGATCAGCCGTCGCATGATGGATATCGATCGGATCGATCAGGGCCAGGCAAAGGATGTTCTGGAGGAGTACAAGGAACAGATCAAAAACGAGAATATTGGGATTTATGTCAAAGGCTCCGATTTCGCCAAAAACGCGATTATGAGCGGTGAGAACGAAACCCGTTCCAGATACTTGATGGATCAGCTGCTGGCCGGGACCGAAGGACGGCCGCTGGAGACCATCTCCAAAATGCACCCGCGGATGGTCGCAGCCCTGCTGGAAAAAGAGCATCCGCAGACCATGGCGCTGATTCTTTCCACCCAGATGGAAGATCATACCAGTCGGATCCTCACCGAGCTGTCGGACGATATCCGCGGCGAGGTAATGTACCGCATCGCCAAGATCGACCATGTTTCGCCCGACGTAATCAACCAAATCGAAGATGCCTTGCAGCGGGAGATCGGTGTCACGGTCTGCAGCGACCACAAGCAGGTCGGCGGTGTCGAGAAAGTGGTTGATATCCTAAGCAAGATGGACAAGGGGAGTGAGCAGGTTATCCTGACCAGCATTGAAGCGGTCGATCCCGATATGGTGGAAGAGATCCGCAAGATGATGTTCACTTTCGATGATCTTTCAACCCTCGATAACCGTGGCATGCAGGCGATCTTGCGCGAGGTCAGTACCGATATGCTGACTGTGGCGTTAAAGACCGCCTCAGATGCGATTAAGAACAAGATTTTTGCCAATATTTCCCAACGTGCGGCCGACATGATCGCTGAGGATCTGGAGGCGATTGGACCGCGCAAGCTGTCCGAGGTCGAAGCGATGCAGATGGAGGTTGTTAAAGTCGCGCTGCGGCTGGAAGAAGAAGGCAGTGTGGTTATTCCTGGCCGTGGCGGAGGTGGTGATGAACTTGTCTAAAGTGTATCGTGGCGAAGAAGCTGGAGACCTCAAAGAATTTCGGTTTTGCTCCTTCGGCGATACCGAACCGGCCCGCCGTGCTGACGGTGACAGTTTTAGCGTGTCTGGCCTAATCGATTCCGCTGCTTCAAAGCCGGCCGCGCTGGTCGAGCAGCAGACCGATCTATCGATCGCCAGGCAAGTGGAGGAGGCTTACGCGCGTGGACGTCAGGAAGGTCTGGCAATGGCCGAGCAGCGTTTCGATTCTGCCAGCCAGACACTGACTCAGGCGCTGGAGGATGTCAGCAGGTTGCGCGAATCGTTGGCCCAGACCGGCAGCCGGGACATGCTGCGCCTGGTGATGGCGATTGCCGAACAGGTCATCCGGTGCAGCATCGAGGCTGACCCGGCAGTGGTGCTGGCGATCATCGAAAACGCTTTGCAGGCTTCTGTGCGTGCCGACAGTTACCGGATTTCGATCAATCCGACCGATTTGGAAAGCGTCACCAGGCAAAAGCCGTTGTTCTTGGCCAGCATCAGTGGTTTGAAAAACCTCAGTTTTGACGCTGATCCGAGTATTGCCAAGGGCGGGTGCCGGGTCGATTCGGAATTGGGGGATGTCGATGCCACTATCGAAACCCAACTTGAGAATATTCGTGCCGCTCTGTGTGAAGCGATAGCGGAAGGCTGATGCAGGATCTGGTTGCGCGCATCAAGGCGGTCAATCCGCTCAAGGTCCGCGGAAAAGTGACCCAGATTGTCGGTCTGGTGGTCGAAGGCTACTGCCCATCGGCAACCGTCGGGACCCTTTGTCAGCTGATTCCCCTCGGTGGTGGTGAGCCGGTGCTGGCCGAAGTGGTCGGCTTCAAGGAATCCCGGGCGTTGCTGATGCCGCTCGGAGAGCTACGTGGCCTCGGCCCCGGCAGCCTGATTCAGGTTGATCGTGACATCGCTACCTTACCGGTAGGCGATCACCTGCTCGGCCGGGTGATCGATGCTCTTGGCCAGCCGCTTGATGAGCAGCCGCTGGCGCCCTGCGAAATAGAATATCCCCTCTACGCTCTTCCGGCCAGCCCGATGACCCGGAACCAAATTGTCAAGCCCCTCGACCTAGGGGTGCGGGCGATCAATGGTCTGTTATCTTGCGGCAGCGGCCAGCGAATGGGTATCATGGCCGGTTCCGGGGTTGGCAAGAGCGTGCTGCTCGGCATGATGGCCAAACATACCCGAGCCGACGTCAATGTCATTGCCCTGATCGGTGAGCGGGGGCGTGAAGTGCGCGAGTTTATCGAACGCGACCTTGGCCCGGAAGGACTGGCCCGCTCGGTCGTCGTTACGGCGACCTCCGATGTTTCACCGCTTTTACGGATGCGCGGTGCCTTCGTCGCCACGACCATCGCCGAATACTTCTGTGCCCAGGGAAAAAAAGTCCTGTTGCTGATGGATTCGGTGACCCGTTTCGCCATGGCGATGCGCGAGGTCGGTCTGGCGATCGGCGAACCGCCGACCACCAAAGGCTATACCCCCTCGGTCTTTGCGACCCTGCCGAAGTTGCTGGAGCGCGCCGGTAGCTTCAAGGGCAAAGGGAGTATCACCGGTCTGTACACGGTGCTGGTCGAAGTGGACGACATGAGCGAGCCGATAGCTGATGCGGTTCGCTCGATTCTCGACGGTCACATAGTTCTCTCCCGCGATCTGGCCGCGCGCAACCATTTTCCCGCTATCGACATCCTTCGCTCAACCAGCCGGGTCATGCGCGACATCGTCAGCCCCGAGCATATGCAGCTCAACGGTCGGGTACGGGAGATCATGGCAACTTACAAAGAGGCCGAGGATCTGATCAATATCGGGGCCTATGTCGAAGGGAGCAACGGCAAGATCGATTACGCAATCTCGCGCATTGAGGCGATCATCGAGTTTCTGTGCCAGGGAATGGATGACGCCGTTGATCTGGATACCGCCCTTGAGCAACTGGCTACGCTGGTTCAGGACCGGCGG
>NZ_QKAP01000006.1 GCF_003247215.1 Malonomonas rubra | reverse complement strand
CGCAAAGTCTATGGTGCGATTGCTGTAGGGTTGCTTATTATTGCCGGGTTTATTCTATTATTGATGCGCAAGACGTACGAGGAGGAAGAGTAGCGCGTTCGTACCAAGATTGCGGTTGCAATTTGCCGGGAGATAGTTTATATAGAACAGCCCGTGCGCGATTAGCTCAGATGGATAGAGCGTTGGCCTCCGGAGCCAAAGGTCACAAGTTCGAATCTTGTATCGCGCGCCAATGAATTCAAAGGGTTACGGTTTTTGCCGTAACCCTTTTTTGCGTCTGTGCCCAAATTGTGCCCGCCCGGTGCCCACCTTTTTAAAATCTGACCTTTGGCTTGTTGAAATCTACCTGCTTTGGATGTCCAACGGTCAATTTGTCATGCACCAATTATAAGAACTCGAGCTTTGATGACTGATAAATCAGGGATGTATAACAGAAATAAAATCGTGCCAAATTGATTTTTGAGTTTTTCAAGCCTAAGACTAGCTGTAAATGACCGTTGGCCGTATCCTTTACTTATTCTGATTAAATCTAAGCATTCTTGGTCGAATGCCATCCACCAATTATCACGACTGCTGACTACCAGTGTTGGGGTTCTCGCATTTCAGGATTAGTGGGAATGGTTTACGTACAGCCCCAGTAGGCCCCCAAATCAATCCAGAACATAATTTAGGATACCATCAAAGTGACCTCCTCCCATTAAGGGTCATTTTGCCCGAAATCTCTACTTTTGGCTTGTCCAATTTTCCGGGGGGAGGTCAAACGTCAACACTCCCCATTTTTCGGTCATTCACTCCTTTAGATACACAGAAATGCCTCGGTCGATTGGCCGAGGCATTTTCTTATGACCCAGGCAATACAGGATTGTTTGCCCAAATACCGCCATCAAGGTAACTCTCTACTGGAAATTGAGTATCAATGATTGCTTCATCAAAATATGTCGGTGCGGCAGAGGATGCCAATGCTGCTCCTACAGCAGATATTGATGTAAATGCCGTGCGGTCGAGGGTATGAGCAGTAGCAATAGCTTAGACCCATGGCGAGAATCGTACCTGTCGATGTTCCTGCAACAAGATCGAAATGTTTTACTAATTGATTTCCGCCGCCACTCTTAATCATTTCGTCCCATTTGGCAAGGACGGCAGCTGTAAAGGCGCCTCTGAGGCCACCCCCAGCAAGCGACAAAATTCGGAATAAACGACCATTCGAAATATTGTGACGGACAAGTGGTGCCCATTTTATTAGAAAGCTCTTATTGTCCTAAAATGAAAATCCGCGAGACGGTGGAAAACGACCATATTTCACGTTGTTATCAGTTGTGTGGTGCTGTTTACCGCTTTTTTATCCCAAAAGAAGACGTTGTGCTCTTTCTGTTGTGCCTGAAAAGCTCAGTGATAACAGGTACCTATGCTGCTCTTTTGCTTTTGGTTGGTTGGTATGCAAGTTGCGATTAAGCCGCCGAAATGGGGTGTTGTCGGGTGTTTTTGTGCAGAAAGCATCCTGCTAACCAAGATGATGGTTTCTGTAAACCATCCTAATCCATCACCAGAAGCAAGGAGGAAGGTTCGTATGAGAAAGATTGTTGTTGGTTTGTTGCTGCTCTGCCTGTCCACACCGGCCATGGCTGCTGACAGCGTGAAGGAAATGTTTGCCAGCGGGAAATTCAAGGGGAAAATCGAACTGATGCATTATACCCGGGATTTCAACAAGGGAGTCACAGACAACCAGGATCAGGCGATTGGTGGAGTTTTTTACTACAAGACCGACAGTTTCAAAGGGATCAGCCTAGGGGCCGCATTTGCGACCACAAACGACCTTGATAGTGATGACGAGAAAGGTACCTATGGTTTGCTCGCCGCTAATCATGAAAGCGTGACCCGGATACAGGAGTATTACGTTCAAGGCGACTATTTCGATACCACGGTTAAGGTCGGTGGGCAGGAGGTTTTTACTCCATTTTTGTTTATCCATCCTGTCCGCATGATGCCCAGAACTTTCCGTGGGACGTCCGTTGTTAACAAGAGTGTTGAAAACCTTAAGTTGATGGCTTTCTACCTCGATGCCGCAGCAGATTGGGACGATGAGAATTTTGTCAACATCTCGAAAATTGCAGGTCCAATTTATGCTAACGATGGCTCCGTGCGGGATGAAGCCGCAATCATTTTAGGTGCTAGCTACAAGCTTCCAATTGAAGGCTTAGATGCGGATGTCGAAGCTTGGGGCTTCAAAATGGACAAAGTTATTGATCAGTACTATCTCAAGGCTAAGTTGTGTAAAAAAATCAATGACGTTATGCTTTTTGGCTGCATGATGTACGCTGATCAAAAAGATGATGGCGATGCTTTGAGAATTCGTTCCACTGGTAAAACAGGTATCGATACATACCAGTTTGGTGTCGACGCAGGTGTTGCGGCCTATGGCTTTACTTTTGTGGCAACATACTCAAAGACCGGTGACGATCCTGTGTATGACCCATGGGGATACAGTAAAGCCATTGTTCAGCAAGTTTTAAACGCAGGTTTGCTCGCTGATGAAGATGCATATGCTGCGAGACTTTCTTATGATTTTAGCGGTTTGGGCGCCAAAGGATTGAGTACTTATGTCTTCTATGCTGAATATGACGGTGTTGCAACTCATTCGCTTGAATCGGTTGACTCGAATGAAACAAACTTTGATGTCCAGTATGCTTTTTCGGGAAGCCTCGAAGGGCTTGGATTGCGTGTAAGGCATGCCATTGTTGACAACTACTATGGTAGAGGTTTTGACGCAAAAGATACGCGTTTCATTGTAACGTATAAATTCTAGGATTTTCCAAACACAGACTAGCCGGATGTGTTTGGACTTGGTACCCCTCCCGAGATTTGCCTCTCCGGGAGGGGCTTTTTTACCTCGATTTTTGTTGATGTTTTAGAAACGTATGCTGACTTAGTTTTTTAACAGGCGTGCATTTATACTGATTTAAGCAGGATGGAAGATATTCAATGGAATTAAGTCTTTTTGTCGCTGTTCGATCGGTCCACTATTGCGGGTCGACTGAACAGTTGGATGGGGCCCCAAAAAGACCAGGCAGATAACGTGAAAAGTCGGTATGAACAATTGATATTAACAGCAGTGGGTAGGTGTCAGTGCAGATCACAGGTGCATCCCATCTCTACGGCCATCTCCTGCCAGTGGTCCATGCGCCGCTGTAGCTCCGCCTTGCTTTCCGCGTCCTCGCGTAAGGCAATGGTTGTCCAATCCATCTCGTCCAACGCAGTCACCACCTCATCGATTTTGTTGAAGGGGATGGAGATCATGCGCAGACCGGCTTTAAAAATATTGCGGCGCTTTAGTCCGTGATAAAAGCCGGTTGTAATGTGGTTGACCTTGCCGGAAATCAGCGGGTAGGCATACATCCAACTACAGCTGATAACCGGTGTCGATTTTGATTCCCAAAAATCACCGGAAATATAGCTGGTCGCACGCATGACAATATCTGCTTGCGGGATATCGGCAAAAAGGACAATGAGGTCCGGATCGAAGTCGCAGTTAGCTACCGGGGCAAAAACAACGTAATTGATCGCCCCGGGCACCAGAACCGGCAGGTTCTGGTAGAGCTTGCGGCAGCCGGCAAGGGTTTTGTAAACACCGAAATCCAGTCCGGCCTGGCCGCTGGCTGTCACCGGTGGCTTGGGGATCATTCCCAAAGCCATCTTGCCGTAGCAGACATCGTTCTCTTTTGTGACGTAAAACTTTTTGCCGCTGTCTTGCGCCTCTTTCACGTACTGACAGAACGCCAGCTGCTTGTCGCAGTGTTCAATCCCTTCCGGTTTGACCGGCAGATACTGTACGGCAACCGCGGGAATTTCCAGTTTCAACTGGGCAAACATCTTTTTTGCTTTGTCGCTTAACATGATAGTTCCATCGGACGGGGGTATTCTCAACGTATTGATAAGTAGATATTTTGCACGAGCAGGGGAAAAATATTTTGGAGATTGTGCAATTTGATTTCGTTATTTATTTTTCAGCCATGGCAGCAATCGTTTGGATCGGACGATGTTGATCAATAAAATCAACCACCTGTATTGCCAATCCCCCGACGATTAATGCAATGAGCAGGGATGGCAGGATGTCCCTGAACCAGTGGAACGAAATTTTGCACCATATGTTTTGAGGGGAGGGCTGGGTTTCCTCTTTGGATAAAACATGCTCTGCAGGGTTTGTTTCCAGTCGCATTGTCATGTTTCACCGCCTTCCATTCTTCCCCGCTTGCCTGGTCTGCAAGTTCCAGCGTTGTTATAGATTGCTTTTTAAAGGTCGAGGGCCGCGTGGTGGCCTTGGTAAATTGCCGTGGTAATGGTTGAGGCTTTGACGCAGTCGCCGATAGTCGCGATCTCTGGAGCAGCATCAAGCAACGTGTCAACAACCTCTCGGCGTGGTTTCTGGCCCAGTGCGAAAATGACGGTTTTCCCCGGTACGAGTATCTGGTTACCATCCTGATCCTCACAGAGAACTCCATCTGCCGTAACTTCACGGCCTCTATGAGAAGTTTTGACCACAACGCCCTGTTTTTTAATTTCTTCAAGCAGGAGAGGGCGGTGGCGGATGTTGGCGTCCGGTGCAAGCTCTTCTCTCATCTCGACCAGTTGGACTAATTTGCCTTCCATCGCCAGATGAACAGCCGCTTCACAGCCAGCTTGACCGCCACCAAGGATAACGACGGTTTCGGCAACCTGATCTTTTTTCAGATAATAATCGTTGACGATAATAACCTGTTCGTTGTCCAGACCGGGGATGGCTGGCACGATTGGTTCCGATCCTGCTGCAATGATGATTGCGTCAGCGTTGACTTGCGCTGCAAACTCCTTGTCCACTTCCGTATTGCAGCGGATTTCGACACCGGCGTCCTGTGCCAGCTTCGTCAGGGTCGTTCCGAGTTTGTACATCTCCTGTTTGAAGAGGATGGCTTGTTCGCTGACGAGAATGCCGCCGGTCTGCGCTGCTTTTTCACAAAGAATGACCTGATGTCCGCGTTGGGCGGCGGTCAGTGCCGCCTGTAGCCCGCCAGGACCGCCACCGACAACCAGGACTTTTTTCGAAACTGCTGCAGGGCTGATCTCCATTCCGTCCAGTTCGCGTCCGATGACCGGATTGACTGCACAGCGGCGGGTTGCAGTCATCGCTCTTTCAGCCATGCAGGTGAAACACCTCAGGCAGTGAACAATGTCGTCAGCGCGGTTTGCCATCACTTTTTTCGGTAGTTTCGGGTCTGCTAGCAGCGCCCTGGCCATCTCGACGATATCTGCTTTTCCGGAAGCGATGATCTCTTCCATCATCTCCGGATCGTTGAGGCCGCCGACGGTGGCGACCGGTACCTTGACATGTCTCTTTATCTCGGCTGCCAGATAAACATTGCTTCCATGTGGCAGGAACATCGAGGGGTGGGTTTGGCCAAACCCTCGTTGATAGGTACCGGCGGAAACATGCAGCAGGTCTATTCTAGATTCCAGCAATTTGGCAATTTCAATGCCTTCGTCCAGATCATAGCCGCCTTCGAAAAGTTCGGAGCCGCTGAGCCTGAATTCAATTGGAAAACCCGGTCCGACAGCGTTGCGGATGTTGTCGAGAACTTCCTGGGCAAATCTGCCCCGGTTTTCCAGTGATCCACCGTATTGATCTGTTCTGTGGTTGAAATAGGGGGACAAAAACTGGTTGATCAGCCAACCATGACCGCCATGAACCATGATCATCTCGAAGCCGGCTCTTTTGGCCAGGCCTGCTGTTTCGCCGTAAGCTTTAACGATGTCCTGAATCAGTTTTTCAGTCAGCGCTTTTACTTCAAGACCGTCCGGCCGTGTCCAGTCGCTTGGTCCCCACTGGTTGAGGCTGCCTTTTATGGTTTTATCGGTCAGGTAGGTTCCCGCGTACTGGCCGGAATGCGAAAGCTCAACACTGGGAATGGCGCCGTGACGACGGATGGCATCCGCCGTGTAGGCAAAGCTTGATAATGCCCCGACGGTCTTCAGGTCGAGATGGAACATGTGCGAGCCTTCAGTTTCAGGATGAACGACAAGCTCACTGACGGTCACCGTGGCGGCTCCGCCTTTGGCGCGATTCTCGTAAAAAGCTGTCGAAGCCCTGCCGATGGTGCAGTCAGCGGTAATGTCGGTACCTCCCATCGGAGCGCCGAACATCCTGTTTCTATAGTAGGTATTCCCGATCTTAATCGGCTTGCACAGATTGGGATATTTTTTTTCCATTGTCTTTCCCTCAATCCAGCCGGACAATCAAGGAAATTTTATGCCAGCTCGCTCCGCATGATTGCCCGGTAACGCAATTCGTGGATTCTGTTCGCGGTAGCAAGGCCCCTGGTGTCTGGATTGGAGTGGAGCCGGTAGTTGTTGGTGCCCATTGAACTGCTTGTTGTGCCGTAAAAATTGAGTGCCGACTCTTCCAGCGGAGATACGCCGTATTCTTTGCACATTTCTTCATACTCATCCCTGGACAGGGGAGTTGGAGGAATGGTTCTGAAGCGGCGCATGTGGGCAATGAAATCTTCCGGGTCATCTACATTGATACAGCGTAGCCAGTTTTCAGGTTCGGTTGTATGAAAGCCGGACTCTACATACCGACCGTTTTCCGCCTTTTCCATTGTTGTCCAAACGGTAGCCATTGTTTCTCCTTTTTGTCGAAATCCCCAGATATTTCGTGAGCGTCACGTCTTGAGGTTTATACAAAAGCCAAGGTAAATAAAATTTCTGCCGGCATTGGCTGGATGCGCGAGCAACGACTGCTGCTGCTAGCGCCGCTCTTCCAGGACTCGAACCGGCTCTTCTTCACTCAGGGTCGCTTTGTCGATAATGTAATCGGTTGCCTTTGTCAGCCGGATCGAGTGGATAAGTTGCTCTTTGGCTCCAGGGGTCTTTTCCAGACGCTTGAGGCGCGCATCGAAATTGAGAGCCATATCCATGATGGAGTTTTCCTGCTGCAAAAGAGCCTTTTTGATGTCTTCTTCCGTGACTTCAAGTTGCAGGCTGTCCGCTATCGCCGACAACAGCAGATTTTTCCTGACGGTTGCCTCGGCTTCCGGGCGAATTTCCTTTTTCGCGTCCTCCAGGGTCCGATTTGTCGTTTTGAGGTAATCGTCGAACTTTTTTCCGCCGACATGCTGGCGGAACTGGTTGATCTGCAGCATGATCTGCTGCTCGACCGCCTCTTCCCTGAGCGGGCAGGGGTTTTCTTCGATTAATTTTTTAATGACCGCTTGTTTGATGTTCCGTTCGGTACTTTCTTGCGCCAGTGTCAACAGGGACGTATGCACTTCGGCCGTGAACGCCTCGATCGAATCGAAAGGGAGGTTGGCGAGCAGTTTTTCATCATTGGCAGCACCTCGTTGCTGTTTTATCCCCTTAACCTGTTGATTCACATCCTCTTCCGTGACGACTACCGGGACATAGCTCGCTTCCAGCCCCTCGTATTTCACCAGAGCGATTTTGGGTTCCAGGGCAACCTGGATTTTGACGACACAGGGCGCTCCCAGCTTGGTTTCCTGCGGCATGATTTTCGGGTAGGTCATCGGAGCCAGGTCGAGCGTCTTGAGGGCGCTCATGTAGTAGGAAGGCAAAATATTGTTCAGAGCCTTCGCTGCAATCCTCTCCAGATCCGGGTGCTTGGCCATCATGGCACGGATGCTTAATGGCAAACCCTGTGGCGGTTTGTTCTCTTTCTCCGTCGCTTTCACGAATTCCGCTGTGATCGCTTTTTCGATCGTATCGGCGTCGATTTCAATTTTGAAGAGAGCTTCTTCTTCGCTCGATTTCAACATTGTGACCGTCATGGTTATTCTCCTGTTCTTTATGTGGAGTCTCTCAGAGAGCAGCGCTTTGACGAAAATCTTTAAACAAGGTCTCCTGCACATAGCAATCCGCGGAACTTTTGCTTCTGTTTACTACAAAAAACAAGCCAAACCTTACTTGGGACACGGTTCCCTGCATTCTAACGCCGTCATGTCTTGGTTTGTCGCTTATAGACTGCGGAGATGCGGCGCAGCGCTCGAAATTCATGGACTTTTCAGTGGACGGATACTGTCTCGTTTTGGGATTCCCTGTCTCATGACTGGAATAAGAGTCGTCAGATATGCGACCAGGGAAAGAAAATGCCCCATAAGTCTGTGCTGACTTATGGGGCATAAGATTCTAGGAACTGATTTGGTTTTGGATCAAACCTCGCCGCTTGCCGACGCGCGCATATAGCGTTGCAAGATGATAACGATCACGGCAATGACCAGAGCGCTTGAGCCGTTAATTGCGCAAATCTTGAAAACACTCCAGTTGCGCGACAAATAGAGACCGCCGATAACCGGAGCGATGAGGGAGCCGATCTTACCGATTCCGTAAGCCCAGCCGATCCCGGTTGCACGTGCTTCTGATGGATAGACGGCTGAGGCCAGTCCCATCAGTGAAGAGTTGCCTCCATTGACCAGCATCCCGGTGAAAATCGAAACCACGATGACGATGTAGAAACTGTGGGATGAGAAATAGCCGAAGGCAAGCATCGCGATAAAGGCACCGATAAATAGATACTTAACAACGTTGAGCTTGTTAAATTTACTCATACAGCGGCCAATGCAGAAGCAGGCGATGACCGAGCCCATGTGGATAAAGGCAAAGCCCATGCTGTATTGCTGAACCGTTGCGCCGCTCTGTTTGAGCAGGGTCGGGACCCAGGAGAACAGAATCCAGAGCAGATAGAAGCTTAAGTAGAAAAGCAGCCAGATCAGCAGGGTTGTCACCATGCGATCGCCGGTAAAGAGGGTCTTGACCGATCCTTTGCTTTCTTTGGTTGTGGTCGGCATGGTCAGTTTGACATTGTTGGCGCTCGGCAGATTCTGGTTGATACGGCTGAGAATTCCATAAGCCTTGTCCATTGCTTTCTTGGAACCGCTACCAACCAGGTGCTGGAGGGATTCTGGGAGAAACAGCAAGATTATAAAGGCGATGATCACCGGGACCAAGCCACCAATAAAATAGACGGACTGCCAACCGTAGTTGGGTAGCAGATAGGACGCTGAAAAGGCGGCGATCATGGCGCCGGTCGGCATCCCCGCCCACATGTAAAGCGACAGTGAAGCACGCAACCTGGAGGGAGCATACTCGCTGCCGAAAGCCAGTGCGTTGGGAATGGCGCCACCCATGCCGAGTCCGGCCAGGAAACGGTACAGGGCCAGCTCCTCGACACTGGAAATGTGGGAAATCATGAATGTGAAGAAGCCGAAGACCAGTGCGCAGAAAAACATGGTCTTTTTACGTCCGACACGGTCAGCCAACATGCCGATGATAACTGCGCCGAGCATCGGCCCCAGTTGGCCGGCGCTGACGGCCAGTCCTAATTCTGCCGGACTGGCATTAAGATGGGTGGCAATCTTCGGGATGGTGACCCCAATGACTGTCAGGTCGAAGCCGTCGAAAAAGACGACGGAGAAGCAGAGCAGGCAGACCCAAATCTGATAAAAGGAAAAGGGTAGATCGTCAAATGCTTCATTGACGTTAATTACTTTTTCCACTTTGGAACCTCCATTAAAGTCACGTTGACCATTGTTGATCAGAGGTAGCCGGGACAATATGACAAACGGCTAGCAGCCTTGTTCGATTTGTCGCTTTTCATGGGAGATGACACCATAGATGAGCATGTCAGTCGCCGCCACAATTGCATTATGAAACGTCTGGTTGCATCGGGTTAAATATTGATATTCAATGAGCTCATTGATCGCGCCGCGGTAGATCTGTTGTAAAATTGTCAGGTCGACCGGTCTAAATAGCCCTTGCTGAACACCTTGTTCAACGAGGTTTTGGATTTCCTGCCACCTGTCGTCAAAAAAAATCTCGAAGCTGATCCATTGCTCCGGCAGCAGCCGTTTGACATCAGCGATCAACCGCGAACTGAGCGGTCCGAGGGCTTTGGGTGACATGGTCATCAGTGCTTTCAGTTTATCGATTGTCTCCATCTGTCGTGACCGAACGATTTTCCGTACCTGCAATTGCAGGTCGGCGAGAATCTCGTCGAGTACGGATACGACAAGGTCTGTTTTAGACGCAAAGCGTTCGTAGATACAGCGCTTGCTGACGGCCAGTTGGGTTGCCAGTTCTGCGACGGTAAAATTCATCCCTTTTTCGTTCATCAAGCGCAGGGTTTCTATCTGAATACGTTCCAGCATAGTTTGTAAGCCGTTCTGCCGGTACCCGCACGGTTTCACGGGTACCGGCAAAAAGAAAATCTGATCGGGACCACCCTTGGTAGGAGGTCCCGTCAGACGCTTATTTAACTGGCAAGCGATTTTTTAGCATAGGCAGCTTTTGCTGCGGTACTTTTATTGTCCATTGTTCTGTAGATAAGAGCAAAAACAAGGCCGACTATATTCACGCCCAGAGCAATCCAGAAGGCCTGATTGTAGTCGCCGGTGGCAACTCGGACTTTTGCAGCCAGCAGCGGACCTGTTAGGGCGGCGAGGCTGAAGCCGATGAAGGTCACACCGTAGTTGACACCAAAGTTTTTCAAACCGTAACGCTCGCCGATAATCGGCGGCACCAGGCAGAGGAATCCACCGAAAACCGCACCAACACCCATACCGGAAATCGCAAAACCAGCTACGGAACTGGTGAAGGTCAGGTTAAGCATGGAGAGAGCCGAAACAACGTACATCAGCATAATGGTATTGGAACGACCGATTTTGTCGGAAAGGGCACCGAACCCAACTCGGCCGATTGCATTTGCCAAAGTAATGATACTGACAAAGAATGCAGCTTTAATCGGTGACAGGTTGAACATCAACTGACCGATCGGAGAGGCGTGGGCAACAACCATCAGGCCGGACATGGCACCACAATAGAGCATGATCATGATAACCCACCAGATTCCCTGGCTGATCATCTGGGTCCAAGTGTTATCGTTGGTGTTTGTTTGGACCTTAGAGGTTGCTGGTGGAATCCAGCCGGCAGGTTTGTAATTTGCGGGTGCTCTCTTGGTTACTGTCAGAGCAAGAGCAATGACTAAAAAGAATACGGAACCGAGGATCTGGAAGCAGGTCAGAATACCGTATTTTTCGATCAGGTAACTGGCGATAGGGGCCATGAGCATGGCACCGCAACCATAACCGGCAGCGCAGATACCTGCTGCCAAGCCGCGCTTGTCGGGGAAAAATTTAACTGTGTTGCCCATAGTGCCGGCGTAAACAACGCCGCCACCAACACCTGCCAAGGTGCTGTAGGACAGGTACAGCATGCTGATTGACGAACCTTCAGCTATGAAACCAGTTAGAATAAGACCGGCTGTGAACATCAGGCCACCGATAACGATGGTGGTTTTTGAACCTAACTTGTCTTGGATAAAGCCGCCACCGATCATGGAAACAGGACTGAGGCCATGGTTAATGGTAAAGGCCAGGGCGAGAGCCGGGGGAGCCCAGGAAAACAGGGCGCCAAGGGGTTTTGCAAAAACACTCCAGGCGTACAATGTGCCGATACAGAGATTCATGATCACGGCAGCAGCCAGTATCAACCAACGATTATAGTTTTGATCTGACATTCTCATTATCCTTCGCTTGAGAGCGGCGCAAATGTGCCTGTCGGGGGAGGCTTAAACGGAGGCGTGTTTCACCCCCGACAGGCACCGACCTTTGTTGTTTTGGGGTCGAAATGTACACCGGGCTAACTATCCCAGTGGTTTCAATATCGCTCTATTTAAGGAGCTTCCTCAGTCAGAGGAGTTTTGCAGAACGGGCAGGCCTTTTGTTTGACACCACCGATGGCTACCAGTTTTTTGCCGCATTTCGGGCATTCTTGCGGTTTTTCAACACCGCCAGGTCTAAAACACATAATACTCTCCTTTCGTTTGACACAAATACATACTACGAATAGATCTAAAGTTATTTGTGTCTATATTGTTTAATTACTTTTTTTCGTCTTTTTCTTCGTCAAAGGTGATTTCACCACCTTTGTATTCTTTAGAAGGCTTAAACTTGGTAGAGCCATAGTTCTGGCCAGGTTTTGCTGCGAGCGGATTCAGAGGCTTTTGAATCTTCTTTTTTTCGTCTGCCATGATTAAATTCCTTTCCGTTGTTAATGCGTTATTTATAAAAAGACTTCTTGGTGCTACAGTTTATTCTGTAGTAACTTCATTTTATAAATAATCTACAAACTAAACTTTTTAGAGAAACATTTATGTGTTGGACCTGCAACCCTTATTGTGGCGGTTGTAAACCACCAAAACCAAAACCCAGCAAATGCGAAAATTGCGGTACATTTAACTTTCACGATCTGACTACTTGTAGAAAGTGTAAGCAAGTTTTGCCTATAAGGTCGGGACCAGAACCTGTCTACTGTCGGTACATCGAAGAAGTTTGTGCAAAGCCTTGTCAGCGACATAAAAAAGAACCTGATAAACTGGCTGTTAGCGATTGTAAGTTTCACACACCTGTTGATTGACTCTAACGCCAGACTTTAATCTGTGGTTCATCCGTCCCGAACAACTTAGCCAACTTCAACTAACACGAATGTTTCACCTGCTTTTTCCTGGGAACCCCATCAGTAATCAGGGTTCCCAGGTTTTTTTTGCTTAAACGGTAAAGATTGCTACTCGGTTGCCCAGTTCGGCAGCCTTTTTGGCCAATTCATCCAGCGGGCCGTACTCCATGCACTTAGCGTTACAGTGCTTGACTGCGAATTTGACGTCCTCGCCCGGAGCCAGCTCAGGGTTGGAACCGACAAGCTGAGTCGGTACGGGGAGATAATCCCACTCAAATTTACCCGGAGTAACCTCCCAAGGGCCGTGCTCGAGCATTTTGATGCCGTGCTTGCCTACAGGCAGGTTCAGGATTTTTTTGATTGCCACCTCGCATGCGTGGCAGCCGGTGCACCATTGATAGTGAATCAACAGTCCGTTTTTGGTTTCTTTTTCGGACATTTTTTCCTCCAGTTCTATTCGGTTTCGTCCGCGATTATTATCGCGGGCCACGTCTGGCCGGCGACGCGCGTGAGTCTGTTGCAGTCGTCACCGGCCATGTCTCCTACGCTTAGTTTTAGACTTCGATGTTGTAGCTATCGAAGCTATCCAGACGCGAAGCTTTACAAATCATCTGCTTCATTGGACAACCGAAACCAAGCTTACCGATGTGCTTATGCGGGACCAGGGTGTTGATGTTCGACTGCCATACACCGAACAGGCTCGGCTCTTCTGCATCCTTCTCCGGGAACCACCAGCCGTGAGTCGCATGCACAACCTTCGGGTGGATGGTCGGAGTAACCTTGGCTCTGAGTTTTGCTTTGCCGAACATGTTTTCGAGCAGGACCCAGTCGCCATGGTTGATGCCGAGGGTTTTAGCTGTACTAGGATGCAATTCGACTTCCGGATCCGGATCGATCTCGCGCAATACGGCAATCTGACGGTGCTCGGAGTGGAACGAGGTGACTTTCCGTGCACCGGTGGTGAGAATCAGCGGGTACTCCTTGAACAGTTCCGGGGTGCTGATCGGGCTGTACGGCGGCTCCTTGAAGTACGGCAGGGCATCGTCACCCCAGGCTTCGAACAGGGTCGAGGAGAGCTCGACCATACCGGTAACGGTATTGAAGCCAGGCTCGCCGTCACCACGCAGCAGACCTTTTTCGTACTTTTTGTAGATGTACTTCGGCTGGAATACGCCCATCTCACGCAGCTTGTCAAAGTTGACACCGAGCTCCGGCTCAAGCTGCTGGGTGAAAAAGTCAGGAACGTCTTTGTAATCCCACATGTCCGGGTGCAACTTCTTGCCGAGTTCGATACAAACTTCGATATCGGACTTGGTATCGCCGACGCGCAGAGCCTCGTTGATGGGGCCGAGGGTGACAGCGTTACGGCCGAAGTGGGTAACGACGACGCCGTCTTGCTCGGCGAAAGTAGACACCGGCAGGAAGATATCGCCGAAAGCCATAGCGGTCGGAGTCATGAAGATATCCTGAACAACGTTGAACTCCAGGGACTTCAGAGCATGGTACCAACGGTCAGGCTGTGCCGAACAGGTCGGCGTAATGAAGTTACTACTGTTGAACCAACCCATGCGCAACTTGTACGGCTTGCCGCTTTCCAGAGTGTCCAGAGTTTCGTCCGGGTGGGTGGTTGCCATGGCAGTACTGAGGGCCGGCCATTCTGCAGCGCCGATTCGCTTTTCCCAGAGTTCTTCCGACAGGTTCCGCCGGGTTTCAACCCGCCACTTACCGAGCAGTGCAGCGGGGGGACCGATGGTCACGCCGCCGGGAACGTCGAGGTTGCCGGTGATGGCCATCAGCGACAGGATAGCGTGGCCCATCTGAACACCGTTCGGGTTCTCGTCGGTTGCCAGACCCCACTGGATCGAGCAAGGCTTAGCAGTTGCCATCCGACGAGCGCAACGACGGATCTGGTCAGCCGGAACCCAGGTGATACCAGCAACTTTTTCCGGCGAATACTCTTGAACGCGCTCTTTGAGCTCATCGAAGCCGTAAGTCCAGTTTTCGACGAAGTCCTTGTCGTACAGTTCCTCGTTGATGATGACGTTGAGGAAGCCGAGGCCCAGGGCGCTGTCGGTTCCGGGACGCAGCTGGCAAACTTCTTCGCAACGGGTACCCAGCCAGGTGATACGCGGGTCGATGTGAATCATCTTGGTGCCGCGCTTCATCATGTCGATCAGGGCGTGACCAAAGAAGCCGTCCGGGTTGGAGTAGAGAGCGTTCTTACCCCACTCGACGATCAGTTCCGGCAAGGTGAATCTCGGGTCGTCGTAACGATCTTCGTAGAAACCGGCGTAGTCGATTTCCGGATAGCCGGCGCCGAGAACGTAGTCGGTGATCGAGCAGCGCGGACCGTAGCAGGACCAGCCGCTCAGCGGGTAGCAGACGTTCGGAGTGCCGATTGAGGCAAAGCCGAGGGGGTAGTAGTAGATACAAGCCTGACGACCGGTACCACCGAAGACGATGATCGACTCGGCGCCGTGCTTTTCTTTAAATTCTTTGATTTTCGGAACAATGATGTCCCAGGCTTCATCCCAGGAGATCTTGGTCCACTTGTTCTTACCACGATCTTCCAGCTTACGCTTCATCGGGGTCAGAATACGGGAGGGGTGGTGGACGTAGTCAGCCAGAGTCAGGTTACGAACACAGAGGCGACCTTGGCTGATCGGGTGCTCTTCGTCACCTTCAACCTTAATCAGTTTCCCACCTTTGACGGTCAGCTTCATGCCGTAGCCGACCGGATGGTCTCCAGGAGGGGACCACGCAGAGGTCCTCACTGTTATGGAGCCATCCTCATTTTCTGTTTTCCATTCTTTACTCATTGCCATTGTCGTGTACCTTCCTTTCATTCTCTAATCGTTAATTACACAAACTTTCCTCGAAAATCCTTTTTCGCACCTCCTTTACGTTTTGTTGCATGAGGCTGCAGCACTGCATGCAGGCTGTATGAAAATGATTTTGAATCTGACATAGACAATTGCTATGAGTGTGCCAATCTGAAATTAAAGTTAGTGCGTCATAACTTATTGTAATAAAAGGGAAAATTAGAATTAACAAAAAGCTAAGTAAATTCTTATTTTGAGATAGGACGGACAGGTAGGATCTGGTTTTTGATAGCTAACTTATTGAAATTAAATATGTAAAGCTTTTGTCCCAAGTGGTATCAATTTAAGAACGCTGGCGATGGTCGCAAATTGGTGTTTTTGTGTTTACAAATAAACTTAAAAAACATTCGTCATAACGGGATGTTGAGTCACTAACTTGGGTGATTTGAGAGGGTTTGGGAATTGTTTTGCGATGGATCAAGAAAGGGGTGTTCTCCGGAGCGCCGAGGGGCAATCCGGAGAACAGTAAAATACGTTTATACGCGCTGGGAGCGTTTCAGGCCGTCGATATTAGTCAACTGATAAGAACAGAACGGAATCTGGCTACCGTCCTCGCCAGCCACCGTCATGCTGCACTGGCGGAGACGTTTCAAGTCCATACTCATCGCATCCATATAGTTCATGATCAGGATCGACAAGCCAGGTTCCTGGCCCGGGAACATTTTTTGCGCGATATCGGGCAGCGCGGAACCCTGCGGGCTGGACGGGTCGAAGTGGTGCAGGTAATCATGAACGCTGATGATCCGGCTCATCGGCTGAAAGCCTTGGGGTTTTGGGACAAGGTAAGTGGTCGCGTCGCAGAGCGGGTGCGAGCAGCCGGTTGGCCAGAAATCGTAGGGGGAGAGCAAGTTGCTGCTCTGCTCCGACAGTTCGTAGATGACATCCCCCATAGTCAGGGGTTTTTGGTTGCTGACCTCGAAGCGACCGGAACCGAACGCGGGCTGATAAGCTATGCCGACAATGACGTCACGATTTTCCAGGCCGAATTCAAGGACTCTGCCCATCTGGTTGTCGTTGATTCCCCTGATCACCGCCATTGCCAGAACAATCTGCATGCCGATGGCACGGCAGTTTTCAATCGCCTGTAATTTGAGTTTCAGCAGGTTGGCGCCCCGGATCTGTTTGAACACCTGATCGTCCAAGCCGTCAAACTGCATGTAGATACCGGTGGCGCCGGATGCCGCGAGCCGCTCAAGGTAGTTGCGGTCGCGACTGATGACGACACCGTTGGTGTTGACTTCAATTGCGCTGAAACCGATCTCTCGACAAAGTGCGATGATGTCAGGCAGGTCTTCGCGCACGGTCGGCTCTCCGCCGGTCAGCTGGATGCTGGTTTGCGGGCCACACTGATTCATGATGCTGATAAGCTGGCGTTCAATTTCCGCCAGCGTGAGATCGGTGGCAAGGTTCGCCTGGTTGTCGTCTGCAGCCATGAAGCAGACCGGGCAACGTAAATTGCAGCGCTGCGTCAGTTCGAGTTCGACCAGGCGCGGGCGATGTAAGTGAGATTTACAAGGCCCACAGTCCTCGGGGCAGCCCTTGGTGGTCGGTTTTGCTGTGTTCGGATGGATCTGGGGAAATTTAAAGTTTTTCAGCCAGCGATAATGCTCCTCGTCCGGCCAGAGATAAATTGAATAAGTACCGTGTTGTGAGCAGGATTTTTCCATATAGACGGCATCGTCTTTGACGACAATGCGCGCATCAATGACTTCCAGGCAGACCGGGCAAACACTTTGCGTGACTTCCAAAAGTATTTTATTTGTGATTGTATCAGCGTTGTTTGCCACGGCTGCCTGTGTCATCTGAAACCTCAGTCTTCTATGTCTGTCGGCATGAATATCGCGCTACCTTTACACGGGCTCTGCCAAAACCTTTTTCGGTGATGCCGAAAGAGAGATGTGAGTGCCGGTTTCGGCAGAGCCCAACAGTCGTGCCGCTAAATCCAATTCTTCTTCAAGAATCTTTCGTGCCCATGAGGCAGGCGGGAACGATACTGCAGTTCCCCCGGCAGGAAAGTGCGGTCGTTACCGCTGGTGACAGTCATCATCCGCATCGTCACTCCGCCGAACAGAACCAGCAGTGTTGCAAGCCCCTGGAACAAACTTACCGGAATCAGGAACATGACCAGCGGCAGCAGCGTGCCGAGGAGCATAAAGGAAATTTTGAACCTTTTCGAAAGATCACCACTGATCCAACGCTGCGCGCTGGCGGCTTCGGCTGCCGTGGTTCCGCTGGCTTTGATCCAGAGGTAGCCCGCCCACAGCAGCCCCTGGGCCAGCAGCAGGGCGGCTAGCAGCTTCGGCAGGTTATTCAGCACGGAGCCTTCAACCGGCGCGATCATTGCGCAGAGCAGATGCAGCGCCAGCGCGGTCACCAGGGAGGAGAGCAGGAACAGTCCCATGATGGCCGGGCCGACCCAGAACGGCCGCCCTTTGTGGCGTCCCAGCAGAACGCCCGGATAGGTGGCGACAACCAGGCCGGTGACCAGGTTGACCAAGGCCAGCAGCTGCCGCAGAAAGCCCCAGTCACGCCAGAAAAACAGGCCGAAATCGATGCCGAAAGAGGCATAGACAAAACCGGAAATAATGGCAAACGTCATCATCCAGGCGCCGAAGGTCAGGATCGCCTTGGGGTTCATGAAGACGCGCCAGGCCTGCAACGGGCGCCCCAGTTCAAGAATCAGAAAGCCGCAACCGACACTCATGCACAGCGGGCCGACAATGTTGGCCAGCACGGAAATCTGATTTTTACCGATAAACAGGTCGATGATGGCGGCGACGATCAGCATGGCGCCGCCCATGCCGGCGAAAAAGAAATCGACGGCGAGCATCCAACCCCAGGTTTGATGTTTTTCACTCATTTCTCAACGCCTCCATCAATAGATGTAAAAGACACAGGGGTCGGTGTTAAGTTCCTGCAGCAGCTGGAAGGAGCGGTTTTCACTGATCAGCTTGCTGACTTCACTGTTCGGGTCATCCAGGTCACCGAAGATGCGCGCTTTCTGGTGACAGGTTTCGACGCAGTGCGGGCGCATGCCTTCTTCAACCCGGTCCAGGCAGAAGTTACACTTGTTGACCGCACCGGTCTCATGATTGTGATAGCGTGCGCCGTAGGGGCAGGCCATGATACAGGAGAGGCAGCCGACGCACTTTTTGTCGACGACGTGAACGATGCCGTTCTCCGTCTGAACCGAAGCCCCGGTCGGACATGCATCGACACAGGGTGAATTGTCGCAATGCATGCAGAGCAGCGGCAAAAAGAGCATGTTCAGGTGCGGAAACGTGCCGTGCGGGCCATCCGTAGTGACCGGGTTGTAAATCATGTAGGTCGGCAGTTCATTGCGAATTTTGCAGGCAATCGTACAGGAATGACAGCCTATACAGTGCCTGGTGTCCATGACCATTGCATAACGAGCCATATCACATTACCTCCTTCAAGTCCGCTTCCTCTACTTTGTAAACCCGGCAGAGCAATCCGCGGTTCGCCCAGGATCCACTGTAGGGGTCACAATAATCATCCGCTGTACTGGTCAAGACGTTTCCGTTCGACTCCAGTGCCCCGCCGAGTTCGCCACCGAGATCGAAATCGCGCATATCCTTTTCCGGGTACCACCAGCAGCGCTGGGTATAGATCACTTTCGGGTGGATCGCTTCGGTCAGATTGGCGCGTTGCCGCATGCGCCCGCGTGCGGTTTCGATCCAGACCCAGTCGCCGTCTGTGATGCCCATTTCCTTTGCCGTTGCCGGATTGATGTCCATGAACGGCGAATGCCGCAGGAAGCGCATATCCTTGATCTGGAAGTGCTCCGAGTGGTGGAAGGGCATGAAGCCGCCGCCGGTGGTCAACACCAGAGGGAATTTCGCCGCCAGTTCCGGGTTGTCGATTTCGTTTTCCGAAGGTCCGACATACTGCGGCAGCGGTGGCAGGCCGAGTTCCTTGAGGGTGGTCGAGTAGAGTTCGACCTTGCCCGAAGGGGTGGCAAAACCCTGGCGTTTGTACTTGTAGTATTCCCGCTCCGGGAAGTGGAAGCGGATTTTCTCGACGAACTCATCAAAGCTGCTGACCGCGTGGCCGATCGGCGCAATTGCGCTGAAATATGCCTCCTCAACGGTCTTCCAGGGCCAGTTTGCTTCCTGCCCCAGGGCTACGCCCAGGTCGCGCCAGAAATTGAAGTCGTTGCGGCGCTCGTACATCGGTTGGATCGCGCGCTGCGAGGTCAGCATGAAGTCGGCGCAGCCGTAGCTGTTGGTGATGATCGGCCGCTCCAGGGCGCCGGCGATCGGCATGATGTAATCGGCGAACATGGCGGATGGCGTGACCCAGTACTCGCAGGCGACCATGAAGTCCACCTTGCGCAGGGCTTCCAGCACGACGCTGGTTTCGCCGTAGGAGGCCAGCGGGTTGGTTGCCGAGATCAGCAGGGCCTTGACCGGGTAGGGGTCGCTGCTGGCGATGGCGCGGAACACGGACGGCGGGTGCGCTTCGCACATCCACTCCGCGGTCGGGGCCTTGCCCCAGGTTTTTTTCGTCAGCTCGCTGATCTTGCTGTAACCGGGCCAGGTGACCATCGGGAACTTGTCGGCGCCGATCTGCTTGGCCTTTTGCTCGTCCGACAGGAATTCATTCCCTTCCAGTTCCTCGTCCGTTAGATAGTCTTGCGAGGGGCCGGTCAGCAGGTCGGCGCCGGGGCGATCGAGGTTGCCGGTCAGGGCGCGCAGGAGGGCGCGGGCATGCATGGTGGCGCCGGCCGGTTTGCCGATCTGGTCGACCGAGGTGCCCCACTGGATGTTGCCCGGTTTGTTGTTGGCGTACATATAGGCGCCGGCGCGGATCTGATCGGGGGTCAGCCAGGTCAGTTCGGCAGCCCACTCCGGTGAAAAATCAACGACATGTTCAGCCAGTTCGTTGAATCCTTCACAGTACTCCAAGACGAATTCCTGATCCATCAGGCCTTCATAAATGATGACATGAATCCAGGCCAGGGCCAGGGCCAGGTCGGAACCGGGGCGCAGCGGCAGCCAGAGATCGGCTTTGGAAGCGGATTCCGTGAAGCGCGGATCGATGACGATGACCTTCATGCCTTTGTCTTGCAATTCGGCAACGTGATGCGCTTCCGGCATGCCCGAGGCGCCGGGGTTCTGCCCCCAGAGGACGATACATTTACTGGCGCCGATATCCAGGTCGAAGGGGCACCAGCCGTAAATGGCGGTTTCCACCATAAAGGTCGGAATCCAGCACAGGTGCGAGTTGTGGAAGCCGTTCGGGCTGCCGAACAGGTTCATGAAGCGGCGACGCGCCCAGTCATCGGTGCGCTGGGTACCGCCTGCGGTGGCAACGGCTTCGGCGCCGAACTGTTCGCGGATGCTCGACAGCTTGGCGGCGATTTCCTGAATCGCCTGGTTCCAGGGAATCTGCTGCCACTTGCCTTCACCCTTCTTGCCGACCCGTTTCAGCGGGTAGTTAACCCGGTCGGGGTGGTCCAGGTGCTTGAGGGCAATATTGCCGCGGCAGCAGAGGCCGCCCTGGTTGGTCGGGAACTCGGGATCACCTTCAATACCGAGAACCTTGTTGTCCTTGACGTAGGCCAGCACGCCACAATTCTGGTGGCAGAAGTAGCAGGCCGATTTTTTTACTTCGATGCCTTCCTGGGTTAAATCAACTTTTCCGATCATAACTCCTCTCTTGTAGCTCTCAATCGAAGGTTTCTCCATGCTGCTGACCAGCCGTGGTCGTGGCAGCGCTCAGTAGGCGAATTATTTCAAAGGCTTAGGGGGACGGCCTGGTTGCTCGCGATACGTTTTTGATCGCTTGATCTGGGCTTTGTGCAACTAGCAAGCCAAAGAATGGATGATTATTTCGAAGAGGGGACAGCGTCGCCGCCAACTTGGTGTCAAGCTTAGAAAACTAGCGGAATGCAGGGAAACCGAACGCGAAAAATTAACCCGCTCCAGGTTGGCTGGAAGCCTCAGGCCGATAGGAGTAAAAATCCTTTTCTGCGATCGGGGTTTCATTTTGAGACCGCTGACGCGGAGTACCAGGTAGGCTTTTGGGGATATTTCAGGGCATAAGAAAGCCCCAGCGTTTAGGCAAGGGCAAGGCAAGAAGGACTGGGAGATCTGAATTGCAGGTCAGGGAAAGGACTCAGGAGATGGGGATATTGTATTCCTTGAGTTTACGGTAGAGAGTGGAACGGCTCAACCCGACCATTTCCGCCGCAGTCGGGATGCAGTTGTTGGCACGCTGCAGGGCGGCTTCAATCGCCTCTTTTTCTATGGTTTTCAAGTCAAATGTTTGCGGTGCTGTGCCGCTGAATCGAGGAGTGCTGCTTCCGGTGACAGGCGCGGAGTTCTGAAGGACATAGCTGGGGAGGTTGCATGGTTCGATCGTTTCGCCGTTTGCGGTGTTGATCGCGTGGTGTATCGAATTCTGCAATTGTCTGACGTTTCCCGGCCATCGGAATTGAGTGATGATTTTCTCCGCTTCGGGGCTGAGTTGTGGCTCCGGCCAGCCCATGCGCTCACAATAATTGTGGATGAAGAGTTTGCTCAGCAGGGAAATGTCCTTGCCGCGTTCCCTCAACGGTGGAATAAATATTCCGAGCACGGAAATGCGGTAATAAAGGTCTTCGCGGAAGGTATTTTCCTCGACCATTTTCAGCAAATCTTTGTTAGTAGCGGCGACTAGCCGGAAGTCAACTTCTTTGTAGCGATTCCCACCGATCCGCATGACATGTTTATCCTGCAGTGTGCGTAACAGGATTGCCTGATGTTCCAGAGGCATGTCGCCGATTTCGTCAAGAAACAGGGTGCCGCCATCGGCCAGCTCTATTTTACCCGCTTTGCCGCAGCGTTCGGCGCCGGTGAAACTGCCACCTTCGTAGCCGAACAGTTCACTACCGACCAGTTCGCGGGGCAGGGCGGCACAGTTGACGGCCATGAAGGGACCATTCGGCCGATAGGCGTTATGAATGGAGTGGGCAAACAGTTCTTTACCTGTGCCACTTTCCCCTATTAGTAGAATATTTTCTGGTGAATCGGCAAAACGGCGAGCCTGGACAATCGTAGATTTAATCGCCATGCTTTCGCCGAGAATATCCTCGAACTTAAAGAAGGCAGCCCTTCCCATCCTGTTGTTTTGTTGATTCAGCAGCTTTTCGCAGCTGATAAATTTCAGAATGACGACATCAAGTTTTTTTGTGTACTGATTCAGGACCGGGCGTACCGAAATTCTGTAGGGTCGTGCTTTGAGGCCTTCGACCTTGATACACTCGTCAATGGTGAAGCTTTCGCCTGAACCCGCGCGGCGCATGATGGCAGAATCGGAGGTGAGAAACTCACTGATATTACGGTTGCCGCTTTCTTCAGGGCGGACTTTAAAAATTCTGATCGCTTCGCTGTTAATCTGAAGAATCTTGCCCTTATTGTTAACCGCGATCATTCCTTCGTCTATGAAAGCAAAAGATGCGCTGAGGCTTTCGTGGGCGCTCGCCATTTTGTCTCTGGCTTTTTGCAGCTCTTCACTCAATTTGGCGACTTCGTTCCTGGTTTTTTCGTAATCGGCGGAGTGATTCACTAATTTGATTTTTGTTTCGATCGAGGTTGCTACTGAAGAGATCAGGGCCAGGGTGTGCATGTAGAGGTGGTTGATTCTGTCATCTTCCAGATCTTCGACCAGTGGAGGGCTGAGAATGACAACGGCTGCCGATATCGAGCCATCGTCGCCCATGATCGGTGCAGCTGAAGCAATCCGGTTTTGCAGCGGGATGCAGTAGTTTTCCGGCCCAATCAGTTGAACCGGTCGTTTTAGATGGAAGCAGAGGCCGTGAGCAGTTGTGCCTTCCGTTTCTTCGTTTGCCAGAATACCGATGCGTGAACCTTTGTCGGCAACCTGATCTTCAACCCAGACTCCTTCGTGGCAGAGAATCATGCCTGATTCGTCAAACAGGTAAAACAGGTAGCCTAAGGCCACCATCTTGTCTCTAAAGGGTGCAACCTGCTCGTTAGTGATATTTATGAGTTGTTTATGTTTCGCACAAAGCTTGGTGAGCTGGCCTTCGTTAGGGATTGTGACTATTTTGTGTGGATTTACCCCCAACTTGCGCGATCGCATCCAGGATGCAGCGACGTCCTTGTCCATGCAAGAATACTGACTAGGATCGGCGGAAGGGTTATTCAAAAATTCTTCTTTGCAGCGAAGGATTTCGTGCCATCGTTTTTTGGTCAGTTTTTCTTTGTCGGCATTTGCAAAAAGGACTTGAGTTCCTAAAACGTCTGAAATCTGCTCCCGCAATGCCATTTGTCGTTCTCCTTAGCTAATAAGTTAAGTCGGACTTGATTATAATATGCAAATTCTGCGCCTGATGAAAATGATGGCACTGCATACTGGCCTGACCGGGCCAATAATAGATTGAATTCACCTATTTGGTTCTATGTGTCCATAACTATTAGAAAAAACAGCAATTGCCAAGCAAGGTCATAAAGAAACAATAACATATTTCCGGGTGATTATAAATGGGCCCTTATTCTACAGAAAAGGCCCCATCTTACCCATGTTTCAGTCGCCCAGAAATTGTAGGATCTCCTTCTCCGGCCCCCAAATGGGTGCTGTTTCAAAATGACACAGCTCCTTTTATCAATCTCAAAATAAAACAATCTCCAAGACTCGATAAACCTCCTACTTAGCTGCTTCATGACTGCTGCACAAGCAAGAGCAGCATGAATTCGGGGACTTATAAAAATCTGCACACGGTGGCACTCTTATTGCTCATCCATCAGGCAGAGGTGCAGGGCGTAGGCTTTATGTGCCTGTTTTCTGTAGTAAATTTAACTTGTTGTGAAGTTTTTAGATTTGTTTGTGCCGAAAAGAATCCGGATATTGGAGAACGACATGCCTTATCAAATCGAATTCGCAACTGCCGCTGATGAAGAAAGCCTGCGCAGTATTTTCCTTGCGAGTGATATGGCACTTGTGGGTGACATCGAAGACCACGTTGTTATCAAAGATGAAGCCGGGACTTACGGCGGCGGCCTGCTCTACCAACTGGATGTAGACTTGTTTCACCTGCTGACGATTGTCGTACAGAACGATGGCCGCAGCCGGGGACTTGGAAGCCAATTGCTTCAGGCTTTGCTGCAGAAACCTTGGAGTTATTGCCGTGACAGCGTTGTTGAACCGGCTCAGAGCTACCGTGTGACGACAGTTTCGCGAGGCGTCAGCAGAAGCTTTTACCAGAAAAACGGTTTGCTCGACTGTGACTTTGATGAACTGACTGAGCCATTTGCTCGCCAATGTCAGTTCTGTCCCGATCAGGCTGAATGCAGTTCGGCAGCGATGGTCTACCAACGCTGACTGATCAAGATTTCTTGATGTAACACATGAGGTTGATATGGGAAGTTCATTCAAAATATTAGGATCAGGTGCCGGGCCTGGCGTACCGTCGTTTTTCTGCGAATGCAGAGGCTGCCGAGAGGCACGCCTCGATGGACGCCATTGCCGAACACGCAGTGGGGCGCTGCTTCGCACGGATGCCAGGAGTTATCTCATCGACACTTCTCCCGATCTGAGATTTCAGCTACTCCAGGAACAACTCGATAGCATTGACGGAATTTTTCTGACTCATTGGCACTATGACCATTTCGGCGGGCTGGGCGAGATGGAATATTACGTCAAACTCGACCGGAAGGAACCTATTCCGCTCTATCTGCCACCGACTGCAGTCGACAGTTTCAGGGCTGCGTTTACCTATTTACAGGATATCCTGGATCCTCAACCTTGGGAGTTCGCAACAACATACAACCTCGGCCACCTAGGAATTACTCCCCTGCCAGCCAATCACGGGGTGGAAACTGCTGGTTTCCTGATTGAGTCAGAGAAAGCGAAACTGGCCTACTTCCCAGACACCTCGGGCTTGCCAGAAGCGACCAAGGTGAAGATGAACGCGATTGATTGGCTGATCTGCGATGCCACTTTCAGTGATTTTAACTGGTTTCCCGACAGTCATATGTCGATGAGCGAGGCAATTGAGCTCGGACAAAGTGTCGGGGCAAAAAAAACCGTCCTGACACATATGGCAATCCATTACAGCAAACCGGTCACAGTAGCAGAGCTTGAATGCCGCCTGACCGATGTGCCGAATGTCTTACTGGCCTATGACGGCATGCAATTCAACTTGTTGAGAGGGGTTAGATGAAGATTTCGCTTGGATGTAAACCCCTTGCGATCCCGTCGCCAGTCTGGGTGATCGGTAGTTATGGATCATGCGCGCAACCGAACATCATGGTTGCTTCCTGGGGATCGATTTGCTGTACAACCCCGGCCTGCGTCGCGGTATCCCTGAAAGTCAGTCGTGCAACCTATGCCAATATTGTTGAGCATCAGGCTTTTACCGTCAGTGTCCCATCAAGAGATTTTCTGTTTGAAACCGACTTTATCGGCAACGTTTCCGGAGTTTCGGTCAACAAGTTTTCGGCGACCGGGTTAACCGCTGTCAGAAGCAATGTGGTCGATGCCCCATACGTGCAGGAATTTCCTCTGATCATGGAATGCTCTCTGCTGCATATGCTGGAGATCGGTTCGCACACGCAATTTATCGGCCAGGTGATGGATGTCAAGGCCGAGGAGGAGGTTCTTGGAGAAAACGGCCTCCCTTCGGCGGAAAAGATCAGCCCGCTAATCGGCAGTGCCGGAGAACGCGCTTATTACTCCATCGGGAAATGGCTTGGGCAGGCACAACTGGTCAACAATTGGCTGGCAGAGAACCTTTTTACCTGCGAACGGCTGGCCGATGGGGCTGACATAGACTTTGGCAATTTAGAATTTGGCAATTTACCTCTAGTAACCCCTGATTGTTTCAAAGCGAGAAAATCATGAAACTGATCGATTCCTTCGGCCGCCAAATCAACTATCTGCGCCTGTCAATAACGGACCGCTGCAATTTGCGCTGTCGCTACTGCATGTCGACCGACGGGGTTGCTACCTGTTCGCATAAAGAGATCCTCTCTTACGAGGATTTGCAACTGATCGCGGAAACCGCTGTCTCGATGGGGATCGAAAAAATTCGTGTAACCGGCGGAGAGCCGCTGGTGAGGGAAGGGGTGGTGCCGTTTCTGGCCAGGCTTTCCGGCATCGACGGGTTGCGCCACCTGGCGATTTCCAGCAACGGCATCCTGCTTTCGAAGATGGCGCAGGATCTCTATCTGGCAGGTGTGCAGCGCCTGAATATAAGTATCGATTCTTTAGAGGAAGAAAAATACCGGCAAATTACACGTGGCGGCGAGTTGAAAATGGTCTTTGCCGGGCTGAAGGCGGCAGAAAAAGCCGGCTTTCCCGCACCTAAGATTAACGTGGTGGCGATGCGCGGATTCAATGACGACGAAATAATCGCTTTCACCGAGTTGACCAAAACTCACGGCTATTCGGTCCGTTTCATCGAATACATGCCGACTCTGGAGCTTGCGGGGTGGCAGCAGCAGGTGATCTCGGGACAGGAGATTCTCGACCGGATTTCCCGTAGGTATGCTCTGGAGGAGGTTGAAAAGGGGGCTTACGCAGGGCCTTCAAAGGATTACCGGATACCTGGCGCCTTTGGCACCATCGGCATCATCACCGCCGTTTCCGGGCATTTCTGTGCCACCTGCAACCGCATCCGTATCACCTCAACCGGCAAAGCCAAAAGCTGTCTTTTTTCCAACCAGTCAACCGATCTGGTCCCCTGTCTGAGACTCGGAGACAGAACTGGGGTCAGGAGGAAGCTGGAAGAGCTGGTTTGGAACAAACCGGAATGTCACTCCATTTCTATCGATGGCTATAAGCACGATAACTTTTTAATGTCACAGGTCGGGGGCTGATAGCCTCCGGTCAAAACCGGCTGAACAGAAAAAGGATTAACGTTATGGGCGAAGTAAACAAAAAAACACTGGTATTCGAGACGAAGATTGAAGACATCGAGCTCAACATCGATATGTCAAACGAGCTTAAGGAAGAGCTGCAAGCGCTGGGAGTAAAGTTCTACGAAGTCTACCACCTGGCTGAGAGTTTTGCTCACAAGCTGCTGGAGGACAAGCAAGACGTTGAGTTGCGACTGGAAAACGAGGATACCAATGCGTTTATCGAACTCGATATTAAATGGGAAACAGAAAAGAAGGTGCTGATCAATGTTTTAAAAGTTGATCTGAAAAAAGTCGACCACGAAGGACTTCCGGTCCGGCCACAGGGCGCAAGGTTTGATTTCGGTGCAATCGAAGCCGAAGCTCAGGCTCTGGAAGCACAGGCACGGGCTAATTGATATTCTGAATAGGGTTTGCTCATGCTAGCTCAGCAGATCACAGCACAAAGACGCCAGGCGCTGCTCCTGTTCATCCAGGGGAAGTGCAAAGGCAAGTCTTTCGGGTTCGGGCGCCGGATGGACCAATCGATCCATCTGGCAATGCTCTACCGTACCTTCGATCTGCTGCAAAGTTTTCAGCAAGCCGATATCGTGGTGGTTCAGGACGGCGACGCGCCGGCTTTGGCTGGTGCCGTCTATCTGCCGCAACGCGGAGCCGACCTGAGGGAATCTTTCGAGGCCGCGTTGCAGGATACCTTCGCTCTCGGTTACGAGCGGGTGGTGGCGGTCGGCGGCGACATCCCGACTCTGGATCGCAACGATATCGAAGGAGCCCTGTACAACGCTGGGGTTGTTCTCGGCCCCAGCCGGGACGGCGGTTTTTACCTGGCCGGTTTGGCAAAAGAGGATATCCAGTTTTTTAACAACCTGCCCTGGCGACAGCCGCACCTCTTCTCCCACTTGCTCAGTCGTTTTGCTGCCGCCGGTCGCAGCTGTCATCAACTGCAACGCCGCAGCGATATCGACCATGCCGGAGATGGCCGGAAAAACGCTTCCCTGCTGCTCAAGCTGGTTCGTATTTGGCTGACAATTTTCTCATCCATCCATTCACTCTGCGCCGGAAAAGATCGGTTTTTTGCCGATCGGATTCCGGAGCCGCGCTATTCCTCTCTCCCCCCACCAGCCGCCATCGTTTTTTGACAATGGCGTGGCAGTTCGGCGATTCACAATCAAGAACTGCCAGTTCTCGACCCTGAAGCGAATTCACATCGGGCAATCCTTTGCATCCTTTGCACGGTGATCTGTGTCTTTCGCCTGGGGACGGTCTTCTGTTTATCAGGTTGTAAAAGGGCAGGTTTTATGCGTGTTTCTCGGGGATTTCTGGGCGAGCTGCTCGGAACATTTGTGCTGGTGCTGTTCGGCTGTGGGGCCGTTGCCATATCGGTGCTGTTCGGTTCCCTGCAAGGGCTGATGCAGGTTGCTCTGGTGTGGGGAATCGGCGTCGGTTTGGCGATCTACCTGACCAGGCACCTGTCATGTGCGCACCTGAACCCGGCGGTGAGCCTGGCCATGGTTTTGGGGCGTCGGATGTCGCCCCGCAAGCTGCCGTCCTATCTTTGTGGGCAGTTTTTCGGCGCGCTGCTCGCCGGCCTGGTGATTTATCTGCTGTTTTCTCCTTCCATTGTTGCATTTGAAACGGCTTACGGCATCGTGCGCGGTTCGAGTGAATCGACCCAGCTGGCAATGATTTTCGGCGAGTACTATCCGAATCCGGGCAGCACTGCCGTGGTCTCCCTGCCTCTGGCGATGTGCGCCGAGGCGCTTGGCACCTTTTTGCTGGTGCTGATGATTTTTGCCCTGACCGAAGGCTGCAACATCGGACGTCCCGATAGCGCCTTGGCCCCGGTCTTCATCGGCCTGACCGTCACCCTGGTGATCTGCCTGATAGCGCCGCTGACCCAGGCCGGTCTCAACCCTGCCCGTGATTTGGGACCACGCATCATTGCCTGGTTGGCGGGTTGGGGGGATGCCGCCTTTCCCGATCGCTGCGGCGGTTTTTTCTGGGTTTATATGCTGGCGCCGGTTATTGGCGGCCAGTTGGCAGCGCTTTTCTTTGTCCATCTACTTGAGCCCGCGATGAGTCAGGTTCCCACCCGAATCTGCGGCAGTAGCCATAAACAATAACTGGAGATCAGCAAATGTCTTGTCGCTTAATTTTGGTTGGAGGCTTTCTCGGGGCAGGTAAGACGACCCTGCTCTGGGAAGCCGCGAAGCAATTATCCTCCCGTGGCTTGAAAGTGGGTTTGATTACCAATGATCAGGCCCCCGATCTGGTCGATACCAGTCTGTTGTCACGCCTGGGCGTGGGGGTGAGCGAAGTCAGCGGCAGCTGTTTCTGCTGCAATTTTAAAGGGCTGCTGCGGGCAATGGCTGAGCTGAAGGAAAACTTTGCCGCCGATATTCTTATCGCTGAACCGGTCGGCAGCTGCACCGACCTGGCGGCAACCATCATTCAGCCGCTCAAGGATCAACTTAAAGGGGAACTGAAGATCAGCCCGCTGACGGTGCTGGCCGATCCCTTCAAGCTCACGGAAATTCTGGCCGGGAAAACCGCCGGGCTGCATGACAGTGCCGCCTATATCTACCGTAAGCAGTTGGAAGAAGCCGATCTGATCGCCATCAGCAAAACCGATCTGTTCACGATGAAGATGGTGAGTGACTTGGTCGCGCAGGTCAAACGGGAATTCCCTGCCGCCCTGGTTTGCACGCTGAGCGCGGAAAGGGGATTTGGTCTGGATGCGTGGCTTGATGTCGTCACTAACAAAACCGATGCCGGCAACAAGTTGCTAAAGGTCGATTACGACCGCTATGCCGAAGGCGAAGCGGTCCTCGGCTGGCTGAACGCCCGTTTCTCCCTGCGTGCGCCAAACGCTGACTGGCGCGGTCTGGCAACAAAAATCATCGCCGGTTTGCAGCAGAGTCTTGGTGAACGGAACGCACCGATCGGGCATGTCAAGTTGATCCTGGAAAGCGGTTCGCAGGCGCTTTTTGCGAACTTGACCGAGTCTGAACAAGAGCCAAGGATTCGCGGCACTGTCGCGCAGAGTTCTGCCGCCGCCATGACGCTGAACGCCCGGGTGCAGACCGCGCCTGAGCAGTTGCAGCAAATTGTGCGTGAGACGTTGGCAAACGAACTGCGTGGCATCGACGTGACCGAAGAGAGTTTGAGCTGTTTGCAACCCGGCCGGCCGGAGCCGACCTTCCGTTACGCGTCGCAGGTCGCCTAGTTTCTGGCCAGGGCGAAGGGTACGGTGAAATTCGGCCGTTTTTTGAAAGCGAGAAGATCATGAAGATGAATAAACAGGGAAGCAGCTGGGCGGATTTTTCCTCAAGCTACCAGCGCATCGATTTTGCGGGAACGCCAATCTACGTCAATCCGCATGCGCCGGACTGGTTTGTGCCGACGAGCGCAGCGGCAACCGCCATCGAACGTGCTCTCGCCGGCCATGGCGAAGGGGAGCTGTCACCGCAGTTGCAACTGACTCAGCTGATCGACCGGCTGCAACCGAAAAGCGCAGCTCCTTACGCCGGGCGCGCGGCCGTGCGACAGCTGGAAAGTCTCAAAGAGTGCTGGCTGCACATCACCAATCGCTGCAACATGAACTGCCGCCATTGCCTGTTCACTTCGGGAGAAGGGGATTGCGCCGAGCTGTCGCGCGCCGACCTGTTCTCGGCGATCGACCAGGCTCGCGAGCAGGGTTGCCGTGTGTTCTATTTCACCGGCGGCGAGCCGTTGGTGCACCCCGATTTCACCGCGGCCAGCGAACGGATTCTGAACGATGCCGAAGCCCACTTGGCGATTCTGACCAATGGCAGGGCTTTGCCCAAATATGAGGGCTGGTTGCGGCAGCAGGATCGCGCCCGGCTGCATTTTCAGATCAGCCTCGACGGTATGCAGGGCAATCATGACGCCCTGCGGGGCAGCGGCAGCTTCGCCGAACTGGAGCAGAACCTGCGGTGGCTGAAAACCATCGGTCTGTCCGCGTCATTGTCGATGTCGATCAACCGCAACAATGTTCACGAAATGAGCGCCGCGGTCGACTTCGCCGCGCAGCGGGGGATTGCCAACCTGCATTTCATGTGGCTGTTCCTCAAGGGGAAGGCGGGGCACGAGCTGTTCGTTCCGCCCCAGGAAATTTTCCGCAGCGCCCGGCATGCCTATGAAAAAGCCGCGTTGCTGGGGGTTGGCATCGATAACTTCAGCATCATGCAGAGCCAGGTGTTCAATTTCAGCGGCATCCGCATCGACCTCAACAACGCCTGCTGGGAGAGTCTGGCGGTCGGGCCGGACGGGGCGATCTACCCGACCCCGGCAATGGTTTTCGAGGACGATCTGCGTTGCGGCCATCTGCGCGACGGCTTGAACCAGGTCTGGCGCCTCAGCCCGCTGATGGAGCGGATCCGTTCGCTGTCGCTGCTCGACAGCCCGGAGCTGGCAGAAAACCCGCTACGGTTTCTGCTCGGAGGCGGCGATATCGACCACAGCTACCTCTCCTCGCGGGAATTCGTCGGCAATGATCCTTATCTGCCCCTCTATCGCGACATGGCCCTCTATCTGATCGCCCGCGAGGCTGTGCAGTTTCCTGACCGACCGACGCTGTCGTTGCGAGCGCGCATGGGCGAGCGGGTCGACGAGTGCGACGAGAGCGGCAATTCGGTCTGCTTCACCCACTCCAACTGTGTTCTCTCCCTGTCGGACGGCGACGGCCACGCCTCGATCCGCTCCTTCTATTCGCAGGCGGCCGAGGAGGTCAATGAGGATATCGTCAACCCGGTGCATTACGCCAGCGAGTTGATCGAGCATATCCCGGAGACGGCGCGGGTGCGCAGTTACGGTTGCGGCAGCCCGGTGATGGATTGCAACCTGCAGCCGGGCGAGACGCTGGTCGACCTCGGTTCCGGCACCGGCGTGGAGTGTTTCATCGCCGCCAAACAGGTTGGCC
Organism: Malonomonas rubra; assembly: GCF_003247215.1. GTDB lineage: Bacteria > Desulfobacterota > Desulfuromonadia > Desulfuromonadales > Geopsychrobacteraceae > Malonomonas > Malonomonas rubra_A. The sequence continues at coordinate 14,482 of NZ_QKAP01000006.1, read as the reverse complement.
GGCGCGGGCAGGTTTACGGGGTCGATATGTCCGATACCATGCTGGCGCAGGCGAACTCGGCGCGGCGCAAGGTGGCCGAGCAGCTTGGCTATGACAATATCGAATTCAAAAAAGGCATCCTTGAACAGCTGCCTTTGAACAACGGCTGCAGCGATGTCATTATCTCCAACTGCGTTATCAATCTGGCGCTCAATAAGCGGCAGACGTTCAAAGAGATTTTCCGCGTGCTCAAGCCGGGTGGACGGCTGCTTATCTCCGATGTCGTGCACAACACCGAAGTGCCGCTGGAAATCAAGCTGAACGAGAAATTGCGCGGCGAATGCATCGGGGGAGCTTTGCACGAACGTGACCTGTTCGGCATCCTGAACGATTTCGGTTTCGAGAACATCAGCATCGTCAAGCGCTATCTCTATCGCGAGATCAAAGGCTACCCGTTCTACTCCCTGACCTATATGGCCTTCAAGCCGGGGGAGAAGCAGGAGACCCGCCTGCTCTACCGCGGACCCTTTGCCGGCGTGGTGACCGACGACGGCCAGTTGATTCAGCGCGGCTGCAGCACGACCGTAGCCTTGCCGAAGAAGCTGCAGATGGGCACGGAGGTGATGCTGCTCGACGAAAAAGGGCAGGTGACCAACCTGGAGCAGGAGATGAGTTGCTGCTGCCTGCCCGATTCCGGTTCCCAGTCCCAGTGCGATTGCGAGCGGCCGCAGGTCGAGAGTGAACATAAGTCGGGTTGTATGGTGTGCGGCGAACCGCTGACGATTCTGACCTCGCCGCGGGAGCTGACCTGTCACTATTGCGGCAAGCGGGAGCGGGTAGAGTGTGCTTGCGAACAGGGACATTTCGTCTGCGACCAATGCCATATCCAGGCGGCCGCGGACAGCATCCGCGAGGTTTGCCTGACCACCAAGGAAAAAGACGTGCTCGCCATTTTCAAAGAGCTGCGCGAGCGGCCGGAATTTCCGACCCACGGGCCGCATCATCACCCGATGATCCCGGGGATTCTGCTGGCGGCCTACCGCAACAACGGTGGCAAGATCAGCGATGAGCAGATCATCACCGGGATCAAGCGCGGCACCCAGGTGCCGGGGGGGAGCTGCTCCTTCTTCGGTATCGATGGTGCGGCGGTCGGGGTCGGCATCGCCTTCTCCGTTATCCTGCAGGCGTCCCCCTTCACCGGTGAACTGCGTCAGCAGGTGCAGAAAATCGTCATCCGGGTGGCCGAGAAGATCGCCGCGTACCCCTTTGCCCGTTGCTGCCAGCGCGATTGCTGGCTGGCTTTACAGGAGGCGGAGGTGATTTCGCAGGAACTGGCCGAGGGTATTATCCAGGCACGAGAGCCGTTCTATTGCGAACAGTTTGTCGGCGCCGACCATTGCGCCGGGAAAGCGTGTCCGCTGATGCCGACAGCGGCCAATATCCGGCTGCGGCGGGCGATATAAATGGTGTCTGCTACGGTGGAACAGTTGCTGCGTGCTGGATTGGTTTGGTCACTTGACTCGTTTTTGAAAACATCTTCCCCCACGAAAAGAGATGGATAAACCAGATGGAAGAGTACCGAGGAGTTGATGTCAATCTGCTGATCGATAATTGCGACGTTCCGGCTAAAAACTATACCGATATTCATGACCCCGGCAGATTGACAGAACGGGTGGGGTGGACCCCGGTTGCCGCGGTGGCGGATGTCGAGCGGGCGGTGTAGGCCGCCCAATAGGCATTTTTGCGTTGGCGAAAACTGCTCGCCGAGGAGCGGATCGCGAAAGTCATGACGGCGGCGGATGAGTTAGAATTAACCATCCCCGAGCTTGCGCCGCTGCTGGTGCGGGAACATGGCGGCCTTCTGAGCGAAGCGAACATGGATTTTATCGCCGGCTACGGTTTTGGGGAGATATATGCGGCGGTCGTTGCCGATTTCATGCAGCCTGAACAGAGCGAGGACGAGGTCAGCTGGATAAGTGTTGAAAAAAATCCCAAAGGGGTTGTCGTCGCTATCGTGCCCTGGAATATGCCCGTGGTCCTCACCATGACGAAGTTGGCCCCGGCGCTGATGACCGCTCCATTGTCGTGAAGCCTTCCCCCAACGCACCGCTTGCTTTGACTCTACTACTGAAAAAAATGGCGTCCCGGTTGCCGGCGGGCGTCATAAATGTTGTGCATGGTGATGAAAATACCGGTGTTGCGCTAACCGGGCATGCGCTCGTGAAAAAAGTGGCCTTTACCGGCGGCTGTGTTACCGGAAAGAAAGTGATGGCGCCGGCTGCATCCACTCAGGAGGACTAAACTCATGTCTAAACGCAAAGTTCCAAAAGACTTCGAGCTCAAACCAGAAGATCATGATGGTTTTGACATAAAGGATTTAAAATGTCACGCTTGCAGCGGCTACGGTAATTGTGGCTATCGGATGTATCGATTGTTGAATGGAAAACCAGTACTTATATGTCAATTACGCAGACAGCAACTTATTGAAGAACGAGACCAACAGAGAACAAAAACATCAGAGTGACTCGCCCCTACAATTTTAAATAATTTGTTGTGTTTTATTAGCAATTCTGAAAATACAATGTGGTCCACAAGCGGACTTCTTCCCCTTGTCGCCACGCTTCCGGCCAAAACCGATTTTCGTAAATCCTTTGAAATTTTGTTAGAAGGAAGTTGTCTCAAATATTTCGAGTTTTGAGGCTCATTTCGGGACCAATTTAGCTCACATATCTGGAGATATGAAACAAGAAGTTAAAAGCCCCGACTCGCCATGAGCTGAGGCTTTTTATGTGATTTTCACCAGAAGCCATCGTCAAGTTGCTTAGGGACTGACACTTCAGGCCATTGCTTCGGCCCGCACCATCGCTTCGGTTCGCAGCAACGGTAACAGGATCAGGCTGGCCAGTAGCGAGCTGGCAACTGCCAGCATGAAAGCCCAATAATAGCCGCCGGTCGTGTCGATAAGCCAGCCACCAAGGATGGGAGAAAACACCGAACCTACGCCGTGAAACAGGGTCCAGAGACCGATGATCGCGCCAGCGCACTGCTTGTCAAACAGATCCCTGGCCGACGCCGCATAGATCGCCCACAGCGAGCCGTAGCCGATGCCGAAGAACACCGCTGCCGCCAGCAGCGCCGCAAACCCGTTGGCATACGCCATCAGGGCCGCGCCGGTTGCGGTCAGCAAACCGCAGAGCATCATGATCTTGATCCGCCCGGTGCGGTCGGACAGATAGGCCAGGGCCAGTTTGCCGATCGCCCCGGAGGCCGCGATAACCACCAGCAGGCCGCTGGCGACAGCATAGCCCAGGGTCAGATTCTGGATGGCGAAGCTGGTCATGAAGGTAAAGGGGATCAGGATGGAGAAGCTGATCAGCAGGTAAGAGAAGCCGATCAGGTAAAAGCGATCATTGCGGAAAATCGTTTTTGCGGTGTCGCGCAGGGAGGGCGCTGGCCCCGCCGGCTGGGCGGCAGGCTGGGGGATTGCCGGCGTCGGCGGGTGGCTTTTGATACACAGAAAATTCAGCGCGGCGACCGCTAGGGCCGTGATCCCCAACCAGACCCAAACGGCCTGCCAGCCGCCGTTGGCGATGATGACCGGAATCAGCAAGCTCCAGGTGGCGATTCCCACGGTTGTTCCAAGATCCACAACCGAGACGCTGAAGCCGCGTTGCTGCGGCTTGACCCAGCGCATCACGACCGTGACCACGGGCGCCCAGCAAGCCGAATGGCCGATCCCGGCGACGGCGAAAAACAGCGCGGCCTGAAGGACGCTTGATGCCTGTGACATCAGCAGGGCGCCGATCCCGAGAATCGCCACGAAGATTGTCAGGATGTGTTTGCTATCGAGGCGGTCGCAAAGGAAACCGAAGAATGGGGAAAGGCTGGTCGCCGTAACGAAATAAGCGGAGAAAATCATCCCCGCCTCGGTTTTCGATATGCCCAGGGAGGTGAGCATGTACGGCAGGATCAAGCCGTAGGAATAGCGGATCCCGAAAGCGATGAACAGCGTGCAAAACCCCGCGGCAATAACCGCAACGCCCCGTCGCGACATGCTGGAAACCTCCTGAAGACGGACGCAACGGCTGCGGCCTGGTTGCGTGCGCAAAACATATTATTTGTTTCCGGGACATCCCAAAAATATCAGCTTCGTGCCGATTCCGCCGGTGACCGCGTCGATGCGGGCGTTGGCGAAGCCTTTGATGGCACGCTGAACATATATCGCCATTCCCTCAACGTTCAGCAGCTCGTATTCGCCAACGCGTATCGGTTCAGGCAGGCCCCATCGCACGGACGGGGTGTCTCGCGACTGAGCGCTGCCTCAGCTGTAACACACCTGGGTTATCAGGCTGACGGTGGCATTCCCCCCTTTTTCCATAATAATTTTTTGCGCTTTGGCGGTTATTTTCAGCTGCACGGTGTCCTCCTTGGGCTCGACACGGCAGCGCCCCGGACAGTGTTTGCCCTGGGGCGCTTTTGTCGATCAAATATTCGGCGGCAGGTAGATTTTGTTGCGCGAATCGCCGATGGCTTTCTCTCCCAGCTTCTGCAGCCCGGCGATCAGTTCGGGCAGTTGCTGACGTGGGATGCCCATGAACATCAGCTCGTCGCCGATATCCGAACTGGCGCGGCAGCCGTAGCAGCCGAGGGAGAGGTTGAAGCGCTGCGTGGTGTAGGGCAGCAAGGTGGTCTCGACGCACTGGGCATTGTAGCCGCTGACCTTGAACTCGAAGCGTTTGCCGGTGCTGTACGAGGCGCTCATGGTCAGCCACATCAACTGCTCCGGCTTGGCGATAACGGCGATGACATCGGGGGTGACCTGCGCATCCTTCAGCGGACTGACCAGCGTCGCCAGGGTCGATTTCTCCGGTAGGCGCGGCCGCTCCCTGATCATCTGCTTGGCGGCGTCCATCGAGGCCAGTTTCCTGAAATGGAGGTACATCTCACCGCTGGCGAGTTTGGGCGGAATTTCCGTCAAGCCGAGGATGTGGGTGCCGTCCGGGCAGGCGTGACATTGCGCCGGCATCAGCACCGACTTACCGCGGCGCGCCATCATCAGCGATTGGCAGTAGCGCAATTTCACCCGCGGCATCGGCACTGCCGGCAACGGCTGGTCCTTGCCGATCAGGGAAATGGCGACCGGGTTCCAGCGCAGACCGAGGGTTCGCGTCAGGATCTCGTGCCATTGCTGATACTGCTGCCGCTTGGCCGGGTCGAGCGGCGGTGCCGTTGGCTTGAAGGTTGCCTCTCGCTCGGCGGCTTCTTCCGCGCTTTCGATGATGCGGATCGCATTGGTCGGGCACTGGCCGACGCAGGTGTCACAGGCCCAGCAGGCAGAGGGGGTCTTCGCCTCGGCCAGTTTTTTCCCGCCGTTGCTGCCGAGCTGGAAGACATCGACCGGGCAGAAGTTGACGCACATGCCGCAGCCGGTACATTGTTCGGCTGATATCTGGACATCAGGCATCGATTAACTCCCGGGGGTCATGATCGGTGTTCGGCGGAGTGGTGACCGTCAGACCGGTATTTTTGGCCCAGTTGATGAAGCGTTGCGGCACCACGACTTCGGGCTGGAATTGGGCGGTGTAGGATTGCGAGTGCGCCAGGCTGAGGGCATGGGCGAGGTCTTCGACGTTGTCGATGTCGGCCACGGTTTCGAGCGCGGCGACCGGGATCTCCTTATCGTTGCAGATGTCGATGATGGCGTCGAGGGCGGAGACGCCGGCTTCGTTGTAGAACACGCCGTCAAAGTCCATCGGCGTGTCTTTGGTCAGGCCGACCAGCGAAACGCCGCAGGCCTGGCAGGGACAGTGGACCAGGCCTTTGTTGTGCGACTGCTGGAAACGGTCGAGCCAGTGGAACGCCTGCATGATATTGGCGGTCGTCATCTGTGGCTGGTCGCCGCCGACGGCGACGGCGGCATCGTAGCCTTGCGCCCAGAGCTGCTGGAAAGCATCGTTGAAATGCTCGTTGAAGTTCTGGCCCTGATCGGCAATGAATTTCAGATCGATATTGCGCTGATCGATATCGTCGAAAATCTTTTTCAGCCGGGGGTGGTCATGCTCCGGGGTCGCGCTGATGACGAAATCGTACTTTGCGCCCGGCTTGCTGCTCGCGGCCCTGCTCAAGGGCGCGGAAACCGACTTCGGCCGTATCCAGCATGACGGCGCGGTACAGTTCGGCGGCTTCTTCCGGGGTGAAGATGCCACCATGTTCCGTGGTCAGGCGGGTTTTGGTGAGACCGGGGGTCGGAACCTTGGTAAAGAAAATCAGGGCGTTTTTCATGTTACTCATCGTTAAACTCCTTTTTATGCGAGTACCTGTTCGGGTTGATCGGCATTGATGGTTGCCTGCTCGGCAGCGAGAGCAGGGGCTAGGCGGCAAAGGATTCGGTTGTAGGTCCACTGCCCCAGAATCGGGTCTGCTGACTCGAAAGCGGCGGTGGTCAGGTTGTTGGCATTGGCGACAAAAGCGCCACCCAGTTCCGGTGCGGCCAGGGATTGTTGCGGAAACCACCAGCCGTAATCGACGTTGACCACGTTGTCTTTCATGTTGATGATTTTCAAAGTGAAGGTCGCCTCGCCGTGCGGGGTCGCGACGGTCACCAGTTGCCCTTCCGCCAGGCCCAATGCCTTTGCGGTGGTGGGGCTGACTTCGGCTTCCGGGACTGCTCCCGGTTTTTCCAGGCTTTTCAACCAGCGGAAAGAAGAGGCCCAGTGGGGCTGCTTGCGGCCGCCGGTGATCAACAGTAACGGAAACTCCGCCGACGGTTCAGCCTGCGGCTGATGGAACGGCAGCGGGGAGCTGCCGACCTGATTGAGGATTTCGGAGTAAAGCTCGATTTTACCGCTGGGCGTGGCGAAGCCGGGCTGGCCGTCTGCCTGATAGCTCTGGTGTTTGTGGTATTGCGGCGGCGGCGCGTAAAGGCCTGTCTCGCAGAAGTTTTCCCAGCTGATGCCGAGGGAGGTGGAAATGTGGTCCAGACTGGCGGTGAAGTCGTCCCAGGGCCAGTATTCCTTTTGCCCGCAGCGTAGCCCCAGTTCGCGCCAGAAATCGAAGTCGCAGCGGCGTTCGAAGAGGGGAACGATCGCTTGCGGTCCACCGTAGGCGATATTGGCAACCCCGGCGTTGGTTTGCAGCACCGGTCGCTCCAGGCTGCCCGCCATCGGCAAAATGTAATCCGCCAGCGAGGTGACCGAGTTCGGGAACAGCTCCAGGGCCACCAGCAGGTCGAGGCTCTGCAGCGCCTGCCCGATCAGCTGGCTGTCGGCCTGACAGATCAGCGGATTGCTGCCGCTGACAACCAGGGCGCGGATCGGATAGGGGCGGCTTTCCAGCATGGCGCGCCAGACCAGATTCGGTTGCGCCGAGGTCAGGTAGCGGGCGGGCAATTGTTTGCCGTGCTGCAGGGTGTAGCGGGTCAGCAGCTCGTAACCCGTATAGGTTTGCAGCTGAATCCGTTCCCGGCCGAGCTGTTTTTCCCGTTGACTGGCGGGCAGCAGGTCGGTCCGTTCCAGATCGATTTCCGGAATATATTCCGGCATATCGGACAACAGCGAAGCGCCTGGGCGGTCGACGTTGCCGGTCACCCCTTTAAGACAGGCGATTCCGCGATGAACCTGAATGCTGTTGGCGCCGATCTGGTCGATGCCGCGACCGTGAAAGATCGAAGCAGTGCCTGCGCTGGCATAGGTTCGGGCGACCTGGATGATTTTTGCTGCCGGCAATCCTGTCACCTGGGCGACCCGCTCCGGTGAGTAGTCGACAACCTGCTGCTTGAGCTGGTCGAAACCGTGGCACCAGCTGTCGACAAATTGCTGTGCGTAGAGGTTCTCATTGATGATGACGTGCAGCAGCCCCAGCGCAAGGGCGGCATCGGTACCGGGGATCGGCGCCAGCCAATGCTCGGTCAGGCGAGCGGTTCGCGTTTCCCTGGGGTCGATGACGATCAACGGTTTGCCGGTACGCCGGTACGCCAGCACCTGGCGCCAGAACAGCGAGTTGTCCGACTCCGACGGGTTGACGCCCCAGAGGATGGCGCACTCGGTTTTTTCCGGGTCGATTTCGTTCTCCAGCGGCCAGCCGAAGGTCAGGCTGTTGACCCAGATCGACGGGTTCCAACAGATCTGGCCGATGCCGACGTTGTTCGGGCTGCCGAACAGGTTCATAAATCGGTGCAGCGGCCAGAAGGTCGTGTGCGGGCCACCGATCGCGGTGGCAAGTGTTTCCGCGCCGAAACGGGCTTTCAGCCGCAGCAGTTTGTCGCTGATTTCATCCAGCGCCTGGTCCCAGCTGATCCTGCGCCAGCTGTTGGCGCCTCGCTCCGCCGAGCGTTTCAGCGGGTAGTTGATGCGCTTGGGGTGGTTGAGAAATTCCAGGTTGCTATGGAAGCGTGCGCAGCCGTTGACAATCCCCGCATCGTAGGGGTAGCGGCTGGGGTCGGGGTGCAGTTCGACGATCTGCTCATCGACAATCCTGGCTTCAAGGCCACAGAGGTAGCTGCAGAGGCGACAGTTGGTTTTTGTGGTGCGGTGTTGCATGAATGGCTCCCACGCTGGAAAGCGAGATACTTTACGAAGACTAAGCGACCGTTTGGTTTTCCTGATCCTCAGACAACAGTTGCATATTGCGTTCACCCAGATCGCCTTGCCACATCTGCTCCAGCCGCTGTTGGACTTCTTTGTGGTTGAGGCGGAGATTGAAGACCAGCTCCAGGATGTGAACGATTTGCAGTTGGACAAACCCGGTCTGCCGGGAATCGACTGTGCTTGCCGGCAGCTTTGGTTGCGCTGATTCAAGCCGCTTGACGCAGCCCATGCAGGCGCTGGCGCAGTAGGTTGCCTCACTTTGCCGGGCCTCTTCGAGCCGAGTTGCGGCTCTTTGGTTGGTCAGCTCCGGGTCGGCTATCGATACGATCCCGCCGGCGCCGCAGCAGATCGTCGACTCTCGGTTGTGGGGCATCTCGACGAGCGCATTGCCGTCTAGCAGGGTGCGCATGGAGCGGCCGATTTCTCCGCTATGGCGATCGGGGCAGGAGTCATGCACGGTGACAGTGCCATCCCGTGGAGCGATCTTTATTCCGGCGTCTGCCAGCAGCTGGTAAAGAGATGTCACTTCCATCCCGGGGAATTTCCCCTGCAGGTGGTAGTAGCAGTTGGGGCATGCGGTGACGATCTGCTTGACCCCGGCGTTCGTGAACTCCGCGTTCAGGCGCTGGAGGTGTTGTCGATGCCGCTCGGACAGGCCGATGCATTCCAGCGGCAGACCGCAGCAATCTTCGCTCAGACCGACATTCATGCCTTGTTGCTGCAGCCAGTAAAAGGCAGTCCTGGTAAGCCGTGGTGAGTAGCTCGCCAAGGTGCAACCGGGGAAAAACAGAATCGGACTGCGGGACAGGTGGAATTTCTGATAATCGATCTGCCAGGTCGTGCGATACAGGCTGAAAAGATGATGCTCCTGATCGACGTGCAGCAACCTGTAATCGTCGCCATCGACGCTGCCGCCGTCGGCCAGCATCTGCCGCGCGGCCAGCATCAATTCATCGGGGGCCAGACCCAAAGGGCATTTGTGGCTGCACAGCCCGCACAGAGAACACCTTTGCACCGCTGCGACGAGGTTTGCCGAGTATTTTTTTCTGCTGGAAAGAATCTGTGCGATTGTCGCCGGCGACAGGTTCAGTTTTGTCAGGACGTCGCACTCTTCAAAACAGAGTCCACATGAGGTGCATTCCTCCGCGAATCGCTTAAGAGTTTGTTTGGTCTTGAAGTCGAGTACGTGCATTGGCTCACTGGGCTCCGAACTCGTGGGATGAGACGATCGACGGCTCCGTTTGCTGAATTCCGAGAGCCGCGTAATCTTCTGGCCGATTGATATTTTGAAACGAATGTTCCGCATCCGGGATATGGCGATAGGCGCATACCGGCAGAAAATAGGTCCAAATATCCTGCAGAACGTTTTGTATTTTTATGTCTCCGGTTCTGATGGCCCGTTCCAGTTGCGGCAGGCAGCGGCGATGATAGAGCGCGTGCAGCGGTTCGAGCCCCATCCGGCTGAAGGGAACGACGGCGTCGTAGGTCGGGTCGGTTTGGCACAGCAGGGTGATCAACTCGGGGCTGAGCAACGGCATGTCGCAGGGCACAACGAAAATCCGCTCGGTATGACTGGCGCTGAGCGCCGCATGGAGTCCGGCAATGGAGCCGACTCCGGGATAGATGTCCGGCTGGCAGCGGCAGTTCAGGAACGCATATTCCTCCGGAGTATTGGTGATCAGGATGACTTCGGAGAAAAGCTTCGCCATGGTGCGATAGGTCTTTTCGATCAGCGGGATGCCCCCCATGTCGAGGAGGGCTTTATTCCGGCCCATCCTTCTCGATTGCCCACCTGCCAGGATAACCCCGGTAATCGACCCATCCAGCCGGATCCTTCCGGCCGGAGAATCGCTGTCGCTGTGCTCGGCCCCTTGTCTGGCTTTTCCGGCTGGCGCGGCCGATATTTTTTCAACGGCGGCAGGAAACTTTGTTTGGGAAAAAGTCTGAATGCCGGTTTTCGATAGGTACATCGCCAATCCTTGTTCGATCGCGTATGGTGAGCGCGGTAGCCGCGTTAATGGAAGAAATTGGCAAGGATCATGCCATGCTGCAAAGGCTGCCGTGGAGGACGCTAAAACCTGCGGAGATGGTTGCCGGACGGTAGAATTAGCGGCGTTGAGCGGTTGTACGCTCTGGGTGTTCATTTTTGAGACGCGGCAGCTTGGTTGTCTCATATTGAGACGGAGCGGTGGCGGTGTCCTTCGCTTACGCCGCTGGCCAGCGCGTGAAATGCCGCTCGTTTTTAGGCTGCTGGCAAGGGAACGCGACCTCACCGTTCCGTTACTCTTCAGTTGTATTTTTTCCTTTTGATCAGGGTACGATGATTGCAAAATCAGGTCCGCGGCCCTTTGCAGAATCAACCCGGCCGGAAAAGGTGGAATGGAAATGATACAGAAAGTTTGCATCTATGGTGTCGGCGCGGTCGGAGGGTTCATCGGCGGTTTGCTGGCCAACGTAGGTTGTGAGGTCAGCGCGGTCGCTCGCGGCGCCACGTTGGAAGCTTTGCAGGCCGATGGGCTGAGTGTTCAGATGGGCGAGGAGATTATCAGCGCATCGGTCACTGCTTCAGATGACCCGGCTGAGCTTGGGCTGCAGGATCTTGTGGTCATAGCGGTGAAAGCGCAGTCGATGGTTGAGGTTGCGGAGAAGATCGCTCCGCTGATCGGCCCGAAAACGATCGTGCTGACAGCGATGAATGGCGTTCCCTGGTGGTTTTTCCAAGGGACGGGCGGCGAGTATGCTGGTCTGCAGCTGGACTCCGTCGATCCGGCGGGGAAGATATCAGCGGCAATTCCGGCCGACAGGATAGTCGGAGCAGTTGTCCACGGCAGTTTTACCTCAAATGGTCTCGGCTTCGTGCACAACATCTTCGGCAAGAGGCTGATTATCGGCGAACCGGACGGCGAGGACTCGAAACGCCTGCATGCCCTGGCGGATTTGCTGGACAGGGCTGGAATGGAGATCGAAACGAGCTCGGTCATTCAACGTGACATCTGGTACAAGCTGTGGGGGAATATGACCATGAACCCGGTTTCGGCGCTTACCGGAGCGACCTGCGACAAAATACTGGATGACCCGCTGGTCAATCGTTTCTGCCTCAAGGTTATGGTGGAGGCGGCCGCAATCGGAGCGAAAATAGGTTATCCCATCAGTCAGACCGGGGAGGAGCGCAACGCCGTGACCCGGCTGCTGGGAGCTTTTAAAACCTCGATGCTGCAGGATGTCGAGGCGGGCCGCTCTCTCGAACTCGATGCCCTGGTGGCGAGTGTCCGCGAAATCGGCTTGAAGGTTGGGGTCGCTACGCCCGAGATAGATACGTTGTTGGGGCTGTCCCGCTTGTTTGCCCGTGAGAAGGGGCTATATCCTGTCGCTGAGTGAGCATGGGAAAGACGATCAAGCAGGAATATCCGCACGCAGTGGTGAAAGTAGATATGAAGTTTTGAACGGACATGCTGACATCGGAGCTGATAGGGACGGTTGCTTCTGGAAGAAGTTAACCGCGGGGATTGTCGCGGACAACTATCGCCTCGGCGTCTGGCTGGCAGTTATTTCCGCGTTCGGTTTCTCTTTCAAGGCGATTCTGATCAAGATCGCTTACGCGCTGCCGCAACAGGTTCCGGTCGACGCCGTGACCCTACTGTCGCTGCGGATGCTGATTGCGCTGCCGCTGTTTTTACTGCTCTACCGGTCGTCAGGAGCGGGCGCACCCAAGCTAAGTTCCCGTGACGTAGCGGTCATCATCATCCTTGGAGCTGTCGGCTACTACGGCGCGAGCCTGTTTGATTTTTTCGGTTTGGTTTACATCTCCGCCGGGTTGGAGAGGGTGATCCTCTTTACCTTTCCTCTTTTGACCCTATTTTTTGATGCGGTTTTTTCCGGCCGGAAAATCAGAGGCTATGAGTGGCTGGCGGTGCTGATCTGTTATGCGGGGATCGGTCTGGCTTTCGTCCACGATATGGGCGCGTCCAGTGTGCAGAAGAATGTCTGGCTCGGCGGCGGATTCATCTTCCTGTCGGCACTTTGTTACGCATTTTACCTTTCGGGCGGGCGGCATCTGATCGCCAAATATGGATCTTCCCGGTTTGCCTGCCTGGCCCTGATCGTTTCCACCCTGGCCACACTGGTTCACTTTCTGCTCACACACCCGTTGAGCAACCTGATTCAACCCTGGCAGATCTACCTGCTGGCATTGGTGATGGCAGCCTTCTCCACCGTTATGCCGGTTCTCGCCCTGGCCGCAGCGGTGCGCCGTATCGGCAGCTCTCCGGCGGCGCTGATCAGCAGTCTCGGCCCGGTTTTGACGATCTTTTTCGGCTGGCTGCTGCTGGACGAAGCCGTTTCGCTGTTACAGATGGTCGGCACCTTGCTGGTTATCGGCGGCATCTGGCTGGTGAGCGAAAAGGGGCGCAAGGCAGCCGGTTGAGAGCCGGAAACGGGCCTGCGCTCGTTAGAACATCAGCCTGTGGCGAACTGCTTTCGGCGCGTGCGAAACCAGCGAGGCGATAAGGAATGCCACCGATACGCTGGGGATCGCCGGCAACCAGCCGTGGTGAGCGAAGCCGACCAGGACCAGCTTGAAAATCGTGGTCAGTCCGAAAACTTCGCGTAAAAACTGCCGGTGTCTGATTGCTTCAACTCCGAGCAGCAGAAATCCGCTTATCGCGGCGACCAAGAGGGAAACCTTCCAGGCGTGGGTATTGTCCGGGCTCAGGATGTAGGTGGCCAGAAACACGGCAGCGCCGATCTGATGAACGGCGCGGGAAGCGAGCGAAACATAGACCATCCAGTAGGGCCGGTCGGCAATGATTCCAAGTTTGTCGTGTTTGTTCCTTCTTTTTTTCGCTGTCGTATCCACTTCTTCCTTTCTCAATGAAGGTGCTGCTGAGACGGTTGCAGGTAGGATTCGACGATAAAATTTGTGATCTTTTGTGGCTGGTTGATGTCAAACAGCGGCAATGACGACTGCAGGTCACAATCGGTCGCAATAGCGATAAAGTTCTCGGCATTCTCCTGCTGCGAGAGCGGCGTGTAGCCGACCTCTGAGCGATAAACTTCTATTTTGTTCGGCGCGCTCTCTTTCCATCCCTCAACAATGACGATATCCATCGCGGAATAATAATCGGAGACAATGCTGTCTACGCTGGGAGCGCACTGCTGATTTTTAATCATCGCCAGGGTGCTGCTGTCGGTGATACAGGTGATGGCTGACCCGGCTTGAGTCATTTTCCAGCTGTCTTTCCCCGGGCGATCGATTTCGAAGCTGTGGCCATCATGCTTGATGGCACCGACTTTATAGCCCTGGCCGGTCAACTGTTTGATGACTTCGGTGACCAGGGTGGTTTTCCCGCTCCCCGAATAGCCGGCAAAGGATACGACCGGAGGCGAACCTTTCCGCGGCAGGTGAATTCCGGCGCAGTCGGATGGATCCCCTTTGATTTTGGCCACCCCGTGATCGATTGCCGGCCAGACCGCGGCAAGGTTTTCCACCGCGGCTTTCGGGCTCCCCGGCAGATTGATGATCAGGCAGTTGTTGCGGATGCCCGCTGTCCCGCGCGAAAGAATCGCCATGGGAGTAATTGCCAGGCTTTTTTGCCGCATCAGTTCACCAAAACCGACCAGTTCCTTTTCGATGATACTTTTGGTCGCTTCCGGGGTGACGTCTCGCGGCGAAACACCGGTTCCGCCGCAGGTGATAACCAGGTCAGCGAGAGCGACGTCGCACCAGGTGGCCAGCTTTCTTTGAATGATCGGAAAATCATCCGGGATGATGTCGGTTATGATGGTTTCCACGCCATTGGTGGCCAGCCAGGTGCGAATGGCCGGACCGCTGGCGTCCTCTCTTTGCCCGGCGGCGCCCTTGTCGCTTAGAATCAGTATTGCAGCTTTCATGTTGAGACTATCCCGGTTTTGGCTGTTGT
>NZ_QKAP01000040.1 GCF_003247215.1 Malonomonas rubra | reverse complement strand
TACCTGAACCGCCCCGATAAAACCGCCTCGGCGATCGTCGACGGCTGGTACGTCACCGGCGACATCGGCCGCATTGACAGCGACGGTTTTCTGCACATCACCGACCGCCTCGCCCGCTTCAGCAAGATCGGCGGCGAAATGGTGCCGCACGTCAATGTCGAAGAAGTTTTCTACCGCGAGCTGGGATTGACCGGGAACGTTTTGGCCGTGACCGCTATCCCAGACGAAAAGAAAGGGGAAAAGCTGGTGGTGGTCTATACCGAAGAAGCCGGAGAAAAAGAAAGATTGTTGAAAATTTGTAAGGAAAGCGAGCTGCCAAACCTATGGCGACCGCAGCCGGAAAATTTTATCAAAGTTCTTGAGCTGCCCATGCTTGGCAGTGGCAAACTGGACTTGGGTGCTTTGCGGAAATTGGCGGAGGAATTTGCGTCATAACCCCGGAAAGGAGAGTGGACATGCGTATGAACAGAATACTTTTAAGCGGTTTGTTTTTTGTGACATTTCTTTCTGCATGCACCAACCAGGATGCAGCGCAACTGGGAAGTTTAATCGGTCGCTCTTTGGGCAAGCCGGTCGGCACCGTTGCAACGGCGATCGATGAAACTTTTCGTACCGCCGGGGATGTCGTGAAAGAGAATCCGCGTTTCCAGAACCAGCGCAACGACCCGAAACCGACGGTTTCACCACCGATTCCAAACACCAACGAAGATTATTACTACAAAGCTGAAGTTTTGGTGAAGACCCGCGGACCAGCCCAGATTGAATCATTGAGTCTGCAACAGACCGAGGACGTTTCCGACTTCTGGAAATGAAAAGGGGAGATTTTGACGATCCCGCAACGGCTCAGGCTCCCTGAATATACTTCTTTACCGTGCGCCGGTCGAGCTGCGTTCTACGTGCCACCTCTTCATAGGTGCCGAAACGCTGGTGCAGTTGCCGGCAGTACAGAGTCAGCAATTCTTGAGCATTCATCTCGCCGGCATCCGCCAGCGCCTGCAGATTGCCTTCCCCTGTTGAGTTGGCAAACGGATCGCCGGTATAGCTGCCATTCAGCAGCACGCGCCGAACCGCCTGCTCCAACTCACGCACATTGCCCGGCCAGCAATAACGGATCGGCAGATCGTGTAAAAGGGACTGGCGGATCGACTGGACTAATCCGGGTTCAACGTTGTCGAGAATTCGCATCAGCAGATGCGCCAGCAGGGCATCGAGCGAAGCGGGGTCCTCGCTGAGTTGCTGACGCAACGAGGGCACCTCGATCACGTCGGAACACAGCCGGTAATAGAAATCGTCGCGAAAATTACCGGCGCGTCTCAGTTCATCAAGAGAGCGGTTGGTGGCGGCGATAATGCGGCCGCGAAACGGTATGTTTTCGTGGCTGCCGACCGGCGTATAGGTTCGCTCCTGCAGCACCCTCAGTAATTTGATTTGTACAGGGACCGATACGTCGCCGATTTCGTCAAGAAAGATTGCACCATGTGGCACGCAGCGGCCTAAAATCCCAAGGTGGTTGTCGATGGCGCCGGTAAAGGCGCCTTTTTTGTGGCCGAACAATTCTGATTCGATCAGTGACTCGGGGAATTGCGACAGGTTGGTGGATATCAGGTTCCGCGTAAAGCTTTCGGCAAAACGCCCGCGTTTTTCATCAAAAGGGATATAGCCCGAGCGACCGATCGCTGCTGCTGCTGCGCCCTTGCCGGTTCCCGTCTCGCCAAGCAGCAGCGTTGAAAAGTCTTCCATTCGATTCCAGAGCTGCGCCTCATAGCGCCTTACATCGTGGGTGAAGATGTTGTTCCACAGGGCACAGCGCAGCTTCTGAATCGAATGGCTCTGTCCGACCAGTTGGTCGATGAAGAAGAAGGCTCTACGCAATTGGTAGAAAAAAGCGAAATAATGTCGAGCCTCTTCACTTTTGAAACCGTATTCTCGCAACCGGGTAAGCAGCTCGCCGGAAAATGGTACTGCGCACGGCTCATTTCCTTCATGTAATTGCTTTTGGATCAGTTGGTCGAATGCGTTCAGGTAGCGATGAAACTGCTCAAACAGTAAACCCATGGCCAGACAGGTGCGATCTCCACCCTCGTATAAGGCCAGATTGCCTCGGCCGGCTTTTTCCAAAATTCGCACGCGATCCCGAACCGATTCGAGGGCGGCTTCCAGCAGTTCTTTCTTGCTGCCCCCCGTCAGTCCGGCCAACTGTTTATCCAGGGCAGCGCGTTCTTCTCCAAACGGGTTGCTGAACGCCGCCTTGCTGACGAGCTGGAAAAACTGCCGGTCTTCGGTTTTAAGTTTCTCTGATCGTGACATGCATAAAATGTATATCAGTTGTGCATAGAAAGCCAGAATGCAAAACAGATCAATTAAAAAATAAAGCGTTTAAAATTTAAAACTATTTGTAAATACAGTCTGTTGGAAGATTTTATAATTTCTGGCACGTCCTCTGAAAAGTCTATGTCCAAACACTCTTAAGGAGGACAGTCATGAAAAAAATCAGATCACTCAAAATCGTTCTATTGGGGGTTGTTTGTCTGCTCATGGGCAGCGCAACCTTCTCGTTGGCAGCAGGACTTCTCAAGCCGATCGGAGGCGGTGACGATTCGGCCCTGTCCATCACCTCTCATCGGGTCGATGTCACCATTAACAATGGCTTTGTTCGCACAGAGGTCGATCAGACATTCAGCAACAGCAGTCCGTCCTCGCTCGAAGGGATCTACTCTTTTCCTTTGCCGAAGCAGGCCAGTCTGTCGGAACTGTCACTCTGGGTCAACGGGCAGGAAATCCTGGGCGAAGTGGTAGAAAGACAAAGGGCGAAAAAAATTTATGAAGAACAAAAAGCACAGGGGAATCAGACCGCATTGGCGGAGAAGAATGACTACAAAACCTTTGAGGTCAGGGTCGGAAATGTGATGCCTCGGAGTGAAGCGCGTGTAAGGCTGGTGTACTACCAGCCCCTGGAGATTGATCTGAACGTTGGCCGCTATCTTTATCCGTTGGCCGAAGGGAATGTCGATGAAGAGCAGCTTGCCTTCTGGTCTGTCGATGACCGGGTCACAGGGCC
>NZ_QKAP01000059.1 GCF_003247215.1 Malonomonas rubra | reverse complement strand
CAGCTCACTTCCTATCGCTTCCTTCAGACCCTGCCGTTGCCAGCAACGCCCTTGCGATTCGGATTGTCTTCCCCCTGATCGGGGCGACGCTTGCTTCTTTCAGCAAGCCGGGTTTGCCAGCTCCGCTGGGCAAACAACAAAAGCGAGACTGGAAAATCTCCAGTCCCGCTCACAAAGATTTACATTCTACCATAGGATACTTATATCACCCGACTGCGATCTCAAACTGCTCGATATGAAAACCTGGGCGGGAATTGATTGAGATATGCCGTCCGTAGCGCTGCTCCAATTCATCGATGCCGACCCGTTCTTCATCGATCAGCAGTCCGGCGATGTCTGGATGCGCCAGAAGGGTAATATGCCCGGCAGGTAGGTCAGCCATCTCCCGGTGCAGCTCACGAAGGATTTCGTAGATGATGGTCAGCTTGCCTTTGACGTAGCCCTTTCCTTCACAATAAGAGCAGGGTTCGCAGAGGGTGCGACCGATCGATTCGCGCACCCGCTTGCGAGTCATCTCGACCAGTCCCAGTTCGGAAATTTTCAGAATATTCGTTTTGTTCTTGTCGCCTTTCAGCGCTTCTTCAAGTGCCGCATGAACTTTTTCGCGGTGCGCTTCCTTCTCCATATCAATGAAGTCGATGATGATCAGGCCGCCTATATTGCGCAGCCGCAGCTGGAAAGCGATCTCTTTGAGCGCTTCGAGATTGGTCTTGAGGATGGTGTCCTCGAGGTTGTGCTTGCCGACATAACGCCCGGTGTTGACGTCGATGGCGGTCAACGCTTCGGTCTGCTCGATAATGATCGATCCGCCACTCTTCAGCCAGACCTTGCGCCCCAGCGCACGGGAAATCTCCACCTCCAGACCGTAGGCATCGAAGATCGGCTCGTCACCGTCATACAACTCAATGCAGTAGTTAAGCTTCGGCATGAAAGTACGGATAAAGCGAACAATTTTGTTGTACTCTTCTTGACTATCAACCACAATCCGCTGGATTTCCTCGGTGAGGATATCGCGAAGTACCTTGCTGGTGACATCGAGATCGGAGTGAATCAGGCTGGGGGCCTTACGCTGATCAATGTCGCGGCTTAAGTCGTCCCACAAACCGACCAGGAACTCCATGTCGCCGCGGAGTTCATCTTCGCTCTTCCCCTCGGAGACGGTACGGACGATGAAGCCTGTGCCTGGCTCGCGCATCGACTCGACCACCTGTTTGAGCCGCTCCCGCTCCTCCTCACACTCGATCCGGCGGGAAATGCCAACGTGATCGACAGTCGGCATGTAGACCAAGTGGCGGCCCGGCAACGAAATGTGCGAAGTGATCCGAGCCCCTTTGGTGCCGATCGGTTCTTTGGAGATCTGTACCAAGAGCTCCTGCCCTTCTTTCAGCAGGTCTTCGATCGGCGGAAGCGCGGTCAAGTCTCCCCCTTCGGTCTGGTCAAGTCCCGGCTCCTCGCCTTCGATGGTCCGCTCAACCTGCTCCATTTCGTCGAGTACATCGGCCACATAGAGAAAAGCCGCTTTTTCCAGGCCGATATCGACAAACGCCGCCTGCATGCCGGGCAGCACCCGGATCACTCTCCCCTTGTAGATATTCCCGACGATCCCCCGCTCCCGCTCCCGCTCAATATAAAGCTCAGCAATATGGCCCCCTTCAAGCAAAGCCACACGGGTCTCGTGGGAGGTGGTGCAAATGACCAGCTCCTTCCGCATATTTTCTCTCCAAATTCTTCTATATCGTTAAAGTGAAACTTTAAATTCTATTGATCTGCGGCAGGAGCGTCTTCCGACGCAGCGTCCACCGCTAAATCTTTAAGAGTAATGCCGATCTTGCGAACCTGCAAGCGCCGAATCTCCTCGACGTCCATTTCCAGCAGATAAGCGGCAACCTGCAGCGGGCTGCCTTTTTTCAGTTCCAGCTCCAACTCGCCATCAAGCAAAGTCATATTCTGTACATCCGGACGCAGATCAAACTCGATTTCACGCCCTTTTTTCTGCTTGCGGACGATCACCGTCTTTGCCGCCAGAAAATCAGCGATCCGCGTGTCCAAGTCGACCGAAGCCGTTTGCGGCAGTGGCACCCGATAACAACTGGTAGCTACCGACACCGATGGCGATGGCGATTTCCAAGGCACGACCTCCCCTTCAATAACTGTGAACCCATCCGGAAGTTGAACATTCAAATCATACACTAACTGATCAACATCGACAGGACAGAGCAATTCCAAGTCGATCAGCTCCGCTTCGCTGGCGACTCCCATCGGCAAGGCCTCCAGATAGGAGATCTTCGGTTTCGGATGAAAACCGCCTGAAAAGCGAATCGGCATCCCGGTGCGTCGTACCGCGCGTTGAAACATGCTCAGATACTCGAGGTGGGCAACCATCCGTGCCCGACCACGTTTGGCGAGCTTCAGCCGCACCCGGGTGAAATTCTCCGGCTTTCCCTCTTCGAGCGCGCTCTCTATTTTAGTCAACGGCTCGACCTGAGCCGCTTCAGTCAGACGCATCCGCAAGGCCTCAAAATCGCAAACCCCACACCCGTGACAATCGTCGCCACGACAATCGGTAGTAGCGGAGCCGGAGAGAGCCTTTTCTAATTCACGCCGAAAGAAACTTTTCGGCAGCCCACAGTCGATGTGATCCCAAGGCAGAACTTCGTCGACATTTCGTGCCCGCAGATACCATTCCGGGTCGATCCCACAATCGGCGAAAGCCTGCTGCCAGGCTTCGAAAGCGAAGTGCTCACGCCAGCCATCAAAGCGACAGCCGAGTTCGAGCGCCCTTTCCAAAACCGCCGATAAACGCCGATCCCCCCTGGCAAACACCCCCTCCAGGAAGGAGAGTTCTGCTTCATGGTACTTGAAGCGCAACTTCTTTTTCCGCAACCCATCGCGCAGCAAAGTCTGTTTGCGCCGGGTTTCTTCGATCCCGATCTGGGGTTGCCACTGAAACGGCGTGTGCGGCTTTGGCACAAAAGTCGATACCGCAACGTTCACATCGTTACCGCCAGTCCCTCTACCGCTACGCTTAACCTGCGCGGCCAGCTCGACCAGCTCATCCAGGTCTTCGTCGGTTTCGGTCGGCAAGCCTTGCATGAAATAGAGCTTGACTAGGCGCCAACCAAGCCGGTAGGCGTTACCGGTGGTTTCCAGCAGATCGGCGGCACTGATCCCCTTGTTGATCACCGCCCGCAGACGTTCGCTGCCCGCCTCCGGGGCGAGGGTAAAGCCGGTCTTGCGTACCTTTTTCACCTCCTCCATCAACTCCTCGGTCAGGGAGCCGACCCGCAGGCTGGGTAAAGAGACAGCCACTCGATCATCAGCATGCTCCGCCATCAGGCTGCGCAGCAGCGGCTCGATGCAGCTGTAATCGCCAGTAGATAGGGACAGGAGCGAGATTTCTTCATAGCCGGAGTTTTCCAAGGCCTGGTGAACCAAGTTACGGATCGTCTCCGGGCTACGTTCTCGAACCGGCCGGTAGATATAACCGGCTTGGCAAAAACGGCAACCGCGCGTGCATCCGCGGGAGATCTCCATTGCCACCCGGTTGTGCACCGTCTGCATGAAAGGGATGATCGGCTGAGTCGGAAAAGGGGCTGGTTCCAGATCGGTAAGAAACCGACGCCGGACCTTTTGGTAGCCGGCATGCAACGGAGCGATTTCAGCCACCCTGCCATCAGCAAGGTAGCTGACAGAAAAAAACTCCGGCACGTAAAAGCCCTCGCAAGCCGCCAGTTTTTCCAGCAGCTGCCGACGACTCCAGTCATGTTTTTTCGCTTCTCGAACCGCTTCAGCCAGTTCGACGATCGCCTCTTCCCCGTCACCGATGAGGGCAACATCAAAAAAATCGGCCAGAGGTTCCGGGTTGTAGGCGCAAGGTCCACCAACCACGATCAACGGCGCCGACTCGTCCCGCTGCTCGCGGCGCAGCGGTAGTCCAGACAACTGCAACATCCCCAGCAGATTGGTGTAGCTGAGTTCGTACTGCAGTGTAAAACCGATGATGTCGAACGCAGTCAGTGGCCGGTTCGTCTCAAGCGAGCAGAGTGGCTGTTCATTCTCAACCAGCCACTGCGCCATATCGGGCCAGGGGGCATATACCCGCTCGGCAGCAGCCCATTCTAGGCGATTCAGGATGTGGTAAAGAATCGGAAAACCGATGTGACTCATCCCGACTTCATAGACATCGGGAAAGGCCAAAGCCATGTGCACATCGATACCGTTATCAACTTTGCAGATCGAACCAAGTTCACCACCCAGATAACGGGACGGTTTGGTAACTTGGATCAATGCCTCTGTCTGATCAATTCTGTTCAAAAGCAGTCCTTATACATAGAACGAAAAAGGGTACTAAGCTAGCACCCAAAGAATCTGAAGACAAGCGATTTAAAAGGTTTTTTGTAATTTTAGCGAAGATTTCAACCGGCAAGGTAGCACACGCCAACATTTTCCCGCTCAGCATTAAAAGCTTTGAAAAAAAGGCATAAAAAGAGTTGCTATTCCTTTTCAAGCAGATCCTGCCGCAGCCTATAGAAGATTTCGATCAATACATCAATCCAGATTAGGCATTTTCTCTCCAGAATCTCCCACCCTGAAAAGCTGTCGAAAAAAATCTTTTAATACAGCCCCAAAGAAAGCTTTCCGTAACATTGAGCTGAAAAACTTGAGTTGCTGAGTCCCCCCCTCCCGCTGCCGAGGCACAAAGACAAAGAAAACTTCCGGAGTTGATCGATATGACAAAAAAAAACCTAGATATCTTCATCGCAAAGGAGGCGTCAGAAAAATATGAACATGCTATTATTGATCAAAATGTCTGAGTTGGCTCTGAATTGAATTTTTCCGCCTAAGACAGGGGTTTGCTTATGCCGATCCGCATCGCCTGCAATCATGTCACCAAATACAAATTTGACAGGCCAGTGTCCCTCTCACCGCATGTGCTGCGACTACGGCCAGCCCCCCACTGCCGGACGCCGATCCGGGCCTTCTCGCTGAAGGTCACCCCACAGAAACATTTCATCAATTGGCAGCAGGATGCGTTCGGCAATTATCTGGCACGGCTGGTGTTTCTGGAGAAAACCCGCGAACTGTGCTTCGAAGTTGAAGTGATCGCCGACATGACCGCCTACAATCCGTTCGATTTTTTTATCGAGGATTACGCGGAGAAGTATCCCTTCAGTTACACCGAACTGGAACGCCGCGAGCTCGCCCCCTATCTCCAGATCGTCGATTCCGGACCGTTATTGAAGAACTGGCTGGAAAAGATCGACCGTTCCGAAATCAAGACCGTCGATTTTCTGGTCGATGTCAATCGCCAGGTGCAGCAGGCGATCACCTACAGCGTGCGCCTGGAGCCGGGGATACAGTCCAGCGACACCACCTTGGAGCGCAAAATCGGTTCCTGCCGCGATTCGGCTTGGCTGCTGGTGCAGATTTTCCGCCATCTGGGGTTGGCGGCCCGCTTTGTCAGTGGCTACCTGGTGCAGCTGACGCCGGACGAAAAATCACTCGACGGCCCCTCCGGACCTGAAGCCGATTTCACCGACCTGCACGCCTGGACCGAGGTTTATGTTCCTGGAGCCGGCTGGGTCGGTCTCGACCCGACCTCCGGGCTTCTCGCCAGCGAGGGACATATCCCGCTCGCCTGTACGCCGCACCCTGCCAGCGCTGCCCCGGTCACCGGGGCGACCGACGTCTGCGAGGTGGAATTTGAACACAGCAACAAGGTCAGCCGAATTCACGAAGATCCACGCGTCACCAAACCATACAGCAACGAGCAATGGTTATTGATCAACGCTCTCGGCGAAAAAGTCGATGAAGAGCTGACAGCTGGAGATGTCCGCCTGACCATGGGAGGAGAACCGACCTTTGTCTCCATCGACGATATGGATGGTGCCGAGTGGAACACCAAGGCTGACGGCCAACATAAGCGCCAGCTTGCATACGATCTGACCCTCCGGCTACGTGACAATTTCTCCATCGGTGGGTTGCTGCATTTCGGCCAGGGGAAATGGTACCCAGGAGAACCGCTACCGCGCTGGGCCAACGGCTGCTTCTGGCGCAAGGACCGGCAACCGATCTGGCAGAATCCCGAGTTACTGGCAGACATCTCCCGAGATTACGGCTATGACCACGCAGACGCATTGGCATTTGCTCAGTCATTGAGCGAAACACTCGGGTTTGGGGCGGATGCGTTGGTGCCTGGTTACGAAGACACCCTTTACTGGCTCTGGAAAGAAGGAACGGTGCCGGCCAACATCGATCCGGCGAGTGCCAAACTGAATGATTCAGTGGAGCGGCGCACCCTCGCGCAGGTGCTGCAACGGGGATTGGGCAATCCGGTCGGTTATGCGCTCCCGCTGCGCTGGGACTGGCAAACCCAGACTTGGGGGACCACCCCTTGGGAGTTCCGCAACGGGAAGATGCTACTGATCCCCGGCGACTCGCCAATGGGATTGCGCTTGCCACTCGCCTCGCTCCCCTGGGTTGCTCCGGAAAAGCGCGAGCCTTTCGTTGAGCAAAGCCAGTTTCAGCCCTTGCCGGAACTTGAAAACTACCATGGACTCTGGGCCGGGAAACTGGAACCGGAAATCCAGGAGGAGGCAATCCCTCAACCTCCGACCACCAAACTGGAACGTGATGTGGAGGAAAAACTGGTTGAGATCAGCCACACCGCGCTCTGCATAGAAGCGCACACCGGTCGTTTGAATATTTTTATGCCGCCACTCGGGGTACTGGAACATTACCTCGACCTGATCGCCCTGATCGAGACGACGGCGACCAAGCTGCAGATGCCGGTGGTCATCGTGGGCTACGAGCCGCCGCGCGACTGGCGAATCGAACGTCTCTCGGTGACGCCCGATCCGGGAGTGATCGAAGTCAACATTCACCCGGCGAACAGCTGGCGAGAGATCGTCGAGAACACCCAGACCCTCTATGAGCAGGCGCGGCTGGCCCGCCTCGGCACCGAGAAGTTCATGCTCGATGGCCACCATACAGGCACTGGGGGTGGCAACCACATCACCATCGGAGGCCCAACGCCGGCGGACAGCCCCCTGCTGCGGCGACCAGACCTTTTGCGCAGCCTGGTCAGTTACTGGCAGCATCACCCCGGACTTTCCTACCTGTTCTCCGGAATGTTCATGGGGCCAACCAGTCAGGCACCGCGCATTGATGAGGCGCGGGAGGATTCCATCTACGAGCTGGAAATCGCTTTTGAGCAGATGCCGGAGGGGGAAGTCCCGAGCCCCTGGCTGGTCGATCGGCTTCTACGCAACCTGTTGATCGATGTGACTGGCAATACCCATCGCGCCGAGTTCTGCATCGACAAGCTTTATTCGCCCGACAGCGCTTCCGGCCGTCTCGGGATAGTCGAACTGCGAGCCTTCGAGATGCCGCCACATGCGCAGATGAGCCTGGTGCAGAATCTGCTGCTGCGCACCCTGATTGCCTGGTTCTGGAAACGACCCTACAAGCATGAACTGGTGCGCTGGGGGACGGCACTGCACGACCGGTTCCTGCTGCCTTATTTTGTCCGGCAGGACATCAAGCAGGTGGTTTCCGATCTGCAGACCGCCGGTTATCAGTTTCAGTTCGACTGGTTTGAACCGTTCTTCGAATTCCGCTTCCCGAGGTATGGCACGGTACAGGTTGATGATATCGAGCTAGAGCTACGTTTTGCCATCGAACCCTGGCATGTGCTGGGCGAAGAGGTGGGGAGTCAGGGCACTGCGCGCTTCGTCGATTCGTCGATGGAGCGGTTGCAGGTGAGAGTGACGGGTCTGACCGAGGAGCGGCATGTCATCACCTGCAACGGTCGGCGCTTGCCGCTGCATAAGACAGGGCGGAAAGATGAATTTGTCGCCGGGGTGCGGTACAGGGCCTGGGCACCGCCTTCCGCATTGCACCCCACAATTCCGGTTCACTCGCCGCTGGTTTTTGATGTGATCGACACTTGGAACGGACGTTCTATCGGTGGCTGCAGCTATCATGTATCCCACCCGGGTGGCCGCAGTTACGATGATTTTCCGGTCAATGCCATAACCGCCGAGGCCCGGCGGGTGACATTATTCCGGGAGACCAGTCACACCCAGGGGCCATTGCAACCGCTGCCGGAATATCGAGCGCTTGGCAAGTTTTTCCCCAAGGGGTCACCTCCGGGGCCACAAACACCGCCAAGCGAAGAGATCAACCTGGAGTTTCCATATACTCTTGATCTGCGCCGTAAACCGGCATAACCGATTGTAAAAACAGACAGAATGTCAGTGAGTCTAACGTGAAGGACAAATCAATTCCTCTGCCAGACAAAGACGTTGCACAGGTGGTAAACAGTGGAGTTTATTCCGCATCTGGGGATCTCTCGCCACACTGGGAGCAGCTCATGCAAGCGCTGGAAAAGTTCAGCACCAAACGGCTGCAGAGACGGAGCAAGGATGCCAAACGGTTGCTGCAGGAAAACGGCGCGATCCACAACGTTTTCGATTCTCCCAAAGCCCAGCGTGCTTGGCAATTTGACCCGATTCCATTGGTGTTCGGCTCCGCGGAGTGGGCGCAACTGGAAGAGGCCCTGATTCAGAGGGCAGAACTGCTGAACCTTCTGCTGAAGGACATCTACGGTCCGCAGAAGCTGATCGCCAACGGGCTGCTGCCACCGGAATTGGTGTTTGCCCATAAAAATTTCCTCTATCCCTGCCTCGGCCTGATCCCTCCTGACCAGCCGGCCTTAAGCCTCTATTCAGCCAATGTGGCCAAAAGTCGGAACGGTAGTTACTGGGTGATTGACGACTACGTCAACCCCCCGCTTGGAGCCGGCTACGCGCTGGAAACCCGGATCATCATGACCCGCAGTTTCCCGCAGATTTTTACTGACTTCCAGGTTCACCGCCTAGCCTGGTATTTCCGTGCCCTGCGCAACAACCTGACCCACCTGGCCCGGCACAACCAGCAGGACCCCTGCATTGTCATGCTCTCTCCCGGTCCTGACCATGGCTCATTTTTCGAGCACGCCTACCTAGCCTCCTATCTCGGTTACCCCCTGGTTCAGGGAGGGGATCTGACCGTCCGGGACAACCGCCTATGGCTGAAATCGGTCGAAGGCTTGCGCCAAGTCGATGTGATCTTGCGCCGACTTGATGATGATTATTGCGACTCGCTGGAATTGCGCAGCGATTCGTTGCTCGGAGTCGCCGGCCTGCTGCAGGTGGTGAGGCGAGGCAATGTTGCCATTGCCAACCCGATCGGTAGCAGCGTGCTGGAAAATCCAGGGTTAATGGCATTTCTGCCAGGAATCTGCCGACACTATCTGGGCGAGGAGCTGAAAATCCCTTCAGTTGCGACCTGGTGGTGTGGACAGGAGAAAGAGCGCAACTATGTTCTGGAACATCTCGACCGGCTTATCATCAAGCCGATTCACCCCCTGCCAAACCTGCCAGTAGCAACCCACGGTAGCAACGTTGCCGCACAGCGCAAGTGGAGAAAACTGATTCAGGCCAAACCGCACCTGTTCGTCGGCCAACAGCTGATCGATTTTGCGACCTATCCGGCATTTGCGGATGACCGCATCTGTTCCAAGCAGAGCCTACTGAGCGTCTACCTGACAGCAAAGGAAGATTCATACTCGGTCATGCCTGGGGGAGTAACCCGGGTTGGCTCGGAGCAAGACAGCCTGCTGCAACTTAATCAGCCAGGGGACGAAATCAAGGACACCTGGGTGCTAACCCCGGAACCGGGCAAACAGGTCAACCTTTGGTTGCAAGCGCAACCAAACCAGTTGATCAAATCCCAGGCCAGCTCACTCCCGAGCCGGGCAGCGGAAAACCTGTTCTGGGCCGGGCGCTATGCAGAACGCGCAGAACAAACCGCCCGACTGCTAAGGTCGATCCTGGTCAAGCTGCGCGAGGTGAACGAGTTTCGCGATGCCGATGACCGACTCGCTCTGAATCATCTGCTGCGCGCGCTAACCCATGTCACGTTGACCTATCCCGGCTTTGTCGGGGAAGGCTCACAGGAGAAGCTCGAGAACCCGCGTGAGGAACTGCTCTCCCTGGTACGCGATGTACGCCCGGGAGGGATTCGCTCATCACTGAACTCCTTGTGGAATGCGGCTTACGCCATTCGCGACCTGTTGCCGGCCGACGCCTGGAGGGTTATCGATAACATGAAGCAGAACTGGAACCCGAAGATTTCCAGCCTGCAGATCGGCAGCGGTAGATTACATGAAAGCATCAACCGGCTGATCATTCAGCTAGCTGGGTTCAGCGGCCTGGCCTATGAAAATATGTCTCGAGAAACCGCCTGGCAGCTGTTGAACATTGGTCGGCGTCTGGAGCGCGCCTTGAACCTGATCGCGCTGCTGCGTGCGGCGCTGGTACCCAGTTACACTGGCGCAATGGGCGCACAGGTTCTGGAGGCGGTGCTGGCGACCTGCAACAGCCTGATCGTATTTCGCCGGCGCTATCGCTCGTTTATCCAGCTGGCACCGGTGCTGGAACTATTGTTGATGGACGAAAACTATCCCCGCGCTCTAGCCTGCCAGCTGCGCCAGCTGAAAAAACACATCCAGTCGTTACCCCACAACCAGGAGGCGGAACCGCGCTCCGATGACCAGCTAATCACTCAGGCAATCAATGAGCTGAACGATACCGTGCAACAAAGATTGATCAAGATGTCGAGCGATGAGGAAATCTACCCCCTGCTGGAAAGTTTTCTCACCGAACAGGAAGAGCGCCTGCAAAAGCTTTCAGAAGAGCTGATGTGGCTTTATTTCAGTCCCACGCTCGAACCGCGTCAGTTGGGAAGCCGGCATAGGGAGGGACAATGAAATACCGGATCAAACATATTACCGAATACCACTACAGCGAACCGGTCCAGCTGTGTCGCAACCAGGCCAGCCTGCTGCCTCGCAGCACCGAGTTCCAGCTGTGCCGAAACAGCTCTCTGAAGGTTTCTCCCACAGCCGACGACCTCCACGAGAGGAAAGATTTTTTCGGCAACCGGGTGACGCATTTTGCCCTGCAGGAACCACACGAAAAGCTGGTCGTCACAGCGCAGAGCGAGGTGGAGATCATTGCCAATCAAGCACTGTTCGATGCAACACAGGGCAAAGCCTGGGACGGTGTGCGGGCGCATCTGCGTACGGTCAGGAACCCCGACACCCTGACAGTGCTCCCCTATCTGTACGATTCGCCGCTGGTTCGGGAAATCCCGCAACTAGTCGACTATGCCAGTCCATCCTTTCCGCCGGGGCGGCCGTTGCCGGAGGCGGTCGAGGAGTTGATGCAGCGCATCTACCAGGATTTCCGTTATGACCCGGAGGTCACGACGATCAGTACCCCCCTGCAGGAGGTACTAGCGAATCGACACGGAGTCTGCCAGGACTTTGCCCATCTCGGCATCGGCTGTTTGCGGGCTATGGGGCTTGCCGCAAGATATGTGAGCGGTTATATTGAAACGATCCCACCCCCCGGAACGAAACGGCTGGTAGGCGCGGATGCGTCGCATGCTTGGTTTTCGATTTTTTCTCCGGGCATCGGCTGGATCGATTTTGATCCGACCAACAATCAAATACCTGCTGAGCAGCATATCACGGTAGCCTGGGGGCGTGATTTTTCAGATGTATCCCCCTTAAAAGGGATCGCATTGGGCGGCGGAGAACACACTGTTGTAGTTTCCGTCGATGTTGCCAGACTGACTGAATAATTTAGTTGCAATCGATTTACAAAGGCGTAAATCCCTGATTTGCATGTCCTGGCTTTATGCTCAGGAGGTCTGTCTCATCTTAAAGGAGATTTATATGAGATTTGATAGATATGAAACAGAGGGATTTTATGACGAACTTTTCGATGAACAGAATCAGCCTCGCGGTGGCGCCGATGTGCTGATCGAAAGGATAAACGCACTACCTGAGACCGAGTTGCAACGGCGGCAGAAGGCAGCGGAACTGGCATTACTGAACCTGGGGATCACCTTCAATGTTTACGGCAACGACGCGCAGATCGAAAAGATCTTCCCCTTCGACATCGTCCCGCGGATCGTTCAGGCCAAAGAGTGGGAAAATCTCGAAAAGGGCCTCAAGCAACGCATCACCGCCCTGAATGCATTTATCAATGATATCTACAATGACCAGAAGATTCTCAAGGATGGTGTAGTCCCGGCGGATTTGGTACTCACCGCCGAAGGTTTTCGCAAACCCTGTATCGGTCTGCAACCACCCAGCGGAGTCTGGTGTCACATCACCGGCACAGACTTGGTCCGGCACGGCGACGGCCAGTTCTACGTCCTTGAGGATAACCTGCGTTGCCCGTCCGGGGTATCCTACGTGCTGGAAAACCGGCTGATCATGAAACGGACCTTTCCGACGGTGTTCGACGCCTGCAGCGTGCAGCCTGTCACTGACTACCCAAGCCGCCTGCTGGAGATGCTGCAACAGATGGCACCAGACGGAGTGCGATCCCCGATGGTGGTGGTCTGGACCCCCGGTATCTACAACTCCGCTTACTTCGAGCACAGCTTCTTGGCGCAGCAGATGGGAGTTCCGCTGGTCGAGGGAAGTGACCTGGTGGTTCATAAGGGAGAGGTGATGATGCGCACCACCAAGGGACTGGAGCGGGTCGATGTCATCTATCGGCGGATTGATGATGATTTCATGGACCCGAAGGCCTTCCGTCCCGATTCGATGCTTGGCGTGCCAGGCTTGATGAAAGCCTACAGTAAAGGGAAGGTCGCCCTTGCCAACGCGCCGGGAACCGGTGTGGCAGATGACAAGGCTGTCTATGCCTACGTCCCTGAGATCATTAAGTATTACCTTGGCGAGGAGGCGATTACCCAGAACGTGCCAACTTACGCCTGCTGGCGTGAGGATGACCGTAAGTACGTTCTGGAGAACCTCGACAAGCTGGTGGTCAAGGCGGTCAACGAATCGGGCGGGTATGGCATGCTGGTCGGTCCACACGCGACCCAGGCCGAGAGGGATGAATTCGCTACGCGGATCAAAGCCAAGCCACGTACCTATATCGCTCAACCGACCCTGGCGCTGTCGCGGGTTCCGGTGCTGGTCAACGATCACTTCGAAGGGCGGCATGTCGACCTGCGTCCCTATATTCTCTACGGCAAGGACAGTGTCTACGTCCTGCCGGGAGGACTGACCCGGGTGGCCCTGAAAAAAGGGTCGCTAGTGGTCAACTCGTCACAGGGGGGAGGAAGTAAAGACACCTGGGTGCTCAATGCCAGCGGTGGTGGCTCACCGGAATCACCGATCCAGGATCAGAGTCAGGAGGAGTAATCATGCTCAGCAGAGTCGCCAACTCCATCTACTGGTTGAATCGCTATATTGAACGGGCAGAAAACGTCGCCCGCTTCATCGACGCCAACTATCATATGGCTCTGGATATCCCGGACAACGCCAGTGCCCAATGGCAGCCGCTGATTAATACTACCGGTGACCATGAGCTGTTCGAAGAACTGTACGGCGAGGTGAACCGGGAAAATGCTATCGAGTTTCTGGTATTCGACCGGAACAACCCCAACTCAATCTACTCCTGTGTCCGCGCGGCCCGCGAAAATGCCCGTTCGGTGCGGGAATACATCAGTTCGGAGATGTGGGAACAGATCAACACCTTTTACCTGATGATCAACGCCGCAGCCAAAGAAACCTTGATGGATCTGCCGCACAAGATCTTCGTCGATATAATGACCGCCAGCCACACCTTCATCGGCATCACCGATTCAACCATGAATCACGGGGAGGGATGGCATTTTGGACGGATGGGCCGGATGCTGGAGCGGGCCGACAAGACGACGCGGATTCTCGACGTTAAATACTATATCCTGTTGCCCTCGGTAGAGTATGTTGGCAGTTCTTACGACAACCTGCTCTGGGGAGCGCTGCTGCGTTCGGCCAGCGCCTTTGAGATGTATCGCAAACGACATGGCCGTATCAACCCACGGAAGATAGTCGATTTCCTACTGCTTGATCCTCATTTCCCGCGAGCCGTCCATTATTCAATCATTACCGCGATCATCTCGATGAACAACATTACCGGCAGTCCGCGCGGCACCTTCGCCAACAAGGCCGAACAAAAACTTGGCCGACTCCTGGCCGAGTTCAATTTCGCCTCGCTCGACGAGGTCTTCGAGATCGGCTTGCACGAATACCTCGATCAGACCCAGACCCGTATCAACGGGGTCGGATCGGAAATCCATGAGGTATTTTTCAGCCCTCACACGATAGACTCTTAAAGCATGTATTCTCTTTAAAAAAAGATCTTTGCCAGCAACACCTAGGCGATCGGGGTTGCTGCAAAGATCATGACCTGGCGGTCGGGCCTCTCACACATTTTCCCCCCAGGGTTTTTCACTCCAAAACTGTTCTCTGAGTCGCTCCTCCGGGTATTGCTCCAGAAACTGCTCCCGAGAAAAATCGAATCGATAGTCGCCGACATAGGTACTGAGGATTTTATAGGCCGCGTTAATCCGTTTTATTTTATCGGCATCCGCTTGTTCCCCACTGTCGGGATGATAACGCCGCACCAGTTCACGGTGCCTGATTTTGATCTTCTTCCAAGTCACGCTAGAAGGCAAATTGAATTCTTCCAACGCAGCCACCAAATCAGCAAAAGTCATAAACCCTCCAAGTCAGATTTGTCACTATCGAAGGCGAAAAGTTCCGCCAGTATACCTCAGAGAAAAAACGGGCAAAAGAGGCTGCGACTGCAATTGACACCCCCTCCTCATTCAGCATAGGATATCCGCCTGTTTAACCCCGCTTCACATGGGAAATACCTTGGCCAAACAGAAAACTATTTTCAGCTGTCAGCAGTGTGGTTTCCAGAACCCCAAATGGCTCGGGAAATGTCCCGATTGCGGGCAGTGGAACACCCTGGTGGAAGAGCAACCGGTCGAGCAGAGCAAGCACAGCCGCGCCCTGACATCTCCCGGCAAACCGCAGAAGTTAGCCGAGATTACCAGCCGCGAGGAGGACCGTCTGCACTGCGGCATCGGCGAACTCGACCGAACCCTCGGCGGCGGGGTGGTGCCTGGTTCGCTGATCCTGGTCGGCGGCGATCCCGGCATCGGTAAGTCGACCTTGCTGTTGCAGGCGACCGATCAACTAGCGAGGCAAGGCACAGTCCTCTACGTGACTGCCGAGGAATCGGCGCGCCAGGTCAAGCTGCGGGGCGAACGGCTCGGCACCACCGCCAACAACCTCTACCTGCTGGCGGAGACATCGCTAGAACAGATCAAGGCGCGGATTAAGGAGCTTCAGCCCGACTTTCTGGTCATTGACTCGATCCAGACCATCTTCACCAACAGTATCGAGTCGGCCCCCGGCAGTGTCAGCCAAGTCCGCGAGTGCACTGGGCAGCTAATGATCCAGGCCAAAGGGGAAGGCCTACCGACCTTTCTGGTCGGTCATGT
Source organism: Malonomonas rubra (assembly GCF_003247215.1). GTDB lineage: Bacteria > Desulfobacterota > Desulfuromonadia > Desulfuromonadales > Geopsychrobacteraceae > Malonomonas > Malonomonas rubra_A. The sequence goes on along the minus strand of NZ_QKAP01000059.1, from coordinate 23,346 downwards.
CACCAAGGACGGCGCCATCGCCGGGCCAAGGGTGCTTGAACACATGGTCGATACTGTCCTCTATTTCGAAGGCGACCCCGGCCATCCCTATCGGATCCTGCGCGCGGTGAAAAACCGCTTCGGCTCGACCAACGAAATTGGCGTCTTCGAGATGCAGGATAAAGGTCTGCGCGAAGTTGATAACCCTTCGGAGCTGTTTCTCGCCGAGCGCCCCGAAAAAAGTGCCGGCAGCGCCGTGGTTCCTTCCCTAGAAGGGAGCCGGCCGATCTTGGTCGAACTGCAGGCGCTGGTTTCCAGCAGCTCCTTCGGCACCCCGCAGCGTACTGCCATCGGTCTTGACCACAAGCGGGTGGCGCTGCTGGTGGCGATTCTAGAAAAGAAAGTCGAGCTGTCGCTGGCCGGACAGGATATCTTCCTCAACGTTGCCGGTGGCGTGCGCCTCGACGAACCGGCGGTCGACCTGGCAGCCATCGCAGCGCTCGCCTCCAGTCACCTGAACAAGGTGATTGACCCGCAAACTGTGCTGTTCGGCGAAGTTGGCCTGACCGGCGAGGTGCGTGCCGTCTCACAACCGGAACTGCGGGTCAAGGAAGCGGCCCGGCTTGGCTTCAACCGCTGTGTGCTGCCAAAAAGCAGCCTGAAAAACCTCGACACACCTAAAGGGATGCAACTGATCGGCGTGCGCCATGCCAGCGAAGCACTGGACGCTATATTTCTTTAAGTAAAGGAGAAAAAATGTCTGATAAATTGACCCATTTCGACGCTGACGGCAAAGCGATCATGGTTGATGTCGGCGACAAAGCAATCACCAAACGTGAGGCGCTTGCAGCCGGTGAAATCCGGATGCAACCAGCAACCCTACAAATGATTATCGATCGTAAAATGCAAAAAGGGGACGTCTTGGCGGTCGCACGGCTGGCTGGAATCATGGGTGCTAAGCAGACCTCTTCACTGATTCCGCTCTGCCATCCGCTGCCGATCACCTCGGTTGAGGTCGACTTCGACACAGATCCCGAAAAAGGCATCGTCCGCGTCGGCGCCCTTGCCAAGGTGACCGGCCAGACTGGCATCGAAATGGAAGCTTTGACCGCAGTATCGATTGCCGCCCTGACTATTTACGACATGTGCAAAGCAGTCGACAAGGGGATGGAAATCGGCCAGATTCGCCTGCTGCGCAAGAGTGGTGGTCGCAGCGGCACCTTTGAACGTGTGGAAGCAAAGTAATTCGTTTGGAAAAATTAACAAAGTCTGATAAATTTTCCAGCGAGTCGATAGCCTTCCGTTATTCGACGACCTCAACGACGAACGGATCAACATGGAAACGTACAGCTACAGCATCCGTAAAAGTTTTTTGATTCCCTTGGGGCTGGTCGTTATACTGACCCTGATACTGCTTATCTGCTGTCTGATTCTTAACGTGCCTCTTGCCAAGACCCTGATTCTAGGCGCCTTCACCTTGCCGGTCATTTTGCTGTTTATCGAGAGTTGCCTGCGCCGTGTCAGCATTGATGCCGCTGGAGTGCAAATCCACAGACCACTGCGCAACAAGCGGATAGACTATAGTGAGATGACTGCCATCGACACGGTACGGGTTCGCAAGCGTGCCTTTGTCAGCCTCAGCAGCAAAACCGATTTCATCATTTTTTCGAACAGTTATGAAAACTTCGGTCAACTCCTCAAAGAGTTGTTGAACAAGGCTCCGGAGAAGACAATCAGCGATGAAACACGCCAATTGGCAGCCAATCCCCCGGAGAAAACCAGTGATGTTTTTTCCGCGTGGGTCGCGGTTGCCGTTCTGGCGCTGATTATTTATGTACAATTGAGGGGCGCATTTTAGGCGCCAATTGGGTTAATATAGCTGCAATATTGAAAGACGGCTACTTGGAAGGAAATGCGTTATGGAAGAAACGATTCTGGCTGAATTCAAAGAGCTGTTGCAAAAGCAGATGCAGGACCTGCTGCACAATGCTGGTGAGACGGTTTCAGAAATGACCGAAGAAAAAACCAACTTCCCAGATCCGACGGATAGAGCGTCCCTCGAATCGGACCGTAACTTCGAGCTGCGTATCCGAGACCGTGAACGCAAACTGCTCAACAAAATCCGCGAAGCTCTGGGGCGGATTGAAAGCGGTGAGTTCGGTCTGTGCGAAAGTTGTGAAGAGCCAATCAGCGTGGAAAGATTGCGTGCCCGCCCGGTCACCACATTGTGCATCGACTGCAAAACAGAAGAAGAACGACAAGAGCGGATCGGCTAAAACCAAACTTGATCGGTCGGGAGTGCACAAGCATGTGCGCTCCCGATTTTTTTTGGCAGGAAACAACAACCATGTCCGCAACAAACCGCCGACTTGCACAACTGACCCTGCTTTCAAAACTGGGGCAAGCTCTTAACTCTGCGACCAGCTTACATTCACTCTGCCAGTCAACCACACAGCTGCTGCTCGAATACGAAGATGTCTGTGGCGTCATTATCCGTCCGCGCCTTTACGGAAATCCACCCCCGAATGCCTGTTACTGCGCTTCTTCCTCGAGCGATCCTGCTCTTAAGCTGTTATTTTTACAAATAGACTGCCAACTGGCCACAGAGGCCCTGCAGCAGGGAAAAAACTGCTTGCGTCAACCACTTTCCGGACAGCGGCTGAAAAACATACCGGCTTCGGTCTACTCGCTGCCGCTACGGGTTCATGACCGCAATTTCGGCACACTCAGCCTTTTTGGCAGTAGCCCGAACAGGAAAAATACTTTCACCCGTGAACAACAACAATTTTTCCAGACCTGCGCCTATCAAATCTCCCAAGCCTTCGAACAGCTGGTCACCATGGCCCGCTTGCGCCAGGTTTCAACCTCCGACTTCCGCAGGCTGCAGGGCTTGTCGTTGCTTTACCGCATTACTCAGCTACTGCATAGTACCCTGTCACCGAACGAGTTGCTCCACCTGATCCTGTCGCTGCTGGTTTCCCACGACGGTGGCAGCTTTCACCGCGCCATGCTGTTTATGGTCAACCAGCGCAGCGGTACCATGCAGGGCATCCTCGGCGTCACCCGGGAGAGCGTCAGCTACCTGCTGCCGGAGGGTCTACCGCCGGTCCATACCCAGGAGATCAAGATCCCAGAAGACGCGCAACGAAGACAACGGGAGGCACCCTTCTCACAGGAAGTCATGCAACAGCGACTTGACATCGAAACCAACGAAAGCTGCCTGGCGATCGCCGCCCGTGAGCAGAAAGCGATACTGATTACCAAGGAGCAGGTGGATTCCGACCTGGTTGATCCTTTATGCAAGTATTTACACAAAGGTCACCATGCCACAGTTCCCCTGCTCAGCCGCGGTAGGACTCTCTGTGTGCTCTCGGTCGATAATGCCGACAGCGGCGAAGCGATCGATGCAGAACGTCTGCGTTTTCTGGAGATGTTTGCCGGCCAAGCGGGGATCGCCCTCGACAACGCGCAGCTGCTGCAACGGGTGGAAACCGCTCATCAGAGCCTGCGCGAAACGCAGGAACAGTTGCTGCAGCGTGAAAAATTGGCAACCATTGGTGAGATGTCGGCATCAATTGCCCACGAATTGAAAAACCCGCTGGTTTCGGTAGGCGGGTTTGCCCGACGACTGACCAAGTCGCTGGACAAGACTGATACCAGCTACAAGTACGCGGAGATTATCCAGCAGGAGACCGAACGGTTGGAAAAAATGCTCGATAACATCCTCTCTTTTTCCAAGCAACATCTGCTCTGCATTGAGCAATACCAACTTGAAGAAGTCATCGACAAGGTCATTGCCCTGGAAGAAGAAAAGCTGCAAAACGCAGAAATATCTTTACAACTGCAGCTGGAAGAAAATTTGCCGAAGCTGCAAGGGGATTCGGAGCAGCTACAGCAGGTTTTCCTCAATCTGATCTCCAATGCTCGCCAAGCAATGCCGAAGGGCGGGGAAATCAAGATTATCGGTCACCAAAGCCGCCTGCGTGGTGAACCGGCGGTCCGGGTTGAAATCCATGATAGCGGTAGCGGCATCCCCCCGAAACAGATGCGCAATATTTTCAACCCCTTCTTTACCACCAAAGAAGAAGGTACCGGCCTGGGATTGCCCATCAGTCATCGGATCATCGAGCATCATGAGGGGGAGATCGGTGTGATCAACACCGCTTCAGGGGCTTGTTTTAGCATTATATTGCCGGTCAGGCTCCAACACAGAAGCGCCGACCCGATCGGGCGGCAGGAATTACACTAACGGATTGTCGCCGTGGTTCTTTTCACTTCCCACCGCCCCTTGCCGGAGGCTAGGGAGCCCGCCTGTCCGGCCCGGGATAATCTTTCGCATTTCGATAATCGCGCAACTTTGCGCAATCGCGTACGATATTAACCCAGCCTTCGGTACGTTTGAACGATTTGATCTTTCCAGTCGCAATCAAGACATCTAAAGCATCGTTGCTAACGACGCCAGTACTGCCGTCAAGATAGATGACCTTGACCTGAGAAATTTTCATTTCAACCCCTCTAGAGTCATTAGCGATAATTAATTATCAGGCAGATTAACCAAAAAACAGATCCTTTTCCAGCACAAAAATCCTCAGCCCCTCTCTCATTTAAAAAAGACCAAAATCTACGTTACATAAAGCATTCTTTTTCTTGACTACAAAACTTCAAATAGGGTACTCTAAATTACACAAAACAGATGACCTGTTCATCTGGGAGCCCGGTGATACCCCCCCTCCATCACCGGGCTTTTTTTATTAAAAAAGAAACGCCCCCGAATTTTTTTCGGGGGCGTTTCTTTTCATACACTATCCAGGTCCGGTTAACAGATCCGAGGCAGTTGCTCTCCAGCTAGCATCTCAATCGCCCGCAATCCGCCGAGGGCGGTCTGCATCATCACTCGACCATTAGATTCAGACACGACCTCGCCGATTATCGCGGCCCCCGTCCCTTCCGGCAGGCTACTCATTAAATCCAGAGCAGCCTCGGCCTTGTCCGCTGCAACAATTGCCAACAGTTTCCCCTCGTTGGCTACAAACAGCGGATCGAGACCAAGAATTGAACAGGCCCCGGCGACAGCTGCGTTGATCGGCAATGCTGTTTCCTGCAAGCAGATGTCAACCTGAGACTGCACGGCGATCTCCTTCACCGTGGTCGCCACCCCACCCCGAGTCGGATCGCGCAACACATGCACATCTGCCCCGAACTCGGCCAGAAGTTTCCCCACCAAATGATTGAGTGCCATCGAATCGCTGGTAATATCGCTTTGAAGATCGAGACCCTCGCGGCTTGCCAACACCGCCATGCCGTGGTCGCCGATCGAGCCATTAAGCAAAATTTTATCCCCCGGCTTGGCCGCACTACCGCAAATCTTCCAATCGTGGTCGAACACACCGATCCCTGAGGTATTGATGAAAATCTTATCCCCTTTGCCGCGCGGCACCACCTTGGTGTCACCGGTGACAATCTTGACTTCAGCCTTATCGGCAGCCTGCTTCATTGCCTGCAAAACCTCTCGCAACTCCGAAACTGAGAGTCCCTCTTCGAGAATTAGTCCCACACTGATCGCCAGCGGTCGTGCGCCGCTCATTGCCAGATCGTTGACCGTACCATTGATCGCGAGGTCACCGATGTTACCGCCGGGGAAAATGATCGGGTCAACCACATAGGAATCGGTGGTGAAAGCAAGTCGGCTGCTGTTGATTCCTTCCAGAACCGCAGCGTCATTCTGATCTCTTTGCGCAACCTGCGACAGGGTTGGGATAATCAGCTCGTCTAGTAACTGGTGGCTCAGTTTTCCGCCACTGCCGTGACCAAGGAGTATGACATCTGTTTTCACTTATTCCGCTCCAAATTCAACAACCGTACTTATATTCTGCTGCGCAGGTCCCTTCGGACGATACCATACACGCCCCAACCGGGTTTTCCGGGGTACAGGCAGTACGAAATAGCGGGCAATCCTTTGGGGTCACTTTGCCTTTAAGGATCTCCCCGCAGAGGCAACCCTTGTGCTCCTTCGGCTCCTCAACTTCAACCACAATCTGCCGAGCAGCATCGAAAGCAGCGAACTCCTCACGAATCTGCAGACCACTGCCGGGGATCACTCCGATACCACGCCAGGCAGCGTCACAGGGTTCAAACACTGCTTCGATCAGCGCTTGCGCTTTTTTGTTCCCTTCCGGCTTGACGATCCGCTGGTATTCGTTCTCCACCTCCGCTCTCCCGCTAACCACCTGTGCGGCAAGCATCTGCACACCGCGCAGCATATCGAGCGGCTCGAACCCGGTCACCACGCAGGGCACTTTGTACTGTTCTGCTAGCGGCCTATAGGCATTAGCGCCAATTACCGCGCTGACGTGGGCTGGACAGATGTAACCATCGACCTGCAGCTCCGGATCACTGGTCAAAGCAGCCATCGGCGTTGGCATGGTCTTGTGGGCACAGAGCACGAAGTAGTTGTTCAGCTCTTTCTGTTTGGCGGCAACGATTGAACCAGCTATGGTCGGCGTGGTTGTTTCGAAACCGACGCCGAGAAAGATCACTTTCTTTTCGGGGTGTTTTTCCGCCAGAGCAACTGCATCGAGCGGCGAATAGACGATCTTGATTTGACTTCCAGCAGCCTGTTCGAGCTGCAGACTGCTGGAAGAACCGGGAACCCGAATCATGTCGCCGAAGGTGGCGATGATTACGTCGTCCAGCCGCGCATAAGTAACCGCCTGATCGACAAAACCAATCGGCGTCACGCAGACAGGGCACCCAGGCCCTGAAATCAGCCGGATCTGCTTCGGCAGCAGGCTGCGGATACCATGTTGGTAAATCGACATGGTATGGGTGCCGCAGACCTCCATCAGGGTCATGGTGCCTGGATAATCGGCAACCTCTTTTTCGATGGCGACAAGCAGCGCCTTGCCCAGCTGTGGGTCACGGTATTCGCTGGCGTATTTCATTCCGCTGACAACCCGGCATCGAGCGCCTCGCGGAACACCTCGAGAGTTTTTTCCGCCTCTCCCGGATCGATCTTCTCGATAGCGAAACCGGCGTGCAGCAGCACGTAGTCACCGACCACAACATCGTCGAGCATCATCAGGCTGCCCTCGCGGCGCACCCCATCGACCTCGCAGATCGCTATGCCGTCGGCAATTTCAACCACTTTCATCGGTACGGCTAAACACATGATTTTATTCTCCTCCGCAACAAAAGGATCAGGTTGCCGATGGAAGGGATGATTGTCGCCCGGACCGCGACAATCAAGTTCCAGGTACTGGTGTATGCGTCCCCTGGAATTAGTAACCTGATCCGCCCCTTACTTCTTTGCCGCCAGTTTACTCCGAAGCCAATCGTACCATTTTTCCAACCCTTCCCCGGTGTAGCAGGACAGCTCGAGGATCTCGATCTCGGGGTTGACCCGTTTGGCATAATTGCAACACTTCTCCAGATCGAAGCGCAGGTGCGGCATCAGGTCGAGCTTGTTGATCAGCATCAGGTTGCTGGCCCGGAACATCTGCGGGTATTTCAGCGGCTTGTCTTCCCCCTCGGTGACCGAGAGCACCGCTACCTTACAGTCTTCACCAAGATCGAAGGAGGCCGGACAGACCAAGTTGCCGACGTTCTCGATCATCAGCACATCGGTTTTGTCCAAGTCGAAATGTTCGACCCCGTGGCCGACCATATGTGCGTCGAGGTGGCAACCGGCTCCGGTATTAATCTGATGGGCTGGCACCCCGGTCGCGGCAATCCGGTCAGCGTCGTTACTGGTCTGTTGATCCCCTTCCAGAACCGCGAAGCCGAGTTCGCCCTGCAGATCCTTCAGGGTCGTTTCGAGGAGAGTGGTCTTGCCGCTACCAGGCGAGCTAACCAGGTTGAGCACTAGCAGCCCCTTTTTCTGAAACAACTGTCGGTTGTTCATCGCCAGTCGGTTGTTCTTAGCCAACAAATCTTCTTCGATGTTGATTTTCTTTCCCTTGCCATGGTCATGAGCGTGATCATGCTTGTGGTCATGATCGTGATGATGGTCGGTCGGTCCGCAGCCGCAATCGATACACATGATCAGTCGATCTCCATTTCTTTGATGCGCAGTTCTTCACCGGAAAGCAGTTCGCTGGCGGCGCTGCGGCAGACAGGGCAACAGGCCAGCAGATCGTCGAGGGGGAATTCCCTCGCGCAGTCACGACAGCGGGCCCGAGCCGCGACCTTCTCGATCAACAGCTGCGCCCCTTCCAGCAGGGTTCCCTTGCTGCAGGCCTCAAAGCAGAATTCCAAAGCTTCAGGAACCACCCCGGAAAGGCTGCCGACTTCGACGGTCACCGACAAAACCTTGCTCGCCTGCTGCTGTTTCGCCGTGCGCTCGGCAATCTCAACAATGCTTTCTGTTATTCCCAGTTCGTGCAAAAAAAATCCCTTTGACAGAAACTGTAAAAAATGTCTTTTTAAAGAGCAGCAAGACAAAATGTTACATTTTTAACCTAGAATGCTCACTATAGGCAAATTTACTAAAAAAGCAAATCTAACTCCAGCCGTATACGGTATTCGCCCATACGAAATGATATTCGTAAACGGCCCAACAGTACGAGACAAAGATGCACAGTGGCAAAATCTATATCTGCGATGCTGACCAGAACTCTCTGCGATTTCTGGAAAATACCCTCAAATTGCAGGGGCATCAACTCGTCTGCTACAGCCAGGGCAACAGCCTCCTGCAGGCGCTGGAAGAACAGAAGGAGCCCCTCCCCGATCTGATTCTGATCGATATGCACCTTCCCGACATCAACGGCCCCGATCTACTGCGTCGCATCAAACGTCTGCATCCACAATTGCATGTTATACCGATAAACGCCTTCGCTACCGTTCGAGGCGCCATAGAAGCGATAAAGCAAGGAGCAACTGACTATTTGCTGAAACCGATTACGGCGAACGAGCTGAACAGCCTGGTCGATAAACTGATCGAGCACAATCAGCTGGTCTCAGAAAACCGCTCCCTGAAAGCCGAAATTCGCCGCCGCTTCGATCCAGAGCAAGTGGTTTTCAAAAGCCCCGCCTTCGGGCAGGTGTTCGAACTGGCCCAGAAAGTAGCCGCGTCGGACGCCAGCATTCTGATTATGGGTGAGAGCGGGGCCGGCAAGGAAATCATCGCCTCGACCATTCACTACAGCAGCGGACGGCGCGAGCAACGCTTTTTGACCATCAACTGCGCGGCGCTTACCGACACCCTGCTGGAAAGCCAGCTGTTCGGCCATGTCAAAGGCGCCTTCACCGGCGCCGTCGGCAGCCAGTGCGGCCTGATCGAAGAAGCGGACCGCGGCACCCTGTTTCTCGACGAGATCGGCGACATCAGCCCCGGGCTGCAAGCAAAACTGCTGCGCGTACTGCAGGAGAAGGAATTCATCCCGGTCGGCTCGACCAAAGTGCGCCGCGCCAACGTCCGTTTTGTTGCCGCCACCAACAAAGACCTGCAGGAGGAGGTGCGGCTCGGCAACTTCCGCGAAGACCTCTACTACCGGCTCAATGTCGTCTCACTCCAGGTGCCGGCGCTGCGTGAACGTCCGGAGGATATCGAACCACTGGCCAACCTGTTCATTGAAAAATTCGCCGGTCGCGACAAGCTGCAACTGACCAAAGAGGCATTAAGTCTTTTGAACTGCTACAGTTGGCCCGGCAACGTCCGCGAACTGGAAAACGTCATTGAGATGGCGGTGATTCTTGCCGACAACGGAGTAATCGATGTCGAGCAACTGCCGCCAAAGTTGACTTCAGACCAGATTACTCCAATGCCGACACCGAAAGCGGGGATGACTCTGGAAGAGGTGGAAAAGCTCTATATCGAGCAGATTTATCGCGAAACCGGCTACCACAAACTACGCACCTCGCAGATTCTCGATATTGCACGGCGCACCCTCGACCGCAAACTGCAGCAATACAATATTCAGAAAGAATCGACCTGATCCGGACAAAATGACACACCCTGTTTAATCCTGTCCGTATACGCCCAAACACACCTTTCCATTTTTTCAACCCGTAAACGTATACCTTCTTTTATTTCAAACCCTTAGCCACGTCTACACTTTCTTGGGCACAGTCCTTGCCCGATGCAACCGGCTAATGTGTCTTTCCGTCCTCATTAGCTACTTAAGACACAGACCGCTGACCACTTGCAATTTTGGTTAGGTCGGCCAGTAGCAAAATGACCGAACCATCAATTTATCAACGGGTTTAAACCCTGCACAAAGGAGAGAAGAGACTCATGGCTAAAATTGTCATCGATCCGATCTCGCGCGTCGAAGGCCACATGAAAGTGGAAGCCGTCGTCGAGAACGGTGTCGTCAAAGAAGCAAAAAGCTCCGGCATGATGTACCGGGGATTGGAGAACATCCTGATCGACCGTGACCCGCGCGATGCCGCCCGTATCGTCCAGCGCATCTGTGGTGTCTGCCCGACCTCCCACGGCCTAGCCGCCGCCTTCGCCCTCGACGAAGCTTACGGCGTCCACGGCAACATAACCGACAACGGCAGGATACTGCGCAACCTGATCCAGGGTGCCAACTTCGTCCAGTCACACATCCTGCATTTTTACCAACTGGCCGCCCTCGACTATGTCGATGTTGCTGCCTGTGCTGACTATACCGGTGGCGATCCGGAACTGACTAAAGTCAAGGATTTCATAGCTCGCGGACACCTCGGCCCCTTCGTGCCCCGCTACGAAGGCGATTACCGCCTCTCTAAGGATGAAAACATCTCCGCCGTCGGCCATTATGTCAAAGCGCTCAATATGCGCCGCTTGGCCCACGAGACCGTCTCCGTATTCGGTGGCAAAATGCCGCACAACATGTCAATCGTCGCAGGTGGAGTCACCGCCGCCCCTAGCGTCGACAAGATCGCCGCCTTCATCTGGCGGATGGAGCAGCTGACCGACTTCATCGACACCTGCTATCTGCCGGACGTGCTACTGGTCGCCAGCCGCTATAGCGACTACTTCGGTATCGGCACCGGCTGCAAGCAGTTCATGTCGTTCGGTATTTTCGACATGGACAGCGACCCTGACCTGACCAAACGCCATCGCTACATCCCGCAAGGGATCGTCAAGTCAGACCTATCACTACAACGCCTCGACCCGAGCAAGATCACCGAGGAAGTGCAGAGCAGTTGGTTCCAGGACCACGGCGCCCTGCATCCCTACGACGGCACGACTGTTCCCGAGCGGAACAAAGCTGGCGCCTACAGTTGGATCAAATCGCCGCGCTACGACGGCGAGGTCATGGAAGTCGGTGCACTGGCGCGAATGCTTACCAGTTACGTGTCCGGCGATAAGCAGGTCCAGAGCATGATCAACGGTGTACTGAAAAAATTCAACGCCGGTCCGGAAGCACTGTTCTCGGTCCTCGGCCGCCACGCCGCACGCGCCATCGAATGTAAAATCGTCGCAGAGAAGCTCAAGGAATGGGCGCTGCAACTACAGCCAGGTCAGCCGACCTTCACCGACTTCAACCTCGACGTCAGCAGCCGCGGCATGGGTCTGCACGAAGCTCCGCGCGGTGCCCTGGGGCACTGGATTGTAGTCGAAGGCGGCAAAACCAAAAACTACCAAGCCGTGGTTCCGACCACCTGGAACGCCGGCCCGATGGATGCCAAGGGCCAGCCGGGCCCGATCGAACAGTCGCTGATTGGCACCAAGGTCAAGGACCAGCGCAATCCCTTCGAACTAGTCCGTATCGTCCGCTCCTACGACCCCTGTCTCTCTTGCGCAGTCCACGTCGTCACCCCGAAGGGTGAAGATCTAGGCCGTTTCGTGGTCGGAGCGGAGTAATGGAGTCCGCAGCCCTGTTCGAAGAAGAGCGAGCCCCACTGCTGGTGATGGCGGTCGGCAACATCCTGCGCATGGATGACGGCTTCGCTGACGCTGTGCTGAAGCATCTGGGGGAAATGGAGCTTCCGGAAGAGGTTGAGCTGTTCGACGCCGGCACCAGCGCCATTGATCTGATGGACGTTTTCCACGACCGCGAACAGCTGATCGTGCTCGACGCCGTCCGTGGCGGACAACAGGCCGGCACCCTCTACCGCTTCAGTCCGCAGGAGGTCGAAAACGGCTCTCTGCCGATGAACTCGTTACACCAGGTCGGCCTGCTGGAAACCCTGAAACTTGGGGAGCTGGTCGACTGCAAGCCGAAGCAAACCGTAGTGATCGGCTGTCAGCCGCAAGACACTGGCCTCGGCATCGGCCTGAGCGAGCCGGTCAAGGCGCAGATCGAGCGAGCTGGTGAATTAGTGCTGCAAGAAATCAATCATTTTATCGATTCGAATAAATAGGAGAAATTACAATGGCTTTAACCCGACGTTCTTTTCTGAAAACGTCCGCAGCAGGGACCGCCGCCCTTGGCGTCAGCCTGCTCGACAATCCGACCATGCGCAGCGCCTTCGCTGCCGCCGTTCAGGAAACTCCGGTCATCTGGCTAGCCTCTGGCTGTTGCTCCGGCTGCTCGGTCTCGCTGCTCAACAGCCTGAGCCCGCGCATCCAGGATGTACTGCTAGACCAGGTGCTGCCCGGTCATCACATTTCCCTCAACTTCCACCCGACTGTGATGGCCGCCGCCGGCGACCTGGCGATGAAGGCAATGTACGACACCGAAGAGAAACCGTTCGTTCTGGTAGTGGAAGGTTCGGTCATGCTGGCCGACGACGGAATTATGTGCGAAATCGGCGAGCACGATGGTCACGGTATCCACGGCAAAGACCACATCAAGCGCCTTGGCAGCAAAGCCAAAGCGGTATTGGCGGTCGGCTCCTGCGCCTCCTACGGCGGAGTCAACAAGGCCAACATGAACCCGAGCGGCTCGGTCGGCGTGATGGAATTCTTCAAAAAGGAAGGGATCAGCACCCCGACCATCAACCTGCCCGGCTGCGCCATCCACCCCGACTGGTTCGTCGGCACCCTGGCTGCGATCCTGCTGAACGGCCCGGAAGCAATCAAGGTCGATAAGCACGGCCGCCCCGAGATGTTCTACCGCAAACTGATTCATGACAACTGTCCGCTACGCGGCCAATTCGATAAGGGCCTCTTTGCCGATAAATTCGGCGACGAAGGCTGCCTTTACAAGCTCGGTTGCAAAGGCCCTGTGGCGCACGCCAACTGCCCGGAAAAGAAGTTCAATTCCGGTACCAACTGGTGCATTGAGAACGGTCATCCTTGCAACGGTTGCGTCGAGCCCGAATACCCCTACGAAGGCAGTATGTGGAACATTGTGCCGATCACCGGCGTCACTCCTCCTGGAACCTATCCTCCCGTCATAACCGACAACAAGAAGTCGGTAGACGTTACCCCTGGTTACGCTGCTCTGGCCGGACTGGCGGCAGGCGCCGTCGGCACCAAGGTGATGGGGAAAAAATCCGATTCTGACAAAGAATAGGGAGGATGAGCCAAATGGAACTCAATCGCAGAAAATTTTTGAAAATCGGCACAGCCGCCGGAGGGGCCGCTGCATGCAGCCTCTCCTCGCCGGCCTTGGCGCGCGATGAGAGGGAGCCAGATCCGAACTGGTACGGCATGCTCAACGACAGCACCCGCTGCATCGGCTGCAAAGCCTGCCAAGTAGCCTGCAAAAAAGAGAACAAACTGCCGGCGGAAAGCACCATCGGCGATGAAAAGGCCTTCGGCCAAGCGATCTACGATTCGCCGCGCGAACTATCGGAGAAAACTTTCACCCTGATCAAGATGCACCAGGATGAGCAAACCAAGGAGACCACCTTCGTCAAGCAGCAGTGCATGCACTGTGTTGACCCGGCTTGCCAGTCGGCCTGCATCGTCGGCGCACTGAAGAAACAGCCGGACGGCTCGGTCAAGTACGACGCTGGCATGTGCATGGGGTGCCGCTACTGCATGGTCGCCTGCCCGTTCAGCATTCCGCAGTTTGAATGGCACAAGGCAATCCCCTCGATCAAGAAGTGTACCCTTTGCAGCGAGACCCGCTTGAGCAAAGGGCAACCAACCGCCTGTTCCAGCGCCTGCCCGGCCGGGGCAATCACCTTCGGCAAACGGGAAGACCTAATCAAGCTGGCGCGCAAGCGGATCGAAGCAGAACCGGAGCGCTATCTGGATCATATTTACGGCGAAAAGGAAGTCGGTGGTACCGGTGTCTTCTACCTCACCAAGCCGAACGTCGCGTTCGCCGGGCTCGGTCTGCAAGACTTTGAATACAAGGCGGTTTCCGGCCTGACCGAGAGCATCCAGCACCGGATTTTCCAGTATTTTATCCCGCCTATCGCCGTCTACAGTATCCTCGGCGGTATCATGGCTTACAATCAGCGGCGCAAGAAAGCCGCCGGCAAATTAGGAGGTGACGATGAGTATTAAAGCGGCACCGCTGCAGCAGAAATTTATCACCCCCAACTTCTGGGTCCTGATCTTCTTCATGGTCTCAGGGGCGGGGTTCGCCTATTTCCGTTTCTTTGAAGGGTTCGGCTCGGTCACAAACATGAGCAAAGCCTACCCCTTCGGCCTCTGGATCGCCTTCGACGTTGCTTGTGGTGTCGCCTTGGCTGCCGGCGGATTTACCACAGCGGCGATCGTTGAGATCTTCGGCCGGGAAAAATATCATGCCTTGGTCCGCCCGGCGATTCTAACTGCGTTCATCGGCTACTTTCTGGTCGGCTTGGCGGTATTCTTCGACCTCGGCAAGTACTACAACATCTGGCATGCGCTGATCTACTGGAACGGCACCTCGGTGCTGTTCGAGGTTGCCTGGTGCGTCATGCTCTACCTGACCGTCCTCGGCATCGAGAACATTCCGAACGTAGTCGAGCAGTTTTCCGGCCGCGTCAACCTACCTGGCCCCTTGAGTGGCTTCAACCGCCTCGGCAACTGGATTTTGAGCAAGGCTGACTGGTTCACCAAAAAAACCATGGCGTTCTTCGTTATCGCCGGCGTCGTACTTTCCTTCGGACACCAGAGTTCGCTCGGCACCATGATGCTGATTGCCCCCTACAAGCTGCACGACCTCTGGTACACCCCGATGTCGCCGCTGTTGTTTCTGACCTCGGCGGTCAGCGTTGGCCCGTCCATGGTTATCTTCGAAGGCACCTTGGCCGCCAAGTTCTTCGGTCGCAAACCTGAAACCGAGCTGTTGGGCAGCTTCGCCAAATACATACCACTTTTCCTTGGCACTTACCTGCTACTGCGCTTTCTGGACCTGGCTTACCGCGGCGTTCTGGCCCAGGCGTTTGACGGCAGTGTCGCCGGATACTCGTTCCTGCTCGAGATCGCCCTGTTTGTCATTCCCTACTTTGCATTAAAGTCGAAGAATGTCCGCCAGAGTGGCACCAAGCTGTTCCTCTGCGCCCTGTCGGTGATCTGCGCCGTAGTGCTGAACCGCTTCAATGTCTTTTTGATCGGCATGGACATGGGGTCGAACTGGAACTACTTCCCTTCGGTTGGCGAGTTCGCTGTGACTTTCGCCTTTTTGGCACTCGGAGTAATGATGTACAAAATCGCTGTCAATTATCTGCCGATTCTGGAAGAAGAGCACTAAAAAAGCCCAGATCCTGCTAAGTGGCACAAAAAAGCGGGCCTCTGAAAATCAGTGGCCCGCTTTTTAACGGTCAAAAAACTTTTTTAGAACTCAGGTCAAAACGCGACCGGAAAGCGTGGCTTAAATCTTCGCTCGGTAATTTCCACGTCAACAACCGAAGCCAGATCGACGTTCAGACAGGCAAACCTCTCCACATCAAGACAGAAGAACGAAACCTTGCCACCAAATTCCCGCGAACTGTAAGGTTCAAATTCAACCGATTGTGGTAACGACTGGCCATCTTTTGATTTCAACTTCAGGCGGACGATCCTGCGTTGCCGCCCTGCCTGAGCAATCAGCTCACCAAACGACATAAACTACTCCCTTTTCAATTAGCTTTACATTTTTAATGAGACTATTTCCTTTATCACAATCCTTCTAGCAACTCAATATCCGATCTATCAAAAATCGAAACAGAGACCATTTTCGGTCAAATGTATACAAAAATGTTTAAACTTGACCGGCTTTGCCTACCAGACTAGAATTTTAACTTGGATCAGCTGACTTATCCTTTAGCAAAAATAGAATCGGCACAATTTTCGATGCAGCAGCAAACTATCACACAAGCGGAACACCTCCCATCGACCTCCCTGTGGCGCGCCATCCAACCTACGGAGATCTTAAGATTCGTCCGTTCACTGCTGCTCGCCTACGATGTGATCGGTGTACAGAAAAAGCGCAACCGCCTGACTCTCGACACCCTGCAAGATGCCGCCGACCTGATTCTGGAATTTCCACCCGACGTCCACTCCCCGAAAAAATTCCTGTTTCCGAACTGGGACCAGCTTTTCCGTTTCAAACTGGACGAAAACATCCTGCTCCAGCCGGAAACCGCTGCCGCGCCACGGATCATCTTCGGCATGCACCCCTGTGACCTACATGCGGTAAAAATCCTCGACGATTGCCTTTTCGAGGGGGAAACCGACAGCTCTTACCGTGCCAAGCGGGAAGCAACTTTGCTGGTCGGGGTTGACTGTGCACCTGACGAGTACTGCTTCTGCACCAGCCTCGGCACCGATCGGATTGCCCACGGTTTCGACCTGTTCCTGCATCGCCGCGACAACTATTACCTAGTACAGACCGGCAGCGAGCGGGGCCGCAAACTGCTGCAGACCCATGCCCCCGAAATCTTTGCTGGCCCAGAAGAATCGCCGTTGCCATTACAAGTCAAGCAATGCAGCAACCAGATTCAATTTCCAGCCGAATCCCTCCCATCCCTGCTTGGGGAAGCTTACGAAGACAAGACCTGGCAAGAGCTCGGACACAGGTGTCTCGGCTGCGGCTCCTGCACCCTGCTTTGCCCCAGCTGCTACTGCTTCAATGTTCAAGATAAACTTGAGATCAACCTACAGGAAGGGCAACGGGTGCGCACCTGGGATTCCTGTCAATTCGACCAGTTTGCCCAGGTCGCAGACGGCAACAATTTCCGCTCCAGTCAGGCCGATCGCCAGCGCCACCGATTCTATCGAAAATACAAGTATCTGTGGGAAAAGCATCAGCGCACGGCCTGTGTCGGTTGCGGACGTTGCAGCCGCGAATGTCTTTCCGAGATAGAACCGGTCACGGTGCTCAACCGACTGTTTGCCGACTCCTCTCAGCTACCTGCCAGCAGCCCCGGCAGCGAATACCAACCGCTGATGGCCCAGGTCATTGATGTCCAGCAGCTCAGTGAACTGGATCGACTGTTCCGTCTTCGCCTACCACAGACGATCGACTTTTCTCCCGGCAGTTTCTTGCAGATGTCGGTATTCGGCCTTGGCGAAGCTCCCTTCTCGATCGCGTCGGCCCCGGACGGTGGACAGGAAATCGAACTGGTGGTACGCAAGGCCGGCGCCCTGACCCAGGCCCTGCATCGAACCCGCAAGGGTGACAGTATAGGCATCCGTGGCCCGTTCGGCAGTGGCTACTCGCTCGAAAAGATGCAGGATAAAGACCTGTTGCTTGTTGCCCGAGGACGAGGTCTACTGGCGATCCGCTCGCTGTTGCTGGCGGCATTGGCCGAGCGGCAGAAATACGGCCGCATTACCCTGATCTGCGGGGCCAAGGATATAGATGCGCTGATTTTTCCCAGCGATTTGCTCAACTGGCACCAATCAGGCCAGATCGATTGCCGGATTGCGGTTAAGGATCCGCAAAACAGCTGGGGCATCCCCCCACAGGATGTCAGCTACCTGTTCAAGGATCTCGATATCGATCCGCAGCGCACGGTCGCTTCTCTTTCCGGACCGCCTGAAATGTATCGACAGGTCAATCCGCTCTTGTTCCGTATGGGGCTGAGCGAAGAGAGCGTTTACTTGAACCTGGAGCGGCATATGAAATGCGGGCTTGGCAAGTGCGGAAAATGCAGGATCAACAACATCTGCGTTTGCGAATGCGGACCAATCTTTCCCTACAGCAGCATTAAACATCTGGCCGAGGCAATCGAACGATGAAAACAAAGATCGGTTTTTTCGATTTTGCCGGTTGCGAAGGGTGTCAGCTGACGGTGATGAACCTGGAGGAGCAGTTGCTACAGGTTCTGCAGCTGGTCGAAATCGTTGAGTTCCGCGAACTTCACAGCGGCAGCGCTGAACAGATCGACATCGCCTTTGTCGAGGGGAGCATCTGCCGCCCCGGTGATCGTGAACGGCTGTTGGAAATTCGCCGACGCAGCGACATCCTGATCGCGCTCGGTTCCTGTGCCGACAACGGCGGCGTTAACGCCCTCGGCAGCGACCGCACACCCGAAGTTCTGCGTCAGGAAGTTTACGGCGCCGACCTGCCTCACCTCTATACCGAAACGCCGCATGCGCTAAGTAAATTGGTGAAGGTCGACTACCGGATCCCCGGCTGCCCAATCGACGGCCAAGAGTTCCTCGCCATTCTGCAGGCGCTGTTGCTGAAACAGCAGCCGGAACTTCCCGGCTTTGCCGTCTGCGTCGAATGCAAGCTGGCGGAATACCCCTGTAGTTTCGATTACGGCCAGGTCTGCATGGGACCGATCACCCGGGCCGGCTGCCGAGCGATCTGCATCGACGGCGGCACTCACTGCCGCGGCTGCCGTGGGCTGATCGACAACCCGCGCACTTCACCGTATCATCGCATCCTCGAAGAACACGGTTTGACGGTGGAAGAAATTCTCGAACAGTACAGAACCTTCAACGTCAACGAGAGGCCGGCATGAAGATCGAACTCGATTATCTGACTCGAATCGAAGGTCATGCTCATCTGGTCATCGACCGGGAAGCGGGGAAAATAACTAGTTGCCAGCTGCAGATCGTCGAGACGCCGCGCTTTT
Organism: Malonomonas rubra; assembly: GCF_003247215.1. Classification (GTDB taxonomy): domain Bacteria; phylum Desulfobacterota; class Desulfuromonadia; order Desulfuromonadales; family Geopsychrobacteraceae; genus Malonomonas; species Malonomonas rubra_A. Next base: position 4,545 of record NZ_QKAP01000059.1, on the reverse strand, counting down.
TTGAAGCGATGTTGCAGGGACGGCATTATTCTGATGTGGCGACCATCGTTGCCCGCGTCTGCGGGGTGTGCTCCATTTCTCATACCCTGGCCTCGCTAATGACCACGGAAGCGGCCCTCGGCATCGAGGTGCCAGTCCAAGCACAATTGTTACGCTGCCTGCTCAGCTATGGCGAAATCGTCCAGAGCCATCTGCTGCAACTCTATTTCATGGCGCTTCCCGACTATTTCAACACCCCGAGCCTGTTTCACCTGTTGGATGAAAAACAGGAACTGGTCGCCCGCGCGTTGCGGCTAAAGCGAACCGCCAACCGAATATGCGAAGTGGTCGGCGGTCGCCCGATCCATCCGGTAACGACCTGCATAGGCGGCTTTTCCGCCCGTCCCGAAGCCGCTGAATTAAAGAAACTCCGTCAGGAACTGGTTGCCGGCCTGCCTGACCTGGAAGCCACCGTGGAACTGTTTGCCAGTTTCGAATATCCGCAGTTCTGCCGCCAGCGGGAAACACTGAGCGTGGCACCGGATGACCGCTACCCCCTACACAACCAACAGATCCAGAGCAGTTGCGGCACCAACTATCCGGCCACCATTTATCGGGAAGAGATTGAGGAGTATATTTCCCCCCAATCGACCGCCAAGCTCGCCCGAAACCAGCACGGCAGCTACATGGTTGGCCCTCAGGCCCGCTTGCGGCATGGACAGGACAAACTCTCAGCAATGGCTAAACGAGTCTGCTCAGCACTTGATCTCAATCCGAACGGACTCAACCCGTTTGAAAACCTCAAAGCCCGCTTGGTCGAAGTGGTGCACTTTACCGAGGAGGCGCTGCATACCATTGACGAGCTTCTGCTGTGCGGGATGACCCAGATACGAGGCAAAGATACCCCATCAGCGGGGGGCTGCAGTACAGCCGCCGTGGAAGCACCGCGAGGGCTGCTTTTTCACAGCTATCAATTCGATGCAAAGGGATTTCTCAAGGCTGCGGACTGCGTGATCCCCACCGCCCAGAATCTGGCCGCGGTTGAGGCCGATCTGCAACAGCTGTTGCCAGAATTACTGAAGTTGCCAGAATCACAGATCAAACAGCGTCTGGAGATGCTAATCCGAGCCTACGACCCCTGCTTGAGCTGCTCCACTCACCTGCTGAAAATTGATCTGAACTGACAAATGTCATCCGACCAAATCAGAATCATCGGCGTCGGCAACCCCTTGATGGCAGATGACGGAGTCGGAATCGAAATCATCCACCGGCTGGAAAAAATCCAACTCCCCGAGGCAGTCGAGCTAATCGACGGTGGCTGCGGCGGATTTAAGCTATTGCCTTTGTTGAGCGACTGTCGAAAGGTACTCCTCATCGACGCGGCGGACTTCGGGGCTGTGCCGGGAACCCACAAAATATTTCACAATGCCGACTTACCCAACCTCCTGCTGTCAGACGCTTGGCAGAGCGGTCACAGTTTCAATCTCCAGGAAATTCTCCTAACAGCACAAAAACTGAACCAGCTTTCCCCTCTCAGTCTGCATCTGATACAGATCAATACCTGCCAACCGGCAACCCATTTAAGCAATGAAATTGAAGCAGCCCTGCCAGGAATTTTAAGCAACCTCATTGCCGATATCTGAACTTATAAAGCTAGGAAACATGGAAAACCGAAAGCTACTATATCCTTAGCCTAACCTGAACCTTAATCATCCAAGTGAGAAGAAGGGAAACAATCATTTATTAGATTATTTTTATCATAAGTGACAAATCTTCTTGCCACATTAATAACTTCTTATTTTTTTGTTTTATCATTCCGCTTGAGGGGACGGAGGAGTCACAAATTGCTAGCACAAATGTCCAACAGCAAAAGTCTCGCTGAATCTGGCCCTGCAGGATTCCGACAATGCCCAGCAACTTTCTCACGGGGCAACTACCTCGGCAGCTTCGCTGGAAGAGATCAGCACGTCAATGAAGCGAATGGCCCGTCAGATTCAGTTCAGCGCCACCAACGCCGAGCAAGCCGAAGCCTTTCGACCAGTGCAAAACAGACAGCCGAATCGGGCAACCAGAAAATGCTGCAGATGGTCAACGCCATGGCCGAGATCAAAAAATCTGGCTAGGGAATCACCAAGATCATCAAAGCGATCGACGAAATCGCCTTCCAGATCAACCTATTGGCACTCAATGCCGCAGACGAAGCGGCTCGCGCCGGTCAGCACAGTAAAGACTTCGCCGTAATCGCCGAAGAAGTACTTAATTTAGCAGCCCGCAGTGCCAAGGCCCCATTGAGACGAACGCGCTGATTCAAAGCTCGGTTTACAAACCCGAAAACGGTGCGCAGATTGCCGATGAAACAACTCATGGGTTAAGTGAAATCATCGACAGCATTACCAAGGTACCCAACTTGGTTGCAGAAATCACTGCAGCCAGCAAGGAATAGGCTTTCGGCATTGCGAAAGTCAACACCGGTCTTAGTCAGATCGATCAGGTGACTCAGAACAACACGGCCAACTCAGAAGAGAGCCCGCTCCCAGCGAAGGATTGTCGGCTCAGGCCATTGCCTGGTCTGAATTTTACCCCTCTCTTCTTCGCGCCTTTTGTCAGCGACGGCAGGTGCGAAGCCCTTTTGAAAAAAAATCAATCCCCGTATACACAAGCAACATAGATTGTCTTTTTTCCTCGACCGGTGTATGTTATCTCTTTGGAAAATAAAACGTTTCGTTTTATCCATATTAGGAGGAAAGAGATGTTCGGATTGGGAACTCAAGAATTACTGATCATCCTGGTGCTGGTGATGATCATCTTCGGAGCCGGCAAATTGCCGCAAGTCGGTAGCTCGCTCGGTAAAGGCCTGCGCAACTTCAAAAAAGGCATGAGCGATGCTGAAGAAGAGGAAATCGAAGAAGCCAAGGTCGAAAAGATAGACAACCAGGACGACTCGAAAAAGGACGCCTGATAGGTGCCAGCTTGAAGATTAAAAAAGGAGCGGTTGTCCGCTCCTTTTTTTTCGCCATCAACCACCAATCCCCTGCATATGCCTCCCCCCCGTACCATCTCCTTTATCCAAGTGGTGCTGCTGCGGTTTGGCTGCTACCGATTTTTCCAACTGTTCCGCCAGCACTTGGTCAGAAACTCCCGCCCGCAGCATTGTTCGCAGATCTATTTCCTGCGGAGCCAATAGGCAGGGCCGCAACTGACCATCTGCGGTCAGCCTCAGTCGGTTGCACTCGCGGCAAAAATGCTCTGAAACCGCAGGGATAATTCCTACAGAGCCTTGCGCTCCCTCAAACTGGTAGAGGCGTGCCGGCCCGGCTGGCCCCTGTCGCGCCACCTCTGTCAACCCGGCGATCTTCTGCAGGTCGGCGTATATGTTTGCCGCGGGATACAGCTGTTCGGTGGAATACTCCAGCTCGGGGCTGAGCGGCATGAACTCGATAAAGCGCACTTGCCAGGGATGTGCGAACGTTAGACGGGCAAAATCAGCGATCTCATCCTCGTTGACGCCAAGGATCGGCACCATGTTGATTTTGATCGGCGTCAACCCGGCCGCTTCCGCGCTGTGCACTCCACGCCAGACCTGTTCAAGCGCATCGCAACGTGTAAGATGGGCAAAGCGCTCTGGACGCAGACTGTCTAGGCTGACATTGACCCGCGCCAGACCGGCCTCTTTTAGCGCCAAGGCATTTTCCGCAAGCAACAAGCCATTGCTGGTCAAAGTGATCTCCGGCTGCTGCGGCAACTTCGCCAGTGCCTCGACAAACCCGAGAAGTCCTTTGCGCACCAGCGGCTCACCGCCGGTCAGGCGAATTTTCCGCACCCCAAGCTCCACCGCGACGCGCGCCACCCGAAAAAGCTCTTCGTAACTGAGGATCGCATCATGTCCGAGCGACACCACCCCCCCTTCCGGCATGCAGTAGCGGCAGCGCAGATTGCAGCGATCGGTCACCGAAATCCGTAGATAATCTATTTTTCGAGCAAAAGTGTCACGCAAAATTTTATCCAAAATCTGCAGGAATGAGCTAACGCTCGCCCGAGTTCTGTCCAGCAATGAACAGGGACGACATCAAAGTCACCCCGACTTTTCCACTATACGGTTTTTAGGAATCCGAAACAACTACTCGGCCTGCTCGTCCGGTGGCAACTTTGACTCGAAAGTACTTTTTTCCACCGCGCAACGATACGATTCTCGTGGTGTGGTCCGCCCATCGTCGAGCAGGCTCATCAGGTGGGTGTCCATCAACTGCATCCCATCCATTGTAGGCAGTGTGAATGATTGACAGATTCTGGAAGATCTTCCCCTCCCGGATCAGGTTGCCGATCGCCGCGTTGCCATGCATGATCTCCAGAGCTGCCAGGGTAATCGACTTGCCGCTGCCGATCGGCACGTGGGGTCACCAGCACCAGCCCTTTCTTGAAGCTGGTCATCTTGCGTACCCCTTCAGCCAACTTCAGCTGATTGGCGGTACTCCGGTCAAAATATGCAGATCACTGGCCCACTGTTGCTGCATCATCTTGAAAAGTGTGTCAATTTTTGCCATCTTGTCACTCCTTGCCAGTCTAAAG
>NZ_QKAP01000046.1 GCF_003247215.1 Malonomonas rubra | reverse complement strand
TTCCGACAAACCGACCTTTGTCAATGCCGCTGAGACCCCTCGTCTGAAAGAATTTGTCGAGATCCTGAGACAAAAATAGCAGCTGAGCCAATTATTTCAATTTCACACTTGGGGCGCGGTAATAAATATCGCGCCCTCGCCTCAATCCTTTTACCCCGCCGCTAAATACCAATAATCTCTCATCTTCCATCTATATCTTGACTACTTAACCCGGACAATTGGAGAAAGAGGTATGAAGATTTGCACCATCGCCGTAGCGACAGATCAGCAGCTATGCAGGCATTACCCAAAAAAGGCCCTGGAACTTGGAGTTGAGTGCGTTGCCGTCAATAGTACCACTGCTGAAACACTTAAGCTAGCTCCCCACCGCGGTCTGCTGATCGACCTCGCCACTCTGGTCAAGGCCGACCAGAACGATGAAGGAAATCTGCCTTGAACTGTTGCGACTCTTCCCCACTATGCATGTGAGATGGGACGAAGTATCTCAACGAGTTCACTGCTTGCTTTATGGGCATACCTCCCAAGAAGGGATGACTCTGGAAAAATTCATTGAGGAACACTGCAGGAAATTCGAAGGCTGCAGAATTCGCCGACACGAACGGATGCCCCTGATTAAAATACGCTGATCTCGCGGGATGGAGAATTTGCAGCGCAAGCTTTGGTTCGATCGACAATTCTCGATATTTCAGAAAGTGGCTGTGCACTGCTAACCAACCAGGAGTGGAACATCGGTGACATTGTCGGGCTGCGCTTTATCGAGTTTGAAGACCAGACCTCAATTTGGGCTAAAGTTCTTCGCTGGACCCGTTCGGGCACGCCGAAGGCAATCCCTTTGATAGGCGTCTGTTTCAAAACCCTCCGCGAAGAGCAGCTGGGGCATTTCAGTCACCTTGGCAATGCGATTTACCAGAAGAACAAACAGACCGATTAAGCTCTGCCGATCAGTCCCCCTTCACCTTGGTCAAATAGTTCCGGGTTTCCCGCGGCATCTGTTCCAGCCCTTTACGATCGACATTCCCCTGTCCCCAGTTATACGCAGCCAATGCCTTATCGAGATCCCCATTATATTTATCGAGCAGTTGTTTGAGATACCGACTGCCACCGAGCAGATTTTGTTGCGGATCGAAGCTGTCTTCGACACCCAGCTCCTGAGCCGTTTCCGGCATCAGTTGCTTCAATCCCTGAGCCCCGGCGCTAGACACTGCCTGGACCTGAAAATTACTCTCCACTGAAACGACCGATCGAATTAATTCCGGCGCAAGACTGACCTGTTCTGCAACTTGATCAATCAGTCGTTCAATGTCGTCCCGCTGCAACGGCCGCTCATCACGCAAAGACAACTGCAATTGCCGATAAAGCCGGTCAACCCGTTGAGCTTGGTCCGGCTTCTGAACGGCCCGGTAGGTAGCGACAGAGTAGGGAAAGAATCGCCATCAGCCCCCTGCCCATCTTCAAACAACAGGCCGCAGAGCGACTGCAACCGGGCAGCGTCAGCAAAGACGCGGCAGCTGCAGCATGTTGTGACAAGGCGTCGACCGATTCTGCCTTTTCTAGCAGCTGCTAGAAATTCTTCTCTGGCTTGCCTACGGCTGAGACAATTTGCCGGGAAGCAGGTCGGACAGCATCGTCTATTTTTAGCGGATCGATACTCATTTCGGCATCCTCCCATGTCAAAAAAACAACACCCTTTTTCACCTTTAAAAACAGTAATTAGCAAAAAACCAACCGACAAGGCCAGCCACCAGCAAACGGTTGCATTTTCTTGACAATTACACTACAAATTCCCATTTACCTTTTCAGACAGGTGTGATGGCCTTGGCAGACAAAAAAGATTCTCTTTTTCAGCGAATCAAACGGCAGACCGGCAAAGCGATCGGCGACTTCAAGCTTATTGAGGACGGGGATCGAATAGCGGTCGGCGTTTCCGGCGGCAAGGACTCCTACACCCTGCTCGATATCCTGTCGACGTTGCAGAAAAGAGCACCGATCAACTACAAATTAATCGCCGTTAATATCGACGCCGGCTTCCCCGGTTACCGTAAAGATCTGCTCGAGAAACATCTTCAGAGCAGAGGCTATCACTACCACATGGAAGCGACCGACACTTACCAGATTATTGAAGAGAAACGTCGCCCCGGCTCCTCCTATTGCGCCTTTTGCGCCAGGCTGCGTCGTGGTGTTCTCTACACGGTTGCCGAGCGACTCGGCTGCAACAAAATTGCACTGGGCCACCACTTGGATGACTTCGTCGAAACCCTGCTTCTGAATCAGTTTTATGTTGGCACTTTAGCGGCGATGAGCCCGAAGCTGTTGGCGGACAACGGCAAGCAGACCGTCATCCGGCCACTGGTCTATGTTAAAGAGTCTGATATTATTGAATATAGTCAACGGGCCGACTACCCGCTGATCTGTTGCTCCTGCCCGGTTGCTGGAGGGGTGGATCAAAAACGGCAACGGATGAAACGCCTGATCACCGAGCTGGCAAAAGAGATTCCGCAAATCCGCAACAGCATGATCAGTGCGTTGGGAAAAGTTCAGTTACGACATCTGCTTGACCAAGGCCTTTCGAACCCTCCTTGCGGAGAGCATGAATGATCAAAGACGATTTTAACGAACTGGACAAAGCACTGGATCTCGCCTTTCAGGTCCAGCGACTACTGTTCCCGCCAAGCTCACCGCTGTGTACCTGGTGTTGTACTGGGGTCAAAAACCGCATGGCCCGTAAAGTGGGAGGAGATTATTTCGACTTTATCACCATGCCCGATCAGTGCCAGAGCTTGTTTATCGGTGACGTCACCGGTCACGGTTTTCACGCCGCGGTAATCATGTCGTTGATCTACGGCTACATCCACCGATCCACCCTCGGTGAATGCGCCCCGAAAGAGATTGTCGATGGGGTCAATAAATTTCTCTGCACCTTCGCTCGCCGCACTCAGAAGTTCGACTACTACTTTTCCACCACCCTGTTTTTTGCCATTATCGATCCGAACAGTTTGAAAATGCACTATGTCAACTGCGGGCACACACCTCCACTGGCAAAGCAAGGGGGAAAAATCATTTCGCTCCCGACCAGTGGTCCGCCACTCGGATTTTTCGACGATCCGGATATCGATGTCCTCGAATTCAAGTTCAAGCCGGGCGATCGCTTATTGCTCTGCACCGACGGTATCATCGAAGCAAAAAACCGGCAGGGTGAGATGTACGGCATGCAACGCCTGCGAGGAGACTTACAGCATGGGGCAGGTGATCACATCGAATTTCTCGATGAACTGTTCGGGCAGCTCGACAAATTCTGCAGCGGCCAAGTGAATGAAGATGACATGACCGCCATTCTACTCGACTTCAATCGGCCCTTTTCTTCCTATTAGCTGAACTGGCGGGGAGGCTAGGCAGACAGCCCGAGAAAGACCCGAGCAAACGCCAGACAAGGCAGATTCCGCGGCATGGCTAACTGTCCCGATGGATGAACTTCTTCAGCAGCCCCTTCGACTGAACATTCCGCTCACGCCTTAAATTGATCAGACGCAACTCCCGCAACGCTTCGGTGCAGTCAGGATTGGCCTGTACTGCCATTTCGAAGGATTTTTCCGACTGCCGCTCTTTCCCCTGCAGCTGATAGATACGTCCCAGATAAAGATGTGTCAAATCGAGACTGGGGTTCAGTTCACGGGAAGTGAGCAGCACCTCCAAGGCACGATTTTGCACCTCCGATTTTTCCGGAGTGGCCTTGAATAACGCCCAAGCGAAATGGGTAAGGTATTCCGGTTCTTCGGGGCTCAATTCGATCGCCCGCTGCAACGGCTTGACTGCAGCACTGAAGCGCCGCAGTTTCAGAAGCATAGTACCCTGCTGATAGGCTGTTTCCGCCTCGATGACCTGATTGATGTTGATCGACTTTTTCGGGCCGTGCAGCAACTCGTCAAGATAGTCCGAACAGGATTTCGGATCGCTGAGAACCGAGTAAGCCTGGGTAATATATTGAAACAGTTCACCGATCTTGGAGCTCATCTCCTTTGACAGGCCACTGCCCAAGAAACGATCAGGATGGTACTCTTTGGCGAGCTTGTAATAGGCGCGCCGCACTTCTGGACCACCACACTGTCTGAGAATTCCAAGCGCCTCGAAATAATCAGCCTCCATTACGCGCTGATAATCTTCCAAAATTTTACGCCGCAATTCCTCGTCGACCGCTTTCTCCCTTCTTAGTCCGGGGACTTCACTCCCCTCGATCACTTCGGAAATTTCACTGGTTTCCAGCAGTTCGGAAATCAGCAGAGCAACCAGAATCTGCTGCACTTCGCGCTTTGCTAGAGGGTGTTGTTCAACAATTTCGGCCAAAGTCAATGTCCCCAGACATTTGGCAAAAATCTCTTCTCCCCGCCGGTTGAGTTCTACATCCTGAAAGCGGTATTTCGGATCGGATCCTTGTTTTAGATAAAGATGTCGGCGTGGAGTAAGGTAGTCATCCAACTGTTTCAGGGACCAGTAACCTTTGATACCCTGCATAATCAGTGACGCGGGCGAGGTATTGATGGTGGTAACGTTCTTTTTAAAATCTTTGCCCGCGACAAACTTGCTGGTCCCATCCTGCCACTTAAAAGTCGATAGCAACTTTTCCTTCACTTGCATCACCAGAACATCATGCAGATCCTGCGGGGTGAGCAGCCCCATCTCGATCAAAACCGTTCCCTGCAAACGCCCCGACTCTTTACTCCGCGCTACTGAAACATCGCAGTCAGCCTGGGTGATTAACCCATTTTTCACCAGCATCTGCCCCAAGCATTCGTTCAATATGTTGGAACGGGCGAAGACCGGGTAGCCGTCCTTGAGGTAAATGATCTTTTTCGACTCCCCACGCTGCAGATGCAGTAGTCCGGTCGCTTTGTCGCTGTAGAGTTTGTGCAACAATTGCGGCACACTGCATTCCTCAATCGGCTGGGAAAGATCCTGCTCTTTCTTTTCCGGTTCCAGCAAGCGCTCCAGCAGACGGTACACCTCTGGAGAGTTAAATGGCTTCAGGAGGAACTCGTCCGCGCCATAATCGGCTTTGGCCTGAGCGATCTGCTCGGGACTGTGAAACATCGAGGTGATCATCACCACCTTGATGTTTTTCGTTTTCTCATGCTTGCGCAAAGCGTTACAAACAGCAGGACCAGAAATCTCCGGCATATTGATATCAATCAGCACCAGATCGTAGTCATCGGCCAGCAGCTTCTGTAGGCCAGCCGCGCCACGATCCACTGTTTCCACCTGGTAGCCACCGGCCGACAAGGCTTTTCCCATATATGCCCGCAGGCCCTGATCATCATCGATGACCATGACCTTTTTAATTTTTTCAGGCATCCTCACTGACCTCCTGGTGCGGATTCAGATAATTCTCGAAAAGCTGCCGAATCCCCTCGGTTACGAGGTGGTATTGTTCCAAAAATTCTTTTTCCGGCACAAGCCCTTTTTCACCGTAACCGAGACTACGGGTAATTTTCCGCAGACTTTTCTGATCCCCGGCCAGTTCATTGATCGACTGATCGTGCAGTAGCCGCAACTTGTTTTCGAGGCGACGCAGGAACTTATAACCATTAATCAACTGCTTCGCTTCGGAGGTGTGCAGGATATCGTTCTGCGCCAAAACCCTCAGTACCTCAAGCGTATTCTGCTGCCACAGCGCCTTGATCTGCCGGGCGTAACGTAACTGCAAGTATTGAGCAATAAACTCGACATCGACCATTCCACCCCGGCCGGTCTTGATGTTGAAATGAGCCTCCGTTTCCTTGGCGATCTCTTTTTCCATCCGTGAGCGCAGGCGATAAATTTCACTTTGCAGGTTATCCGGCATCGGTCGGTCGAAGGCCAACTCTGAAATCAACTGCTGCAGCCGTCCGGCAAATTCCGGTGGCCCGCAAACCACCCGCGCCTTTGTCATCGCCTGACGCTCCCAAGGCTGTGCCGTTTCCCGGTGATAACGTTTAAAAGCGCTATAACTGGTTACCAGCGGCCCCTGATTCCCGGACGGGCGCAGGCGGGTGTCAATCTCATAGACGGTACCCTCCCGGGTTACTAGAGTCAGTGCGGTGATGATTCGCTGGGCCAGCTTGGCAAAATATTCATGATTGCTCAACTGTCGGAACCGCACCGGGTCGGTACCTGCCGCCGGTCGAGTTTGACCTTCTGAATCGTAGATAAAAATAATATCGAGGTCAGAATGATAGTTCAGTTCCCAACCACCCAGCTTGCCCATACCAACGATGGCGAAAGCCGTCTGCTCGGCATCCTCTTCAGCATCGACCGGATAAGGGGCGCCGAAACGCGTCACCAGTTCCTGACGCGCCATCCTGATCGCCTGTTCCAGACAAACCTCAGCAACCCAGGAAAGCTGCTTGGCCCCTTCCCCCTGTTTTATATGCCCTTGGAGGTCTCGCAGGGCGATGCGCAGGAACTCTTCATTGCGGAAACGGCGCAGTCCATCCAGCTGCATCTCGTAGTCCTCGGCCAAGCGCATCTGTTCGGACAACGAAGCGGCCAACATTTCGCGATCTTTGCTCTCGGTTGCATAAGAACGGGCCACCAACGTGTCAAGCAGTTCCGGCCGTTGAATAAAGATCCGCGAGAGCAGTTGGCTAGAACTGAACAACGCAATCAAAAGTTTAACAATTTCAGAGTTTTCAGCAAGCAGAGAAAAGTAGGAGGTGCGAGCACGGATACCGCGGATAAAGCGTTCCAAGTTGTTCAACGCCTGATCCGGGTTGGCCGAGTCGAGCAGCTCGGTCAACAGCAGCGGCGCCAATTTTTCCATACAGCGCCTCCCCCGCGCAGTCAGTCGCTTGTGTGGGTCGCCGCCGCGCAGCCAGAGCAGACTTTCGTAAGCGGCATCCGGGTTGCTGAAGCCCTTTTCTTCGAGCAGGTCTTTGACCAGATCGGGATCTGACTCACGATCGAAGACGAAATTGATCTCGGGGCGGACTTCAAATTCCTCTTCATCGGCAGAGTGAAAGAGATCTTTGAAAATATTGGCGACCCCTAGCCGATGCCGTTCCAGTTCGGTGGAGAATCCGTCGACATCAACGAACCCACAACGCCTTGCCAGCGCCAAAAGCTCATTCGGACGCGTCGGCAGGGAATGGGTCTGCTGCTCCTGGACTATTTGAATCCGATGCTCCACCGTCCTCAGGAAACGGTACGCGGAGCTGAGCAGTTCCTGCTCTTCGGTAGTGATCAGCGCCTCCTCTTCCAGCAGTTTCAGCATCCGTAGCGAATTACGGTACTGCAGATTCGGCCTGGTCCCGGCATTGATAAGTTGCAGCGCCTGAATGAAAAATTCGATTTCCCGGATTCCACCCCGCCCTAGCTTGAGATTGCGCTCTCGTTCCTGCCCCCAGTTTAGGCTGGCGTTGATCTTCTGCTTCATCATCTTGATGTCTTCGATCATGCCGAAATCGAGATAGCGCCTGTAAATAAACGGCTTGAGCCTCTTCAATAATTCAACGCCAAGAGGAATCGAACCGGCAACCGGACGTGCTTTAATCATCGCCGCCCGCTCCCAGCTCTGCCCCCAGGACTCATAATAGGTTTCGGCGGCAGTTACCGAAATAGCCAGATCACCGCTGTTGCCGTCCGGCCGAAGCCGGGTATCGACGCGAAAGACGAAGCCATCCTCAGTCACCTGATGCAGTGCTCGCGAAACCAGCTCGGCTAGCTTGAGGAAATAACGGTGCAGGCTGATTTTTTCTCCCTTGCTTCCGCCAGTGGTTTCCCCGTTGGTCGATGAGTAGCAATAAATCAGATCGATGTCGGACGAGAAGTTCAATTCGTTGCCGCCGAACTTACCCATCCCGAGGATGGTCATTGCCGCCTGCCGCTGATCTCCAGATTCAAGGTTTTCCAGCGGGGTACCAAACTCATCCTGCAGCTGGCGTCCGCAAACTTCATAGGCGCGCTGCAGGCTCGCTGCCGCCAAATCTGACAGCTCGGCAGTCACCTCTTCCAAGGAGGCCATCCCACACAGATCACGGCTGCCAATGCGCAGGATCTGCACCACTTTGTACTGCCGCAACCCAGATTTCAGCTGTTGGAAATCGGCCTGTTCCGGGATCGTCCGACGCAGGTCAGCAAGCATTTCCGCTTCGTTGCGTGGGTGGTCAATATCGTCCTGCAGCAATAGCTGGTCGACAAAAACGTTTCTCCGGCAGAGGATCCCGGCAAGGAACGGGGAACCGCCCAGAATCGTCAACAGCTGTTTGCGCCGCTCCGGCCTTTTCAAAACCGCCAACAGGGTGTCTTTATCAATGCAATTGAACGCCCGCTCCAGCAAGTTCAGCGCTGTATCCGGATCGGCAACGGTGAAAGCATCTTCGAGAATATCGGTCAACATCTGCGAATCGTCCAGCTGCTCGGCAATCAACCCCAGATTGGTCGTCGCCCGTTGCCCGTCGAACAAACCAAAATTGTTCAGCCAGTCTGTCAACTGCTGCTCGTTGTTCCCCCCGAGCAGGTCAAGTTTTTCTCGAAGCTGTTTTCTCATCGGCCCCAATTTTCAGCGTTTTTGGATCAATTCAGCCAAACCTTGCTGATAATCCCCCTGCACTACCCCGCACTCGGTAATAATCGCCGTAACTAACCGGTTCGGGGTAACGTCGAATGCCGGGTTACGTACCTCAATCCCCTCCGGAGCCAGCTGGATATCCTTGAGATGGGTAATCTCGAGGGCGTCCCGCTCCTCGATCGGGATCTGGCTTCCGTCGCTCAAACTAAAATCGATGGTCGACATCGGCGCGGCGACGTAGAAGGGGAGCTTATGCTCCTTGGCCAGCACCGCCACCGTGTAGGTGCCGATCTTGTTGGCGACGTCGCCGTTGGCGGCAATCCGGTCGGCACCGACGATCACGCAGTCGATCTCACCTTTGCTCATAAGGTAGCCGGCCATATTGTCGCAGATAAGGGTCACAGGAATGTTATCCTTCTGCAGCTCCCAAGTGGTCAGCCGCGCACCCTGCAGCCAGGGTCTGGTTTCATCGGCCAGCACGGCAATCTTCTTGCCGGCGGCCACTGCGGCACGGATCACGCCGAGGGCGGTGCCATAACCGGCGGTTGCCAAGGCCCCTGCGTTACAGTGAGTCAACACCCGGGAACCGTCCGGAATCAGCGACTGCCCCTGCCGACCCAGCTTGATGCAGAGCTGTTCATCCTCCTGGCAGATCGCCAACGCCTCGTACTCGAGGCCAATCTTCAGCTCCATCACGCTCCGGTCGAGGTTTGACTCGGCGAAATGCTTCATCCGCTCCAGCGCCCAGAACAAGTTGACTGCTGTAGGGCGGGTCGCGGCCAGCACATCGCAGATCTGCTTCATCTGCGCGAAGAATTTCTGGCTCGAAGCGGTCTCGATATCGCGCACCCCGAACCAGACGCCGATTGCCGCCGCCACGCCGATCGCTGGTGCGCCACGCACTACCATCGTGCGGATCGCATCGGCAATCTCTTCATAGGTGTTATATTCGAGCCAGACTTCCTCGGCCGGCAGCAACCGTTGATCGAGCATCTGGCACTTGCCGTTGAAAAAACGGATAGGGCGGATCACACTGGTATCTATTTGACAACCGGACATAAGTTTTATCCTTTTAATTTTTTCTGCATCAACTGGTTCACCATCCCGGGGTTCGCCTTACCCTTGCTGGCTTTCATCACCTGACCGACAAAGAAGCCCATCAGCTTCTCCTTGCCCCCCTTCAGTTCTTCAAACTGACCCGGGTTGGCGGCGATCACTTCATCGACCAGCGTTTCAATGGCTCCGGTGTCGGTGACCTGCTTGAGCCCCTTCGCCTCGATCACCTGATCGGCAGTTTTGCCGGTCTGCCAGATCTCCTCGAAGACCGTCTTAGCGATTTTACCGGAGATAGTATTATCGGCAATCCGCTCCAGCACCCCGGCCAGCAACTCTGGAGAAACCGGGCAATCGCCGATGGCGATGCTGTTTTCGTTGAGGGCACGGGAGACCTCGCCCATCACCCAGTTGGCGCAGATTTTCGGGTTGTTGTGAAGCGCAACTAGAGCCTCGAAATACTCGGCAACCGGGCGCTCGGTCGAGATCACCCCGGCGTCGTACTCCGACAGGCCGAGCTGTTCGGTGTAACGCTTGATCTTCGCCTCCGGCAATTCCGGCAGCACACTGCGAACCCGCTCGACCCACTCGTCGGGAACCACCAGCGGCACCAAGTCGGGATCGGGAAAATAGCGGTAGTCGTGCGCCTCCTCCTTGCCGCGCATCGAACGGGTCACGCCGCTGTCGGGATCGAACAGCCTCGTTTCCTGCACCACCTTGCCGCCATCGTCGATAACATCGATCTGGCGCTCGACTTCATATTCGATCGCCTGCTTGATAAAGCGGAAGGAGTTGAGATTCTTCAGCTCTGCGCGAGTGCCGAACTCCTCCTGCCCCCAGGGACGGATCGAAACATTGGCGTCACAGCGGAAGGAACCCTCCTCCAAGTTGCCATCGCAGACGCCGAGATACATGACGATCTGGTGCAACTGCTTGAGATAAGCGATCGCCTCGTCTGCACTGCGCATGTCCGGTTCGGAAACGATCTCCAACAGCGGCGTGCAGGCCCGGTTCAGATCGACTGCAGAGCTATTACCGTCACTGTGGATCAGCTTACCGGCATCCTCTTCCATATGGATACGGGTAATGCCGACCTTCTTCTTGCCCAGCTCCTCGGTTTCGATGTTCAACCAACCGTGCTCGCAGATCGGCAGCTCGAACTGGGAGATCTGGTAGCCCTTCGGCAGGTCAGGGTAGAAGTAATTTTTTCGGGCAAAAATCGAGCGGGGTGCAATCTGGTGATTGGTTGCCAAACCGGTCTTGATCGCGTACTCAACCACTTGCTTGTTCAGCACCGGCAGAGCACCGGGCAGTCCCAGACAAACCGGGCAGGTCTGGCTGTTTGGCTCCTGGCCGAACTCCTTGGAGCAGCCGCAGAAGATCTTGGTGTTGGTGGTAAGCTGGACGTGAACCTCCAGCCCGATCACGACTTCATATCTTGAATCCATGTTTCTATCCTTTCCGACTACAGCGGCGCCAGCTTGCCGCCGAAATCGGTTGCATTTTCAAACGCCCAGGCCGCCTGCAGGATTTCGCTCTCCGCAAATGGCTTGCCGAATAACTGCAGCCCGATCGGCAAACCCTCGCCACTCACCCCGCAGGGCAGGCTGATGCCACATAGCCCCGCCAGATTGAGCGAAATGGTGAAGATATCGGAAAGATACATCTGCAGCGGATCGTCGGTCTTCTCACCGATCTTGAAAGCCGGGGTCGGTGCTACTGGCGCGAGCATGAAATCGACCTGTTCAAACGCATCGAGAAAATCCTGGCGAATCAGGGTCCGAACTTTCTGCGCCTTGAGGTAATAAGCATCGTAGTAGCCGGAAGAGAGGGCGTAGGTTCCGAGCATGATCCTCCGTTTGACCTCGTCGCCAAAGCCAGCGGCGCGGGTCTGTTGGTACATGCCGATCAGCCCTTCCCCTTTATCCACGCGCACCCCGTAACGCACGCCGT
>NZ_QKAP01000030.1 GCF_003247215.1 Malonomonas rubra | reverse complement strand
CGTCCGTGCCCTGTTTTGTTTTGATATTAATATTACCTGTTACTGGGGACCGCGTCGTCTTGCTCCTGCCTCCTTTAATGCGTTGGATTTCCCCGTCTGTCCTCTTTTCGGCCATCGAGGCTGAAAACTTTAGATTTTTCGTACTTTTTTGCCGAGCGTAAGCTCTTGAAAATACTTGCGTTGTTAATTTTCACTCATTTTTATTGTTTTTTTTTGCATCTTTTCCCTATTCCATCAGCTTAAACCGGGGGCCGACCAAGCCGGCCCCCGAAAGCTACGCTCTACTATTGGCCGAGCAGCGACAGTGCCAATTGCGGTGCCTGGTTGGCTTGCGACAGGATCGAAACACCAGCTTGCTGCAGAATGTTCTGCTTGGTCATTTCCGAAGTTTCCTGAGCGATGTCGGCATCAAGAATCCGCGATCGGGCAGCAGTCACGTTCTCCGAGATGTTCTGCAGGTTGGCGATGGTCGACTCGAAGCGGTTCTGGATAGCACCCAGGCTGGCCCGCTCGCCGTCGATCTTGGCGATCGCTTTGTCGATAACTTCCAGGGCATCGTTGGCGCCGGCCGATGAAGAGACATCGATGTCGCCGACGGAAGAAAGAGTACTCGACTCAAGGGCTGCGCCGAGGACGGTACCTACGGCACTCGTAGCCACGGAGTAGGATTTCTCCGAGTTGAAGGTCACGCTACCACCGACAGTGGCGAGGTTGCCTGAAGCAGCCATCGTCACAGCACTACCAGCTGCCGTCTCACCGTCAGCCGCAAGACCCGTGACGTCCATATCACCAGCAGCCCAAGCCATGCTGATATCAAACCCTTCGGAGTTCTTCAGGGTAATGCTCGACTTGTCATCGGACAACAGCGCGGTGACACCGGTCGACGAGGACTGAGAGTTGATCGCATCGGCCAACTCGGTCAGATCGTTGATGTCGGTGATGTTGGCGGAGATGGTCACCGCATCACCCTCGTTCTTGCCTTCCAGGGTGAAGCTCGTTGCACCTGCGGTACCGACTTCCAGTTTGGCATAAGTCACTGCGGTGGCAGTAACGCCGGTGTCGTTCGCCTTGTTGTTGACGCCGGCCGCAATCGCCTTGGCACTGGCGCCAGCAGCGACAGAAACAGTGGCCTGGCCGAGGGAACCGGACACGGTCAGGGACTGAGCGGCAACATTGTTAGCTGCAGTAGCGGCAGCATTGTTGATCGTTCCATCGGTTTCGTACTGGTGAGAACCGATATCGGTCGACGAAGTCGCACTGGTCGAGAAGGAGATGGTTTCGCCAGCGTTGGCACCAACCTGGAACTGCTGGGCGGTAAAAGAACCATCCAGAATCTTCTTACCGTTGAACGACGTGGTGGTGGCGATCCGGTCCAGCTCCTGCTGCAGCTGGGCCACTTCTTTCTGCAGGGACGCACGGTCGGAACCGCTGTTCGAATCGTTCGCCGACTGGATCGCCAGCTCACGCATCCGCTGCAGGATGTTGGTGCTTTCCGCCATGGCGCCTTCAGCAACCTGTGCCAGGGAAATACCGTCGTTGGCGTTCCGGACAGCCTGATTCAGACCGCGGATCTGCGAGGTCATACGGTCGGAGATCGACAAACCGGCAGCATCGTCCTTCGCGCTGTTGATGCGCAGACCTGACGAGAGGCGCTGCATCGATTTGTTCAGTTTGCTCTGCGAAGTACCCAGGTTACGTTGGGCGTTAAGGGAAGCTACGTTAGTGTTGATTGTAAGAGCCATGATCTTCCTCCGTGGACCTCGTTCGTGGTCATCCTTGCACAAATTTATTTACGGCGAGCGACCAACGGGTCGTCTCTAAAAAATGGCCAGAAAGCGAGGGCCCTATCCCTTACCTCCTCGGCACTGGTTTTCCTTTGCTCTCTTCTCGACAGACAAATCCAACATCTTTAACGGTTTTATGATTTTTCTTATTTACAACCCACGAAAAACACACGGATCTTGGTAAATCGTGGAGTTATTCCTGTTTGCGTATTCGTTGAATTAGCTAAAGAATCGGCGGGACGGGGCCCAACTTCACTCCCGCAAGTTGGGCCCTAGATTTGATGAGGAGCTACGGCACCTGATTGTTTTTTCGCTGAAAAAGATGGGCGTTATGATTCGGGCCAGCTCCTGTTTCAGCAGATTCGCCTCTTTTTAGAGAGACGTTAGAATTGTTAGCCATTGAATCGCGGCACACATGCATTGAGGGATGTAAAATACGCCATAGGCACACGGGCACTCCTACAAATCATCCCAATGCATATCCTCAATCAAGGCTGCCAGTTCCTGATAACCAACCTCGTAAACCTGCTGCCATTCATGCTCGTTGTTACCAAAACACAAAAACCGGTACCACATGATCAGCAGCTCTCGTACAACTTCCATGTACGGCTCAAGACGCATATCTCCCTCAACCACTGACTTCCGTGGCAAACGCTTCAAAACCATATGATCAATACTGTCCACTATCTTGGCGAATTTGAACCAATTGAACTTTTTCATTTTCAATTCGTTCAGCAGCCCTTTTTTATACAGAGAAAGCAGCTGCTCCCCGGCCATCGGGAACGGTTCCCAATCCTCTCCCGCCCGCAACGGCCTGAAAGAGGAGCGGATCAGATCGATGTCTGCCTGCTTGTCGTACGCCCGCAAAGCGATCTGCTCGGCGCGCAAAGGTTCTGCTCCCCTTACCAATGCGCCATCGGAGCAGTTGAAAACTTTAACCCTCCCATCAACTGATTCAATGGCCCTTTCCGCCATCTGCCTGGCCTGATTGAAATAGGGTTGGGTCAACACGGTTTCAGCATCGGAGAAATTCGCCTGTACCGGCAATTGACTTCTCCCAGCGTTCTGGGTTTGAAATGCCTTGTTCTTATAAATAATGCTTTCTGCAACATGAGTTTTTTCTTCATGCCGGAACCCGAAATCTAGACCCAAAAGATATAATTCCTCCGGATAACAATTGCAGGCAAATGACAAAGCCAAATTACCGGTGGTCGGACGAGTATTTGACAAGGCAAATTTGAACTTGACGGGATTTGGAGCCACCTTTTCCGTCAGCATAAAAACATCTTTAAAGTCCGAAAATTTTTTCG
>NZ_QKAP01000008.1 GCF_003247215.1 Malonomonas rubra | reverse complement strand
GTCGCTTCATTTAGGGGTGGAGATGCTGTAGCCCTTACCAACAACGGTGGTCGGGAGTGCCAGAGTGATATCTAGATTGTCATCAAGCTGACGCGATTTGGGCCCTCCCGCCTGATGTTGGCAACTTCACTCATGGTATCACTGACGTCATAGTCGATCTCGTTAACTTCCATTTCCAGCATGGCTTGGGCAATTTCTATCATGATATAGGCGTCGCAGAGAATGTTGATCATCACCATTAGATCACCGGACCGACCGATGAGGGCTGAAAAATGGCTGAAGATCGCTTCCTTGCCGAAGCTGTTTCCCACGATTTAATGGGCGATAAAGAATTCTTCCTGCCACCTATCTCCTCGAATACTGCATTGTGGATTACTGAAAATTATATATGGCCAATCGGCCTCTGTCTCGTTGACCTTTAATCTCCCTTGGTTTTTGTGCCGGAGGTAATTCGCCTTGCATGCAGAAAGGGATTACGCAAGGTTTGACCACAAATGGTTGCTCCCTGTTAAACTAGAGTTGCTGACCAATAACTGCAGGAGGAGAACAGACCCGCCGCTGTTTTTGTCGGCGCTAACAGAGGTATCATTGATATAGAAACCAATCCGGAAGGGGGACGCAATGTATGACCTTTACGGTATGCCGATGACCCGCGCGACTCGGGTTGTCTGGGCTTTGGAAGAAATCGGTGCTGAGTATCGGTACCATCTGGTCAATCTGATGAAAGGGGAAGGGCAGGCACCTGACTTTCTGCGCTTGAATCCCTTTGGCAAGGTGCCGGTACTGGTGGATGGCGACTTGGTTCTGAGTGAGTCGGCCGCCATCTGTACTTACCTTGGCGACCAGTATCCCGAAACCGAGCTGGTCCCACCGGTCGGCACTGCCGAGCGGGCCAGATATGACCAATGGTGCTATTTTGTTTTGACCGAACTTGAACAACCGCTCTGGACGATCCACAAGCATCGCTTTGTGTTTCCCGAAGAGAAAAAGGTGTCGCAGATATTGCCGGTTGCCGCCTGGGAATTCCAGCGGGCCCTGGCGGTACTGGACAAAGGGCTTGGAGAGCAGGAATATTTGGTCAACAACAGCTTTACCATGGCCGATATTCTCGCTGCCCACACCCTGCGCTGGGCGCGTGCGGCAAAACAGGCTATCGAATCACAAGCCTTGCAGAAGTACGAAAAGCGTGTCTGCGGACGGACCGCTCTGGAACGTGCCAAACAACGGGAACAGGCCGCAAAACAGTAAAAGGAGAAGAAATGTCAGTGAAACAGCAAGTGGAAATCTTTTTGACCTCGCCGGTGATTGGCGTGGTCGGCGCTTCCAATGATCGAGATAAATTCGGCAACAAAGTTCTGCGCTGCTATCTGGAAAACAACCGTCAAGTGGTTCCGGTCCATCCCGCCCAGAAAGAGATTGAAGGTTTGGCCTGTGTGACTTCGGTTGCCGACCTACCTGATAGTGTCAAAAGCATCTCAGTGATCACGCCGCCACAGATCACCGAAAAGGTGGTGCAGATGGCGGTGGAAAAGGGGATCGAGAATATCTGGATGCAGCCTGGGGCACAGAGCGATGCTGCGATCAGTTTCTGTAAGGAAAACGGGATCAACTTGATTGCAGATGGAACCTGCGTACTGGTCGAGTTGGGGTTCAGCAATCACTAGCAGAACATGGGATAAAAAATCAGTTGCAAAAGAAGCAAAACGGCCGGGATTCATCCCGGCCGTTTTCGCTGGAGTTTTAGTGTGCTGTTTCGTACTCTCTCCTTATTTATAAGGAGAGCTGTACCGGCTCTTTCAATCTCAGCGGGGTTGTCACTTGGCCGAGGTTGGGGTCGAAGTGGCGATCGAAAATCTGTTCGGCAAGCTGTTGGTCGGTCAGTTCTCCCCACCAGTTGCGGGGAAAACTCAGGTTCTCTTTTTGTTCGATGCCGAGTTTGATCTGGTATTCCCGGTTGTTTTCAATGTTGTTTTTTTCAAACAGAGTCCGGTCGTCACTTTTGGTGACGGCGAAGATGCCAACCTGGTTCTCGCTGATCCGATTGTGGTGCACCCAGCCGCTCCCCTGACGTTCTTCATAACGGATGCCGTGCTGGTTATGATGAATATTGTTGAGAGTCAGGTCAATGTTGACGGTGGAAAAACGGACCCCGTCGACGTTGTAGCGGAATTCCGAAGCGGTCACTTTTGCACGGCAGAAGTGAATCTGGACCCCGCTGTAGGCATACTCGGAGATCAGGTGAGCTATTTCCACATCCTGGGCAAAATCGAGATAGAGAAACTTCCAATCCCGCGGTCGCGGATTTTTTGCTCCGCTGGTCAAGAGGATCGGCTGCTGTTCGGTGCCGACCGCATACAGGCTTCCTTCGATCAGCAGTTCACCGTCACCGATGCCGTCACCGTCATTGTCGAGGGGTTCAAAAAAGATTCTTGTGCCAGGCTCGATTTCCAGTAGTGCCCCCTTTTTGACCGTGACGAGGCCGCGGATAAAGATATTCCCCTGCCAACGGGTGTCTTTGTCGATGACCTGGTTATCGAGTTTGGTGACTGGGTGGGTGGCAGCACACCCGGACAGCAGTAGGATGAACAAGGAAAGATAGATGAACTTGTTTTTCATCGCTTTCCTCAAAATAGATCTATGGGGGTGACTTCGATGCGGATTTCCTCCATCCCCTGTGCGACGTTCAGGCTATGGTCTGCAGTTTCCTCGTACATGCCAAACAGTTCGCCCGGTGCCGGGGAGTCTCCGTAGTTTTGGCGGGCGCCAACGTAGTAGATCCCAGGTTCAGCGAAATTCACCTCGAAGCGTCCGTCAGCGCCGGTCACTGCAGAGAGCGCTGCCGGTCGGGCATGACCGATGACTCGATCGCGGTAGGCAAACAGGTGCAGCCCCGCTACCGGCTGCCCCTGTTGATCAACGATCTGGCCGCGCAATAGAATAGCGCTCGCACGGTTCGGCGTCTCGCTGCCGCTACCGGGAAGCTTCGGCACCAGGGAGAACTCGACCTTGGTCTGTTGCCCGGCTTTCAGGTGTAGAGGATTGCCGGGATAGACGCCGAGCAGGTCGCCTTCACGGACCGGGCCGAGTACGGCACCGCTCTGCCGCTTGCGGGCAACCAGGAAATAATTGCTGTCAGGCAGATTGTCGAAGGAGAAAAAGCCATCCGCACCGGTCGGCAGCGAACGTCTATACCCCTGACCTTTGAGGTCATCGGTCACATCCAGGTAAAGGTAGACGACCGCTCCGGACAAGGGTTCTCCCCCGGCCGAAATCTGTCCTTCCAGCCCGGCCGAATATTCGTCATCGTAATCCACCACATCGGTTTTCCCATGGGTGATGAGTTGCAGACCGGCCCAGACCGTTTTCGTTGCGTCGAGGGCCACCGGGTTACGGCCGCAAAATGCGAAGCGTCCGGTTGCATCGCTGGCATATAAGGCTACATACTCCCCAGCCACCTCGAGCCGGTAGGCGCCGTCTGCAGCGGTCGGTTGTGAGACCGCCAAAGGGGTGTCGCTCGGGTTCAGCGATGCATACGCCGCAACCCGCATCCCGGCGACCGGCTCATCGCCATTGATGACTCGGCCGGTTATAATCCCCGCGGTCGCGGAGTTTGCGAACAGTAAGAGAATGAGCAGGAAAAGTAATCTCATGGCAGTCCCTCCGGCCCGACGTCAGCGACCGGTTCGTTCAGCCAGGGGGCGTAGACGACCAGATCGAGGCGGTATTGTTGGTCACCGTAGCCAGGGTAGCTGACCAGTGGTTTGTCGCGGCGATCGAAAAACAGGTCCAGATTGGCTTCGGCGCCGGATTTTTGCAACAGCTCGGTTTGTTCGCCCCACCAGTTGTCGGTGATATCGACCCGGTCGGTAAATTTTGTCGGTGCTTGCGCCAGCAACGGGTTGCGACTCTTCCGTTCATTCGCTTTTTGCCGCAACAGTTTCGTCGAGCCTGCCTGTTGCTCCCAATCGGCACTCTGGTAGATCCCTAACTCCACCGCCCGCTGATTGGCGAGAAAATGGTTCTGTTTTATTTCCGGGTAGGAGGAATAGTCGCAAAAGAGTGCCAGCTGGTTGTTCTCGAACAGGTTTTTTCGGACTTGCGGGTTCGATTTGCGGTTGTTGTAGATCGCTGTGCGGTTATTTTTGAACAGGTTGTGCTCCACCTTGGCCGAGCCGAACTGATCGTTGTGGAGGGCTGTTCCATTGTCGATGAAGTTGTTTTGCAGGATCGTCGGATACGAGAACGACACGGCCACAATCGCCATTTCGTTCTGCTGAAACTGATTTTGTTTGATCACCGGGTTGTTGCGGGTCTGATAGTTTTGGATGCCGATTTTGTTTCCGCTAAAGCTGTTGCCGTTGATTTCTCCGGTGAACAGGCGATGCACATTGATGCCCTGTTGATTGTCGCTAAAGCTGTTGCCCTTAATGAGGCCGGAACTGCCACTGCCGATCTGAACACCGGCCTGATTCCCACTGAAATGATTGTCGCGGATCGTCGGGCTGGAGCGCATGCTGACTTTCAATCCGATCTGGTTGTCGACGAACCTGCAGTTTTCTATTGTCGTTTGCGATTCGCGCAGCAGTTGAATGGCGATGGCGCAGCCGGAGAAGTCGTTATCCTCCAACTGAGGGGAGGTGGCGAAGATGCCGATTGCCTGCTGACAATCGGTGAACCGGGCGTGGACGATCCGGCTACCGGCCTCCGCTTCGACGAATTCGATCCCCTCCCAAGCGGCGGGGGTTTTGAAAACCACAGGTTTTTCTGCTGTCCCTTCAACCAGTAAGCGGCCACCGACGAGAAATTTTGCTTGGGGAGAAGTAACCTCAATTTGGGAGCCGGCGGCAATTTGCAGGACCGCTCCTTTGGGAATTTTGACCGTGTCCGTGATCCGCTTAGCCCCCAGCCACGTCTGAGTTCCTTCAATCAGCAGCGGGGCAGCGCAGAGATTTGCCGGGAGCAGGCAGAGCAGCAGAAGTTTAACGGCTCGGAGCCACATCGATACGTATCTCCTGAATCGGGGTCTCTGTACTTAATGTCACCTCGTGATCGGCGTTGCCGGCATATTTGCCGTACAGTTCGCCATCGGATGCCGGACCGCCGAATGATCTTCGTGCTAGCAGGTGGAAGCTGCCAAGTTCCGGGATCGACAATTGGAAATATCCGTTTTTGTCGGATTCAGGGGAAAAGAAGCTTGGCATCCCGCTCATCTGTTGGTCTCGATAGGCGAAGACCCGCAAGCCGGAAATCCCTTGCCCATCCGGTCCGACAACTCTCCCTTTGATCCCCTGAAAGGCTTGTTCCTCCTCCTCGAGCATCGCCAATCGCTTGATCGTTTCCAGTTCGATCTGCTGGACTTCACCGGATTTGACCTGCACGGGGTTGCCGTAATAGTAGTTGAAATAATCATCGATCTCTATCGGCCCAAACTGGCCGCCGCGCGCCCGCTTGCGGGCTAGCACATAGTATTCTCCTGGTGGCAGGGACAGGCGGAAGTTGCCTTTGGCGACCGGCTGGATGAAATAGGCCGGTCCTTTGAAATTTTTCTGATAGTCCTGATAGATGTAGAGATAACTCTGCTCGAGCGGTTCCCCCTGGTAACTGATCCGGCCCTGCAGTCCAGAGCGCTTGCCGTTCCGTGGCTCGGCTTGAACTGGGATTTTGATCAAGTTGAAGCCGACCTGCCGGAAGCCTTCTGTGGCGACCTGGACCGGGCTACCGCTGTAATAACAGAAGTGCTTGCCCGGCTGCGGTAGCCCGGTGAAGTCGCGTGCCAGCAGAAAATAGTTGCCTGGTGGTAGCTCCAGCTGATAGGTGCCGTCAACCCCGGTCGGTGCGGAGATCGCCAATGGTTGATCTGCGACCAGATCGTCCATCGACCGGTAGGCATGCACTTTCAGTCCTTCGATCAGTTGGCCGCGCCAGGCGACCCTCCCTTTGATCCCTGCAGCGGCGGCCAGCGAAGGCAGCAGCAGTAAAAGCAGTAACATTCTGAACATTTTCAATCACTTTCTGCAAACTGCGGCTGCTGAGCCGCAGGATAAAAACGAACCCGGTCGAGGGGGTAGTCTTTGCCCGCATCGTGGAAGAGCGGCTGATCCAGGCCATCGTGAATAAAGGGGAGGTTGCCGTCTGTACCTGTTGAGGCAATCTGCTGTGATTCCGTTGCCCCCCACCAGTTGTTGCGCGCATCGATCGTGCCGTCGAGTTTTTTCAGCCGCTGGGCACTGGTATCGACAACCGGTTGCTTTTTGCTTCCGAACGCCCCGTGTGCTATCCGCTCCTGTTCGCGACTGGCGGCTCCGTTGGCACGCTCCCAGCTGGTCGATTGATGTTCCAGCTGTAATGCCAGTTGGTTGTCAAGAAAGTCGTTGCCGACGATCTGCGGGTAGGATGAGTAGCAGATCAGCATCCCCAGTTTGTTCTTCTGCAAACGGTTGCCTTTCACAAGTGGGTCTGCACGTCGTTGCAGTTTGATGCCAATATCGTTTGCCTCTAACAGATTGCCGAGCAGCTGGGGAGTGGCTGCCCGGTCGACATGGATGGCGATCCGGTTGTCGCGAAACTGGTTCTTCTCGATGGTCGGCTGGCTGCCGAGGTAGGCAATCATCAGCCCGACCTCGTTGTTGGTGAAACGGTTGTTGGCAAAACGTTCGGGGTTGGCCCGGTAGATATAGCTGCCGAACTTCCCGTTACCGGTGAAGAGGTTGTTGCTGACAATCGCGTTTGAACCCTCTTTGACAAACAAGCCGACTTTGCCGTTGTTGCGGAAGGAGCAGTTGTCCAAGGTCGCCTTGGCCTGCTGCTTCAGTTCTATTCCGACCTGATTGTTCTCCAGCACGACTCCTGTAAGTTGCGGCGCTCCCCCAGTGATCAGGATGCCGGTTTGGGCACCGGTGATCTTGCTGTCGCTGATCTTGGTCTCAGAGCTGTTGTGGTTCAGGACCAACCCCTGCCAGTTGGCACCACTGAAATTGGCTCGATCCGCCACCAGGGTGCCGGATACCTCCAAGTGTCCGTCGATAAATTCCAGCTGGCTGCCGGGAGCGATGACCAGCGTGGCCCCCTTTTCGACCCGCACTGTTTCGCGGACTTGGCGGCTGCCGCTCCATTCGGTGTCCTCGGAAATAACAGCGGAAGTGGCTAAAGTCGGTAGCAGTCCTAGCCACAACGCTAAAATGATGATTGGTATGAGCAGTTGGAAAAGCGGGGCAAAGAGCGTTTTTTTGTGTGTCTTTCCCTCTTTTTTACTTCGATTTGTGTTCAGTTTACGTTTTTTTTCAAAAAGCATAATCACCAGACTTCTTTTAATACGAGGTCGCCGAGCCCATAGTTCTCGCCAGTTTCAAGGGTGAGACGGTGATCCGCTTGCCCGTCATAGGTGCCGACCCATTCTCCCGGCTCCAGCGGTCCGCCAAAGGTGCTGCGGGCCCCTATATAGTAACCTCCGCCGCTGGTTAGGAACAACTGAAACTTACCGTCCGCTCCTGTCGGTGCAGAGATATGGCTCGGTTTCCCGATCATCCGGCTATCAAGGTAGGCGTAGACATACACACCGCTTAACGGTTGACCTTGTTGGTCGACAGCTCGGCCATGGATTACCGTATCGGTGGCTGCAAATTTGCCACTGGCCATCCGTTGCCGGTGTTTCTCTGCCGAAACCCGAGCAAGAGGGAATTCATCCAAGTGTAGCTGTTCTCCGGCAGTTATTTTGATCGGGTTGCCGGGATAGTTCCCGCTCCAGTCGCCGACCTGCGGCGCTCCGGAGCGGGAACCATCCGCCCGTTTGCGGGCCGAGAGCCAGTATTTGCCAGCAGGAAGTTCGATGAGGAAGTTACCCTCGCGGTCAGCCTGAACCTGCTTAGCGTAAGTTGGACCGATCAACTCATCGATTGCCTCGGTGTAAAGATAAACGAAACCATCGGCCACCGGTTTCCCGGCAGCGGTCAAACGTCCTTCGATCCAGGTGTCGGGATCCGCTGGCAGGTTGCCCCCCAGTCCCATCTCGCGCAGAGAAAATGGAGGAATGGTAAGGATCGCTCCAGACACCCGATAGGGATTCGCCGGCGCATCTGCCATCAGCATCCGGTTCTGACCGCCACTTTGCTGCTTCAGCTTACCGACCAGATAGTACTCTCCGGCCGGCAACGACAGGCGATAGCGGCCTTCGGCATCGCTGGTTGCCACACTGAACGGAGTCGAGGTACGTTCGTTGCCGCTGCGTAGGTAGACTTCCAATTGGGCACCCGGCAACGGCTTGTTCTGAAACAGCAGCTGCCCCTCGATCCCTTGCTCCGAAGAGCAGCCGAGCAGTAGACAGAGCAGAATAATGGCGAAAGAGCGGCTCATCTTATCCCTCGTTTCGAGCGCAACGTCAGGATGACGAAAAGCGCTGGCAAGTAAACTACTATACCGACCATGATGGTCAGGTTGAAGCCAAAATTCATCGCCAGCACCACGGCCAGAATGGTGCCGAGGACACTGGTTGCGCCGTTGATTCCCCAACTCCAGGGGATTTCATCCCCCTGCGGATGTAACAGCTGCACCCCGAGCGGTAGCGGCATGCCAAGTAGTAGTCCGAGCGGGGCAAGCAGCAGGACTGACAACAGGCAGCGCGCTACCAATGGCCAGGCGACGGCAGCTTCCAGCAGGGGCGGCAGAGTGTAACTGTAGGCGGTCGCAAGGAGCATCAGGGCACCTAGCAACAGTGGTAGTGAACGCTGAGCACTATTGACAAAGCGTTGTGACAGCAGGCTGCCAAGGCCGGAGAACACCAGCAGCGCGAACAGGATGACCGCCAGGGAATAGATCGGCTGGCCGAGGAATAGTGTGAAACGGCGCAGCAGTCCGATTTCGATCAGCATGAAACCAAGCCCCAGACAGGAAAAATAACAGATTCGACGACCGGCCAGTTTGTTTTTCAACGCTTCCCGGTGCATGAGCAATAGCGGCAGCAAAAACACCAGCAGCACCGCACTGCCGACCACCAGCAGCAGGTTTCGCAGGATCAGGATCGCCCGGTCTTCGAACGGCCCGCGCTCTGGAAAACTGAACAGATTGAGAAAATCGCCCGGTTTGAGCATGTAGTAGAAAAAGGGCCGGTTGTCGTCGGTCGGGCTGATGTCGAAAGGGAAGGTTCGATAGAATTCCGTGCTGCCAGCGGAGGCGATCAGCTGCTGGAAAACTTTCTGACCTTGCTGATAACCCGGCAAATAGACAATATCAAAGGCTTTGTCCCGCGCCTGTTGCGCCAGCTGTTGCAGCTCGTTAGCGCTGAAAGGCTGTTTCTTCAGCATGAAATTTGCCAGCCCGCGCTCCTTGATCACGGCGATGTGGGCGGCCGGGTCGGCAACGCCTTGTTGTTTGAGTAGCTCCAAGCCCAATGCGACCAGCCGCAAAGTCTCCCGTTCAAAAATAAAGCGGGAAATCGAAAGGATGCCATTATCGGTTAGGTGCTGCCAGTAGTCGTTGAACGCCTCCAGTGTGTAGAGGTTGTTTTCCGACAGGGTAAAAGCTCCGGCAGATGGTGCCATGCGACCGAACACCGCTGATGCCTGGATAATGTCGAACTGTTCCTGGCTGCGCCGGATGAAGCTACGCCCTTCATCGATTTGCAGATCGACTTTCGGTTGCCGGTAGAGTTCGCCGCTGAAACTGGCGAACTGTTCATTGACAGCTTCTATAATCAGCGGGTTGACCTCGACCGGCACCACCCGCCGGGCATCCATCGCCAGTGCTGCCAACACGTCCTTGCCACCGCCGGGACCGATCACCAAAACACTCGGCTGTTGCTTCAGGGTATAGGCGAGGCTGATGACGTTGGCGCGGAAGAAGTCCAAGCCATCTTTTCCCGTCCAGCGGTAAAGGCTGGTGTAGCCGGTATCATCGACCACCATCCCCAGCTGTTCGGGAACTGCGCCACGGTAGTTGCGCGACAGGCCCCAGGCGCGTCCAGCTTCCTCGCTCTGCGCCGGATAGACGGCGACCCGCGAAAAAGAATTCCAGGAACTCCAGAGCAGGTTCGGTTCGTAGCGCCCGCGGACAAAACGGATCTCGGCAAAGTCGCTGGCTAGATTGGCGAACAGGGCCAGCGCGCAGAGCCCGATCGCCAGCCAGACGCCGAGCGCAGACTTGCCGTGATTCGTTTTGTCCTGCAGGAACAGCGCAGCTAGTAGCCCGAGTATCGCAATCACCAACAACCCGCCGATGCCGCCGACAAGCTTCAATATCAGGATAATGAGCAGGCAGCCGACCCCGGCACCGAACAAATCGAAAAAGTAGAGCTTTTTGAAGTTCTGGTGTTCTCTGCTCAACAACAGGGTGATCGTCAGTCCGGAACAGAAGAATGGCATGGAAGTGAGCAGATAGAGGGCTGCCAGGCCGAGCAGCTGGGTCAGTTCCAGGTTTTGCTGGACATTACCCTGTTGGAACGGCTGATAGAAGGGCTGATGAAAAAAGGAGAGAACCCGGAAACCGAGTTGCGGTTGCAGCCGAAACAGGACAAACAGGAGAAAAAACAATGCTACGGACAGGCCGAAACAGTAGGCAAAACGGCTAGTTTGTTTGGCATGTTGTTGTTCGGGAAACCAGCGGGGGCGCAGGTAGACGAGCAAGGCGGCGGCGCCGAGACCGAACAAGGCCAGAGAGATTGCCATCGACGCGAAATGGTACCACATCAGCACCGAGAAGATCCGTGTCAGAATCAACTCGTACATCAATGTTGCCATGCAGAGCGTGAAGATACCGCCGTATCGGCGTGTGTGACAAAGTTCAGTCATAAGAAAACATAGAGGCGAGCCACAGGTCGCCTGAGGTTGCTAACAAAAAAGGGCGACCCGTTGGGTCGCCCCTACCGTCATTAGTTCGGTTCTTCTATTCGCAGTATCTGTCCAGTACGAATATCGTCTTGTATAACTTCTTTCCCGCTTGGGAAAAGCCCCTTGACCCGGTAACTGTCACCCGCCTTAACGCCAAAGTGTTGTACCAGCGGTTCCTGTGCACAGAAACCGGTCGCGCTGCCCACCTCACGTACTGCCAGCAGCTGATCGCCATTATACAATTCGATCCTTGTGCCGATCGCATCTTTGTTGGAGCCGCTGCCGACCGCCTTGACCTTCAGCCAGTTGTTGTCATTCTGCTGGTTCAGGTAGAGCTTGTTCTCCGCGCCCCAGTTGACCACGTAGAGATCGAGGTCGCCGTCGTTATCAACATCGGCAAAGGCAGTTCCCTTGGTGCGCACGGTGGCGCACTGCAATTGCGGCTGCTCACCGGCAATATCGGTAAACATACCCTTGCCGTCATTCAGGTAGAGCTGGTTGGCCAGCTTGCAGTCCCCTTCGTACAGGTCGAGGTCGCCGTCATGATCGATATCGCCGAAGGCCGGCCCTTTGCCCCAGCCCTGCTGCTTGTTTTTTACCTGCTCGGAAACATCGGTGAACTTGCCTGTGCCGTCGTTCAGGTAGAGACCGTTGCGACCGACATAGTTGGAGACGAACAGGTCGAGGTCGCCATCATTATCGATATCGGCAAAGGAGGCACCGAGCCCCCAGTTGCGGTCATCAACACCCGCTTCACGGGAGACTTCACGGAAAGTACCATTGCCGTTGTTCAGATAAAGGCGGTTCG
>NZ_QKAP01000104.1 GCF_003247215.1 Malonomonas rubra | reverse complement strand
CTAAATTAGCCTAAATTAAATTTAACTAGCTATAGGATCTGCGGAGAGCCTGTAGCGCAACTGAAAAAGGGGAGGGCAAAATGCCTACGAATGAGGGAGTCATGTTTCAATTTGAAGATACCTTGGATCAAGTTGCGAAGATTCGCGTGGTGGGTGTTGGTGGTGGCGGCGGTAATGCAGTCAACACTATGATTAGTTCCAATGTCGATGGTGTTGAGTTTATTACAGCCAACACCGATGCCCAGGCATTACGGCGCAGTTCAGCTTCCATGAAGGTACAGCTCGGAGGCCATCTGACCAAGGGGTTGGGCGCTGGAGCCAATCCGGAAATAGGCCGTCAGGCTGCCGAAGAAGATCATCAGCGCCTGGTCGAAATGTTTGAAGGTTCCGACATGATCTTTGTTGCCGCCGGTATGGGCGGTGGTACTGGAACCGGGGCTGCACCAGTTATCGCCAAGGCTGCGAAAGAAGCCGGTGCGCTGACTGTCGGTGTGGTGACCAAGCCGTTTACCCGTGAAGGAAAACAGCGGATGCAGCGTGCCGAGCAGGGCATCACTGAACTCCGGGAAGTTGTTGACTCCCTGGTTGTCGTGCCGAATGATCGTCTGCTTGGCCTGGCCGGCAAGAACATGAGTATCCTAGATGCCTTTAAGCCGGCCGATGATGTACTGCGGCAGGCAGTGCAGGGAATCTCCGACCTGATTACTACCGAAGGTTTGATCAACGTCGACTTTGCCGATGTTCGAACCGTCATGAGCAACCGTGGCATGGCTATGATGGGGATCGGTGTCGCTGAAGGCGAACGCCGTGCTGCAGAAGCCGCTCATAACGCCATAAGCAGTCCGCTGCTGGAGGAAGTCGACATCTCTGGCGCTATGGGCGTTTTGGTTAATATCTCTGGTTCCTCCAGCATGACCATGGAAGAGTTCGAGGAAGCATCGACCATTATCCATGAAAAGGTTCATGAGGACGCCAACATCATTGTTGGTCTGGTGATCGATGAAAGCTTGGGCGATAAAATTAAAATCACTGCAATTGCGACAGGTTTCGGCGATAACTTCGAGAATAAACGGAGAGTGACGGAAACCCTCAGCGCAAGACCGGAACCGATGATGCGATCGACGGCAAAGGTTGATTTCGACACCCCGACTCATATACGCAATCAACAGACCGGATCAATGGGCATGAAACAGCGCGAGACGCCTAGCCGCAATCGTGATCTGTTTGTCGATGATGAACAGTTCGATATCCCGACGTTCCTGCGTCGTCGGGTCGATTAGTTAACTGATTGTACTGCCCAGATTTTCTCGCATCTGCGGTTAGCAGATTGCGAATTTAATCACGCCTAGGTTATAGGGCGTTGGAGGTAATACTGTGAGCAGTTTAACTGTGATGTGCGCCGGTTCTCCGCCCGGCAGATGTACAGCGTTCTGTATATTGTGATTATTTCCCTGACGACTCCCTCGTCACCAGGGGCCGTAAATGCGGCCCCTTTTTCTTTGTTCGCATAGCAACGCCTCTGTGGTTAAATAACAGTCATGTCACACCGGATCATACAGATAATTCAGCAGCGCCTCGCGAAAGAAGTAGGAACCATCCGTCATGCGTGGACTGATCGCTACCGGATCGCCCTGATCTATCCAAATTTCTATCACCAGGGGATGAGCAACCTCGGCTTTCAAAGTGTTTATCACCTGCTGAATAATCGTGAAGATTGTTTGTGTGAACGCTTTTTTCTCCCTGATGACGATGAGCTGAAGGAACATCGCAAAACCGGTTTTCCGCTTGTCTCCTATGAATCGCAACAACCATTAGCAGATTTCGATCTGATCGCCCTTTCAGTTTCTTTTGAAAACGATTATCTGAATTTGCCGCTCATTTTTGAACTCGGGCGTGTTCCCTTCTTTGCTGATGACAGAACAGCAGATTACCCACTAGTTGTGTTTGGCGGTGTCTGTGCGTTTCTCAATCCGGAACCGTTGGCTGATGTCGTTGATGTTGTCGTGGTGGGGGAGGCGGAACCGATTCTCTCTGGATTACTCGATATACTTCTGCATGCTGTAGTAGTCGATGAATCACTATGGGGGCAGCTAGCAGTCTTGCCTGGAATTTATCTGCCCCATCACCCCCAAACTCATACTCCCCTCCGTCAGTTTTTAACCGATCTGGACTATTCTGTCAGTCGCAGCTTCATTCATGCTGAAGATACTGAATTCGGAGACATGTCCTTAACGGAAGTTTCTCGCGGTTGTTCACGCGGTTGTCGGTTTTGCGCTGCTGGCTACATCTACCTGCCGCCCCGAGAGCGCAGCCTCGATAATTTGCTGAACCAGGTTGATGAAGGGCTTTGTCAACGAAACAAAATCGGTCTTGTAGGTGCGGCGGTTGCTGATCATTCGCAGATCGATCCGTTGCAGCGCGAAATTATTGATCGAGGTGGGCAGGTGTCAGTATCCAGCTTACGCCTGGATGCCCTGAGGGCCAGTGAAGTTGCTAGCTTACACGCATCAGGTTTGCGGACCGCAGCCATTGCACCTGAGGCGGGTAGCCAGCGGCTGCGTGACCTTATCAACAAAAATCTTGATGAAGAGCAGATCCTTCATGCCGTGCAGCTACTGGCGGATGGAGGCATCCGTAATTTAAAGCTCTATTTTCTGATTGGCTTGCCGAACGAAACTCAGGTAGATCTCGACGAGCTGATCGCTTTGACTGAAAAAATTCGTCTTATCTGGCGTGAAGCCGGTCGCGCACGCGGGCAGATGGGCAGTGTAACCTTGAGTGTTAACCCTTTTATTCCCAAACCGTTCACCCCGCTGCAGTGGTGTGGTATGGAGCCAGAGAAAAGCTTGAAGAAGAAACTACGCTTCCTCCATGCTGCGATCGCTCGAATGCCGAACACCGACCTGATTAGCGAATCGATCCGCTGTTCGGTCCTGCAGGCATTTTTATCGCGTGGGGACAGGCAGATCGGCAGGCTGTTGCCTGATCTGGCTGAAGGGGGCAATCTGAAGCAGTTGTGC
Source organism: Malonomonas rubra (assembly GCF_003247215.1). Taxonomy (GTDB): domain Bacteria; phylum Desulfobacterota; class Desulfuromonadia; order Desulfuromonadales; family Geopsychrobacteraceae; genus Malonomonas; species Malonomonas rubra_A. The sequence continues at coordinate 36,243 of NZ_QKAP01000104.1, read as the reverse complement.
AAAAAGGCCGGTATTGCCCTCGATGATTATGTCACTAGAGAACGGGGGCAGGATGAGTCTTTTCCCTGGGAGGTGATCGACCAGGGGTTCTCCCGCGACTATCTTTGGCGGGAGTACCAGCGAGGTTTGCAGGGTAAGTTGTCCCCTCCCTGCAGTGCTGGCTGCACCCGTTGTGGTGTCTGTGGTGGTAGATGATGGCTGCTCCGCCGTCCTCGTTGCTTCTGCTTCGATTATTTCTGCCCTTTGGACTCGGCTATTTTGTCTCGTACGCTTTTCGTACCGTCAATGCGGTCATTGCCGCCGATCTGGTCGCCGACCTGGCTCTTAGCCCGGCTGATCTTGGTTTATTGACTTCCGCTTACTTTCTGTCCTTTGCCGCGTTTCAGCCTCCGCTGGGGATTTTGCTTGATCGCTTCGGATCGCGGCGCGTCGAAAGTTTACTGCTTCTATTTGCTGCGGCGGGAGCATTACTGTTTTCCGTTGCCGATTCTATGGCCGGGCTCTTACTCGGCCGTGCATTGATCGGACTTGGCGTTTCCGCTTGCTTAATGGCTGCGTTTAAATCATTTTCGACCTGGTTGCCGGTCCAAAAATTACCCTTCGCCAACGGTGTGCAGATGGTGTCGGGCGGCCTGGGCGCACTGACGGCAACGACACCGGTGCAAGCCGCATTACAGTTTACCGATTGGCGTGGCGTGTTTCTGGCCCTGGCAGGACTCGGATTGATTGCTGCAGTGACGGTTTTTTTTGTTGTGCCGGAGCGGCCCCGAGAGCAGCTTCCGGAGAGCTTTGCCGAACAGCTGCAGGGGCTCAGGTCGGTACTGAAAAGCAAAGTTTTCTGGCGGATAGCACCGTGGGCATTTGCAGGGCAGTCTGCTTACCTCTCGATTCAGGGACTCTGGTCCGGCCCCTGGTTGCGGGATGTTGCAGGGTATGGTCGCGGTCAGGTTTCCGAGATGTTGTTTGTGATCGCGTTGGCGATGATTGTCGGCTATTTTACCTTCGGCAGTCTGACGGGACGCCTGTCCAAAGTTGGGATTTCACCGGTGGTGGTTGCGGCAAGTGGCATGAGTTGTTTCATTTTGATTCAGGGGTTTCTGGTTGGAGTGCCGGAGTATGCCACAGTGCTGTGGCCTTGCTTCGGGTTCTTCGGAACCTCCTGTATTCTGCCGTATGCCGTACTGGCGCAAAGCTTCCCGAAAAACTTGACCGGACGCTGCAACACCTGCCTCAATTTGCTTGTCTTTGTCGGCGCATTTGCTGGACAGTGGCTGATTGGTGCGGTTATCGGCCTGTGGCCGACCGATATGGATGGCGGATATCAACCGGCAGGTTATCGTGCGGCATTTCTGCTTTTGATCGGTTGCCAGTTGCTGGCCGCCGGTTGGTATCTGTTCGCCGGAAAGAGCAAACTGGATGACTAACTGGCTATTTCCTGAAGTGTAATGTGATAGCTGATCAGATCTTCAATCGTCATCATCGGCAGCTACAGTCGTTGCACCCGCTCTTCGCTCAGGCAGTGACAGACAGTGCCGTTGCACTAGCGGACTTCCCGGAGTTATCCAGAATACTGCCGGTGGGGACTTTCACCCCGCCCTGAGAATAGCGGCCTATAGGTAATTCATGCCTCAAGATCTGTCAACGACACCTATTTATAGCAGTTGATCGTAGCAAACGCATCGAAGTGCGAGTATTATAGTCATATATCGGGTGACGGCTGGCAATCGTTTTATCATGGGCAGGGTTTTGGTCGTTGTGGATTGCATCCAAGGTCGGTAAAAACAGCTCAGGAAGGCATCCTATGACTATTCGCAACAGGTTGTTTATTCTCTATCTGTTAGCGGTTTTGGTGATTTTGACCGGTGGGGTCGTCAGCCTGTGGCAGTTTGGCATAATTGAACGTAATTATCACAGTTTTTCAGAGGAAAGTGTTCGAGCCGTTGGCTTGCTCCAGAATATTCATATTCAGGGATCGACGCTGTTTACCGAAATTCTGGAAATATATTCTCTTTACTCCATTCGGAAGACAGCTGAGAGGCGAAAATGGATAGCTGCCGATGATGCTGAAATCAATCACACTCGGCAGCAGCTTTTAGCCTATCTTGAGGAATATCAAAATTTGGCAAAGGACCCTTCGGTTACGGAAAATTCTTTACTTAAACTACTTGAAACAGAGATCGGGCAGATGGTTCAAATGAGCCATGTCTCGGGAGCTAAGTCGGTTGAGGCGGTCGACTCGTTATCGTTATCATTGCAGTGGAAACGCGAATTCGAAGAAATAGAGACAAGCTTTCAAGAGATCGTAACCCTCCTGATGAACCAAGAAAGGCGGGAAGCTGATCGGCGTAATTCTATTGTTGTTGAAGCGATAAAAACTGCAAAAATTCGACTTGCTTATATGTTTGCTCCGGCCATTGGTGCGGCTTTATTTCTGGTTCAGTTTCTGTTTCAAAGGTTTGTGAACGGTTTTGAAAGACACTAGGAACAGACATTAGTTCTCAGTTTTCCCCCAACCGCCGCCTCCGGGGGTTTCAATGCGCAGCCGTTCCCCCGTTTTAAAGTAGCCGGTCGCCTTCTCTGGCAATTTTTCGCGGTGCTCTCCGATTATTTTAAGATTGCATCCCGATTGACCCGCTGCTCCGCCAGCAAGTCCAAATGGTTGGTTCCGGCGTCTCTCGCTTAAGACTGTGACTTCCGTTTCTGCAAGCATTTCAATCTCCCGCACCAGCCCGTCTCCTCCCTTCATTTGTCCATGGCCGCCGGATCCCTCCCGCAAACTGTATTGCGTCACCCGAAAAGGGTAGGCGTATTCTAGCGCCTCAACCGGTGTGTTGAGGGTGTTGGTCATGTGCGAGTGGACGGCGCTGGCGCCGTCCTGACTACTGGTTGCCCCGCAACCGCCGGCGAGGGTCTCGTAATAACTGAATGGTTGTCCGGTACGTGGGTCGATGCCGCCGATGGTGGTATTGTTCATCGTTCCCTGGCTGGCCGCAGGGATCTGTTCCGGAATCGCCTGCGCCAGTGCGCCGAGCACCAGATCAACGATCCGCTGGCTGGTCTCCACGTTCCCCCCGGCTACCGACGCTGGGAAGCGGGCGTCGACCACCGTAGCTGGTTTGGTGAGAATCGTCAGTGGTCGGGCAATTCCGGCGTTGGTCGGCACGTCCTCTTTGACCAGACAGCGGAAACAGTAAAGAACCGCCGACAGGGTGATGGCATAAACGGCGTTGACGCTTCCTTTGACCTGCGGGGCGCAGCCACGAAAATCGAGTACAGCTGAATCGCCTTTGATCTCCAGTTGCAATTTCAAAACCACCGGTTGCGCACTGAACCCGTCCGAATCGAGACAATCTTCGAACTGATAATTGCCATCCGGAATTCCAGCAATCGTTTGCCGTAGCATTTTCTCTGCGTAGTCGTTGAAGTACCTGGCGTAGTCACAGGTTTGCTGGAGGCCGTATTTTTCAACAAGTTGTTTGCTGCGCTGCACCCCGGTGAGGTTGGCCATTACCTGGGCGGCAAAATCGCCTTCCCGCTCCTGCGGAGTGCGCACATTGCGCAGCAGCAGGCGGAACAGGTTGCGGTCGATTTCTCCGGCACTGACGATTTTGGTTGGCGGGATGATAATCCCCTCTTGGAAGATGCTGGTTGAAACCGGCATCGAACCGGCGGTCATGCCGCCGACATCTGAATGGTGGGCACGGTTGGCCACGAAAAAGGCTGGCTTTGGGGAGCCATCAACATAGATCGGCGCGACCAAGGTGATGTCGGGCAGATGGGTGCCGCCGGCAAATGGGTCGTTGAGCATCACCATGTCGCCGTCCAGCATCTCGATCGCTTCGATCGCTGCCTTGACCGACAGCGGCATCGAACCGAGATGGACCGGGATGTGAGCCGCCTGGGCGATCATGTCGCCATCGGTGTCGAATAGAGCGCAGGAATAATCGCGTCGTTCTTTGATGTTGGGGGAGAAGGCGGTCCGCCCCAGGGTGACCCCCATCTCCTCGGCGATGGCGATGAAACGGTTGCGGAAAACCTGCAGCAGGATCGGATTGACAATCATTGGTTGGCTCCTTTCCTGCTCAGGATCAGGTGGCCGTAGCGGTCGACATCGCATTCCCAGTTGGGGGGCAGGACGATAGTCGATGAATACTCGGTGATGACCGCTGGCCCTTCAAAACGGTTGCCGTAGCCAAGTTTATTTCGGTCGATGATCGCTGTGTCATGCCACTTCCCGGTAAAAACCGTACGGGTTCGGCCAAGTGTTGCGGCTGCCGACAGTTTGTCCCCAGCCTCAGGCCGCGCCTGTGGCAACGGATGGTCGGGGCGACCGAAAGCCCGCAGGCGTAGGTTGACGATTTCGACTGCTTTTTCTTGGTTGCAGTAGCCGTAGGCACGCTGGTGTTCCTGATGAAACGCGGCAATGAAATCCTTTGCGTAATCGACCAGCAATTCGAACGACTGCCCCTGGTAGCGCATGTCGAGCAGCGGTTGCAGCTCGACACGGTCGCTTGCCACCCCTTCAGCCTGCAGATCGGATGTCGCCTGCTTCATCAGCGGTGTGAATAGTTTGTCGAGCAGCGTATGATCCGCCTGCTGCTCGTTCAACATGACCGTCTGCGAGTAGTCCTTGATCACGTCAGCCATCAGCATGCCGCAGGCCGACAGGATACCGGGTGAGGTCGGCACCATCACCTGCGGCATCTGCAGCAGTTCGGCAAGGTCGACCGCATGCATGCCGCCTGCACCCCCGAAAGAGAATAGGGTGAATTCACGCGGATCGAAGCCGCGTTCCACAGAGATCTTCTTGATCGCTCCCTCCATCGCGCTGTTGGCGACCGACAGAATCCCTTCTGCCAAATCAACCGGTTCGAGTCCGAGCCGTTCAGCAAAGTCTTCCATTTTCTGTGTAACTTTCTCGGTCTGCAGCTGCATGCCGCCGCCGAGAAAGTGGTCGGGAATCAAGCGGCCGAGGTAAAGGTTGGCGTCGGTGACGGTCAACTCCTGCCCCTTGCCGTAACAGATCGGCCCCGGATCTGCGCCGGCGCTCTCTGGGCCGACCTGTAGTGAGCCGCCGCGATCGAGACGAGCTATCGAACCGCCACCAGCACCGACGGTGTGGATATTGATCATCGGTACTTTAATTGGGTAGCTGGCGATGGTTGATTCGGTGGTCAATGGCAGCTTCTCGTCAATCAGCGCCACGTCGGTGCTGGTGCCGCCCATATCGAAGGAAATCAACTTGTGCTGGCCGCTCTGCCGGCCGATCTCAGCGGCACCGACAGCGCCACCGGCTGGACCGGAAAGGATGGTGCGCACCGATTCACGGCGAGCAGTCTCTGCCGAGATGGAGCCGCCGTTCGACTGCATGATCCGGAACACCTTGGCGTTCGACTCTGCGGCGATCTGTGCCAGGTAACGGTCCATCTTCGGCGAGACGTAGGCGTTGATCAAGGTCGTGCTGGTCCGTTCGTACTCGCGAAACTCGGCAAGAATCTGGTGAGATAGGGAAATCGGCAGCTGAAATTTTTGCAGTTGCTCGCCGAGCAACAATTCATGCTTTGGATTGTTGAAGGAGAACAGCAGCGAAACAGCCAACGATTCAACCTGCGCTTGTTCGAGCTGTTTCAGCAGCGCTTGCAGGTCCGCCTCGCTCAGCTTTTCGATGACTTCTCCCTGCGGACCGATCCGGCCGGGAACTCCAAAACGCAGCATTTTTGGGACCAGCGGCGGGTTCTTACTGACCTGCAGGTCATACAAATTGGGACGGTTCTGGCGGGCAATTTCGATGATATCCTCAAAACCGCGATTGGTGATCAACGCGGTGCGAGCGCCCTTTTTTTCCAGCAGCGCGTTGGTGGCGACGGTTGATCCGTGCACCAGCTGAAAAGTTTTTTCTCCGGCTAGATGCTTGAGGCCGGCCAACACCGCCTCAGCCGGATTGTGGGGTGTAGAAAGACGCTTGTATTCGCCGCTGTCAGCGCCGTCCTGCCAGATGAAATCGGTAAAAGTGCCGCCGGTATCCACACCGATGATCAGCATCTGGAGCTCCTTGTCGAAAGTATTTACTTTTGTTCTGTCGCGGCAGTGTACCGATATCATACCGCGCTCTGCAAGGGGCAGCTACTTATCGATGTCAGGCAGTTGCTTCAGTAATAGTCCTGCAACCCCTCGATGGGCCATTCACGGGAATGGATTTCATCCCATAAATCTTCGTCCGGAACCGGTAGATTCCTTTGGGAAAACAAGAATTTTTTTCCGAACAGCTCCGTCTGTTCGGTGTCCAGCTCAAGATCATTACAAGCTTTGCCCCGTTCGATAATAAGTTCTTGCCGCGGGCTCAATGCGACCTTGATGAACGGGTTGCGGTAGGTGACGGACGGAAGCTGACGGGCGACGGCGTAGCTGAGCGTCAGTTTCAGCCCGGAAAAATCGATCAGGGGCCACAGTTTTGGGTGGATCGTTAATTGCTCACCGGACCGGCTGACAGCCCAGAGCGAGCTGTTTTGCCATCTGTCGGTGAAATGTTGTTGTAGCGTGGCAAGTTGCGGTTTGCTGCCATGCAGCGTCAGGGTACGCAGGTAGCCATTTTCAGTCAGCTCTTCATAGCTTTTGCGTTGATAAAGCCCGTTGCGCTGCCGGGCGGCCAAGGCCTGAAAGCGGTTTTTATAAACGAACGAGCAGTAGTTGACCGGCAGGTCGGTGCCGTTTTCGATGGTCTCTAGCAGCAACTCCAGAGCCGCCAGTTCGGAATCGAGAACGGTGATTTTTTCGCCGTGCAGAAAGCGGTAACCGCGCTTGACGAGGTGGCGATAGTTGTGGGGGGTAAGACGGAGTTGATGCAGGTTGAGATGCTTGACGCCTCTATCGCGCAGCTCCGGCAGCAACCTTTTGAGCCGGGGGAGCTCTTCGGGGATCGCAGGAATCTCGACGGTGACGGTTTCGATGTTGCCGATCGCTTTGCGTAACGGTTGCAGATTGTAGTCGGTCGCACCGATATCGAAGCGGATTTCGTCCAAGCCGCAGTCGTGCAGCTGCTGCACCAACTCCTCAGTGAGCAGGGTGCCGTTGGTGTACAGCCAGGTATGCATCTTGTGGCCGAAATGGCGCTTGATTGCGTAGAGAAACCCGAGGCTGCGCTTTGGCGTCAGTAGTGGTTCTCCGCCACTGATGCTGGCTCCGGTAAAGCCGAACCTTTCGAGGTAGTCGACATAATCGGCCGGATGGCGAAAGCTTACGCTGTTGGTCATCGGCAGGTCGATTTCGTCTTGAGAGGTCGGGCAGTAAAAGCAGCTGCAGTTGCAAAGCCCGTTGATGAACAGGCATGACCAGCGCCCTTCAACGCAAATTTTACAGCCGGGGGAGAGCTGCTCCATGTCGAGCTTGCTGCCGTGACAGCCGATTTTGACCTTGTCCTCCAGCGAGGCAAGCAAGGTGGTGCGTTTCTGGGTGGCCGCTTCCAGTTCTGGTTGCAAAGGAAAAGTGAGCGTCTGATAACGCTCTTGGTATTCGAGCTGATTCGCCGCAATTTGCTGCGATCGCCGCTTCATCGACAACGCCATCAGACGCACCTCCACGACAAACAATCCCCTCTGGTCGGCAAAAGCCGGCAGAGGGGATTTAAGGATGGCGTAATATAATGGATCTGTTTTGACTCAGCCAGTTTTTTTTACCATCAGGGTGAATATTTTTCCCGCTATACTTGATCAGTAGCGAAAAGCTTTTTATTAAGGGGTGAGATTGATGCTGAGCGATCTGGAAATTCGGCAACAAGTGCAGCCACAACCGATCGGGAAAATCGCCGATCGACTCGGGATCGACAAGGCTCTGCTGCATCCTCACGGAAGGGAGATGGGTAAGATTGATATCTCGGCTCTGCAGCGACCTTCGTCAACGCGGAAGCGGCTGGTGCTGGTTTCCGCGACCACACCGACCGCCGCCGGTGAAGGAAAAACCACCACCTCGATCGGTCTCGGACAGGCCTTCGCCAAGCTGGGTGAATCTGCTTGTCTGGCGTTGCGTGAACCATCGCTCGGACCCTGTCTGGGCATGAAGGGGGGAGCGACCGGGGGAGGCTACAGTCAGCTGTTGCCGGCAGAACGGATCAACCTGCATTTTACCGGCGATTTTCATGCCGTGACCAGCGCGAATAACCTGTTGGCGGCTGTGATCGATAATCATATCTACCAGGGCAATCGGCTGAACATCGATCCGCGCCGGGTGCTTTGGCGGCGGGTGATCGATATGAATGATCGCAGCCTGCGGCATATCGTCCTCGGCTTGGGAGGGAAGGCGCAGGGGGTGCCGCGAGAGGGGGGCTTTGATATTACCGCGGCGTCCGAGGTGATGGCGATGTTGTGTCTGGCCGAAAATCTGGATGATTTGCGCCAGCGCCTTGAGAACACATTGGTCGCCTTTACCTATTCGGGGGAACCGATATTCGCCGGACAACTACAGGTAACCGGTGCCATGCTGGCGCTGCTGCACGATGCCCTGCACCCCAACCTGGTGCAGAGCCTGGAGGGAGTTCCCGCACTGGTGCATGGCGGACCGTTCGCCAATATCGCCCACGGTTGCAACAGCTTGCTGGCTACACGGTTGGCGATGCACTGTGCTGATTGGGCGATCACCGAGGCCGGTTTCGGTTTCGATCTGGGGGCGGAGAAGTTTTTCGACATCAAATGCCGTCTCGGGGGGATCGACCCGGTGGCGGTAGTCTTGGTCACCACCTGCCGCGCGCTCAAACTACATGGTGGGCAGAGCAAGCAGCAGCTGGGAGAAAAAGATCTGCCGGCTCTACGCAATGGGATGGCGAACCTCGACAAACATATTGAGAATGTGCGCAAGTTCAACAAACAGCCGATTATCGCGCTCAACAGGTTCGACGGTGATGCTGCCGCTGAAATTGAATTGATCAAAGCACGTTGCCAGGAACTGAACGTTTCTTTTGCGCTTTGCGATCATTTTACCCGCGGAGGAGAGGGGGCCGTGGAATTGGCCGAGCAGGTCATGGCGATGGCCGAAAACAATCAGCCTTATCAACCGCTGTACTCCCTTGACCTGCCGGTTGAGGAGAAGGTACGGATTATCTGTCGGGAGATTTACGGTGCGCACGATGTCGCTTTCACCAAACAGGCGGCCCGCGACCTTGACTCCGTACGGCGGCTCGGTTTCGAGCAGTTGCCGGTCTGTATTGCCAAGGCTCAGGGGTCCCTCTCCGATGACCCGAAGCTGATCGGCCGGCCACGTGATTTCGATGTCACCGTGCGGGAGATACAGATCAATTCCGGTGCAGGTTTTCTGGTTGTGCTGACAGGAGATATCCTGCGCATGCCGGGATTGCCGGAGCACCCGGCGGCAGAGCAGTGGCAGCTGTGTGACGATGGTTCGATAGTCGGTCTGGCGTGATTCGAGAGAATTGATCACCGGTAACAGGATGAATATGTTACAGTCCGCTTATTGATGCTATTGAAACGGGGAGTCGAAATGGCCATTGAAATCAGAGTTCCGCAAATCAATTTTCAAGTTGAGGAAGCTCGTCTGCTGAAGTGGCGTGTGGCCGAGGGGGAGCAGGTTGCACGGGGGACGGTGCTGGCTGAAATAGAAGAGGGAAGTGTGGTTATCGAGCTTGAAGCGACGGTCGCCGGCGTTTTGAGCCGTCAGCTTGCTGCCGAAGGAGAGAGTGTGGCGATGGGGGACCTGGTCGCCTACTTTATTCCCGATCAGGAAGAAGCGATCAGTGCGGTTCCGCCCCGGGTTTCCGCATCCCCGGCAGCCCGCAAACTGGCCAAAGAATTACGTATCTCTCTGGAATCGATCTATGGCAGTGGCCCTGGTGGCCGGGTGCTGCTGTCCGATGTAGAGCGTGCTTATGCCGACCGGACCCCGCCGGCGGTGGCGGTTTCCCGCGATCTAACCAGCAAGGCGGCAGCGGCCGGGAGCGAGAAATCGGTGCGGGTCCGGCGCTTGATTGCTCGTATGGCGGAGCAAGCCTGGACAACCATTCCCCACTTCTACGTTACCATGAGCATCGATATGACCGATGTGATTCGTTTCCGCAAGGATCTGGGCGTGTCGATCAATGACTTCATTCTTTCCGCAACCACCCATGCTTTGCAGGAACACCCCTGGGTGAACAGTCTCTGGAATGGTGAGCAGGGCGTTGAACAGGAGGAGATCAACCTGCAGATGGCGGTGGCGACCGAGCACGGGCTTTACTACCCGGTTATTCGCAATTGCGAGGTTCTCAACCTTAAGCAGATTAGCGAAGAAGCGGGGATCATGGCAGATAAGGCAAGTTCCGGCCAATTGCAGAAAGATGAGATGGAGGGTGGCACTTTCACGATCACCAACATGGGGATGCTTGGTGTAGAAGCGTTTACTTCGCTGGTCACCCCGCCGCAGGTTGCGGTATTGGCGGTCGGGACGGTCAAAGGGGAGGTGATCGTTGACGATCAAGGTGAACCGGCAGTGGCGCCGGTTATGAGAGTGACTCTATCCGCCGATCATCGGGTTCTCGACGGTGCCGATGCGGCGGAGTTTCTCGATACGCTGAAGAGCTATCTGGAAGCGCCGATCACCCTAGTGGGGGAATGCCGCTGCTAGGGGGATCAGGTAAAAGGGTAGGTAGATAAAAAAACGGGACGTCGCGCGACGTCCCGTTTTTTGCCTTAGTGAGGGAGGGGAATGGCGAGTACCGGTCGTTTCGATTTGCGCAGAACCTTTTCCGTGACGCTGCCTAAAAAGGCATATTGCAGATCCCCTTTGCCATGAGTTCCCATAATGATTAGATCCGCGTCTAGTTTATCTGCGGTTTGCAGGATTCCGGCAACGGGGTGACCGTGGATGACGATACTTCCGGCGAACTGCTTGAGCAACTCCGGTTGGTCCGCCAATTCTTCTTTGGCAAAGTGATCTATTTCCTGTTTTATCTCTTCACGGGCAGCAACTTCATGTTCCCGCTCCAGTTTTTCCAGTTGCCCGGTTCCCATCACGGCAGTGACATAACTGCGGAAACTGGTATCCACTTCCGGGATAACGCTCAACAGATAAATTTCTGAGTTGTGTTGCTTGGCAATGGTGATGGCATGTTTAAATGCGTGTTCTGCATTCGGGCTCAAGTCCGTTGTCACCAGAATTTTTTTGTAAATAGGCAGCATGATCGATCTCCCTTAACGTATCAATTTTCTATTGACGCAAAGCGTAAATTACCAGGAGGTGAATGGGGGAAAGAAATGCCTCCCCCATACTTGCGCTCTAGACTAAAACCCCTTCAGGTGATCAATATATTCTGGCAGCCAGAGCGAGATTTGCGGAATGTAGGTAATTAACGCCAGGAATACCAGCAGGATCAGCAACCAAGGCAGTGCTGCGCGCAATACCCAGGTGATGCTTTCACCGGTGATCCCAGAAGTAACGAAAAGGTTGAGGCCAACAGGTGGTGTTATCATGCCGATCTCCATGTTGACAACCATGATGACGCCGAGGTGGATCGGATCGATGCCAAGCTGGACGGCAATCGGGAACAAGATCGGCGCCATGATTAGCAGGATCGCTGACGGCTCCATGAAATTGCCGGCGATCAGCAGCAAAATATTTACCACGATCAGGAAGCCCCAGGCCGGCAGGCCCCAGCCGACAATCATCTCGGCGATATGATGCGGAATTCGCTCGGTGGTCAGCACATGGGCGAACAACATAGCGTTGCCGATTATGAACAGTAGCATGATGGAGACCTTGGAGGCGTCCAGTAGCACCTTGCGCGTGTCTTTGTGGGTTACGGCTAAGGGGAGAGCTTTAATCGTCAGCAACAGGTTGCGGACGATAACGGTTGGAATGCCGTCCCCCTTGTTACGCCATTTCTGGCCTTTTAGCGGGCCCATGTCGCGATAGACGAAGATGGCGATGAAAAAGGCGTAGACTGCCGAGATGGCCGCCGCTTCGGTCGGGCTGCAGATACCGCCGTAGATCGAGCCGAGCACAATGAAGATTAGCATCAGTCCCCAGATGGCGTCGAAACTCGATTTCAGCAGGTTGCCGAAGCCAACCCAGGGTTGTGCGGGTAGTTTTTTGTAACGGGCGACGATATAGATGACGATCATCAGCATGGTGCCCATCATGATGCCGGGCAGGAAGCCGGCCATGAACAGGCGCGCAGCAGACTCTTCGGTAGCGGCGGCGTAAACCAGCATGACGATTGACGGCGGAATCAGGATGCCGAGCGTGCCGGCGTTGGTGATTACCCCGGCAGCCATCTGTTTCGGGTAACCCGCCTGTACCATCCCGGCGATGACGATCGAGCCGATAGCGGCTACGGTGGCCGGTGACGAGCCGGAGACGGCGGCGAAGATCATGCAGGCGAGGACCGAGGCCATTGCCAGCCCGCCGCGGATCCAGCCGACGCAGTCAACGGCGAAATTGATAATTCGAGACGCAACTCCCCCGGTCGACAGGAAAGTCGATGAGAGGATAAAGAACGGTATCGCCAGAAGGGTGTAGTGTTCTGACTCGGCCTCAAACAGTTTCAGGGCGATCGATGCTAGCGAGTCGTTAGAAAAAAGCAGAATCGTGGTGATACTCGATAGGCCGAGGGCGAAGGCAATCGGCATGCCTGTCAGCAGACACAAAAGTAGAATGATAAACAGTGCAGCGGTGGTCATGCCGAATCTCCTTCTTTCGCGGCTGCGGCTTTGGCTTCTTCGGCCAAGTGCATACTTTCCTTGGCTTCGTCGGTCATGGAGAAACCTTCGGCTTTGCCGGTGATGATGGCCCAAAGCAGCGCCAACAGGCGGATGGCAATTAGAAGTATTCCGATCAGCAGGATACTGTGGGCAATCCATTTCGGAATCGGCATGTCGTCGAGCTCAATCCCGATTTTGTACATTTTCGCCAGATAGACCCATGACCCTTTGGTGAACAAACCGCAATAAAAAAGGCAGGCCGCAACTGCCAGTCCGCTGATGATCCGACGAGTCATCGAGGGCATGGTTTTCACGAGGGCATCTACGCCGATGTGGGAGCCGACCTTGATTCCGTAGGAGGCGCCAAACAGAACCATCCAGGCCGAAAGATGCAATGTGGCTTCCTGGGCCCACATAACGCCTGCGTTAAAGCCGAAGCGCATCACCACTTCGACGAAGACCAGCAGAGTCATGGAAGCTAGAAGGAGACAGATGATCGTCTCCTCAATCCAATTAATCGTCCGGTAAATCATAGAAACCTCGTAAGAACAAATATCTGGACAAAGTTACGGGCCCCGTTGCCAGGGCCCGCATCTTGGGTACTAGTTAGACGCAACCGCTGCGTCGATGTATTCCTTACCGATTTTGTCTTCGAACTTCTTCCAGACCGGTTTCATGGCGTCGACCCACTGCTGGCGCTGTGCATCGGCCAGTTCAATGATTTCGGAGCGACCGGAGTCGATTATCTTCTGGCGGTCTTCGATAGCCTTCTTCTCGGAAATCTGGTTGCCGAAGGCGATCGCTTCATCGAGGGCCTTCTTGACCTCGGTGCGAATGTCATCTGGTAGGTCCATCCAGAATTCAGTAGAAGTGATAACCAAATAGTCGAGCACGCCGTGGTTCGATTCGGTGATGTAGGGCTGCACCTCGAAGAATTTCTTCGAGTAGATGTTTGACCAAGTGTTCTCTTGACCGTCGATCGCCCTAGTCTGTAGCAGGGTGAAGACCTCGGAGAACGGCTTCTTAAGCGGAAGGGCGTCAACCGCTTCGAACTGGGCGGCAAGGACGTCGGAGGTCATGATGCGGAATTTTTTGCCGGCGGCGTCAGCCGGTACCCGCAGTGGATCGCTGGCGGAAAGCTGCTTCATGCCGTTATGCAGGTAACCGAGACCGATCAGCCCCTTTTTCTTCATCGACATCAGCATTTTCTGGCCGACCGGGCCCTGTTGGAATTTCTCCACGGCAGCCATGTCCTTGAATAGAAACGGCAGATCGAAGATCTGCAGGGAATCGGTGTATTTTTCAAATTTTGACACGGAGGGTGCTGCGAGCTGAACATCGCCGAGCAGCATTGCCTCGAGCACCTTGTTGTCACCGAATAGCTGTGAATTGGGGAATACCTCCACGACCACTTTACCGTCCAGACGTTCGGCAATCAGATCTCTGAACTTGTTGGCCATCTGGCCTTTGGGGGTGTTTTCGGCAACGACGTGGGAAAATTTGATCACGATCGGTGCAGCCACCGAGACAGTGGCTGAAACCAGCATGGTCGCTGCTACCATCAGACTTACAAGCACGAGTTTAGTTTTTGTCATTCTTTCTCTCCCTAAAGGTTGTTGGCATAAAAGTCGTCGACATTGACGACATGTTGAAAAGCGGATAGTCAGGTTCCGGTGGCTACGGGTTTTCTATCGAAAGCCATTTGCGAAATGCCATTTCGATATTCTTATTATCCACTAATTGGCAAGGATAGTGCCACTTTTAGAATGATGTTCTTTTTTTGAATGTATATCGGAAATTGGCGGTTTATGGTTAATCTCTGGAACGATTTAAAAAAAATAAACTTTTTACGTGGCGATGGTTGACCATTGGCGGCTAAAAATAGCCAGTCCCTTTTTTAGTGTCATAGTTGCGTTAGAACCTGGTTTTGTTGTTTTATTTGTATTGGTGTGGATTGGGCTGGCACTGTCCGTGGATGCTGTTCTATGTAGTCAAACGGCTTGACATGCTGTTTGGCCTGGACAAAGATAGCCGCTTTTCTAGCAAGTATCTTGCGGTGGAGGTATGAAGGGTGGCAGAGAGTTGTTTGGCTTCGCCGGCGAAGATCAATCTTTGTTTGCATGTTTTGGGGCGCCGTGAGGATGGTTATCACGAGTTGGCGATGGCGATGCAGCGCGTCGATCTGTGTGACCGGATCTGTCTACGTATCACGGAGGGGAGCTATGTCAGGGTGATCTGTGAAGGCGTTGTGCTGGGGGCGGGAGAAGAGAATATTGCGGCCAAGGCCGCCCGCTTGCTCCTTCATGAGGCACAGGTGGTTGCTGGTGTTGAAGTCGAGATTGAGAAGCATATTCCTGTCGCGGCCGGCTTGGGGGGCGGTTCCTCTAACGCCGCTACGGTTTTGCTTGGGCTTAATCGACTGCTTGACCTCGGGGTGCGACATGAGCGATTGCTTGAGTTGGGAGCTGAGCTGGGGGCCGATGTTCCGTTCTTTATTCACGGCGTCCCGGCGTGGGCAACGGGGATCGGGACAGAGCTGACAACCCTGCCTCCTCTGCCTGATGTCGCGTACCTGCTGGTGAATCCGAAAATAGCCGTTTCTACTGCCTGGGCCTACCAAAGTTTACGGTTGACAAAAGGGGGCGAACTGGCTAACCTTCCGAGGTTTTCTGTTGTGACAAGGGATGATCTTTGTGCTGCTTTGCACAATGATCTGGAGCGGGTCACTTTGGAGCGTTATCCGTTGCTTGCGAAGATCAAGCAGCTGTTGCTCGAAAAGGGGGCGTGCGGCTCCCTGATGTCTGGCAGTGGAGCGACGGTGTTCGGTGTCTTTGCCGATTACACCGCGGCCTGCCAGGCTGCAGAAAAACTGGCCCAGGAATATGATTGGCTGTTTTACCCGGTTCGGCCGCTTTAAATTTAAATAATAACCCGGATTTAGGGTTGACACCTGTTGCGGTTCCGGTTAAAAACGCCGGGCTGAAAAGCAACGGTTTATCATATAAGTAAATAGTAGAGTTATTCGTGTTGGGGTATCGCCAAGCGGTAAGGCACCGGATTTTGATTCCGGCATTCCCAGGTTCGAATCCTGGTACCCCAGCCATCAAACAATAACGGCACATCCAGATGTGCCCGAAATTATAAAAACTTCGAGTTCAGGTTAGGTCATGGTTTGCGCCATGGCCTATCCGTTTTTTCGTCTTCTAGCAGAAAAGGTGATTTCCCGTGGGAATGATTAAAGTTTTTACTGGTAACTCCAACGAGCCTTTGGCTCAGGAAATCTGCCAACACTTGTCTGTTCGCTTAGGTGACGCCAAGGTGAAAACTTTCTCTGATGGCGAGGTGATGGTGGAAATCAGTGAGAACGTGCGTGGTCGTGACGTTTATGTTATCCAGTCGACTTGTGCACCGGCCAACAATCACTTGATGGAATTGCTGGTGATGGTCGATGCCCTCAAGCGGGCTTCAGCGGCACGGATCAACGCAGTTATTCCTTACTTTGGTTACGCACGTCAGGATCGCAAAGTTGCTCCGCGGGCACCGATTACAGCCAAATTGGTGGCAGATTTGTTATCGGTTGCCGGTGTCGATCGGGTACTGACTATCGATTTGCATGCTGGCCAGATTCAGGGCTTTTTCGATATCCCGGTCGACCATCTTTATGCGGCTCCGGTACTGTTGGAAGAGATTCGCAAGGTTTGTCCGGCTGGGGATAATCTGGTGGTTGTTTCCCCTGATGCTGGTGGTACGGAACGGGCCCGGGCTTTCGCCAAACGGCTTGATGCCGGTCTGGCGATTATTGACAAGCGTCGGAGCGGGCCGAATGTCTCCGAGGTTATGCACATCATCGGTGATGTTAAAGGCAAGACCTGTGTCATTGTTGATGACATGATCGACACCGCTGGTACTCTCTGTGCTGCTGCAACTGCGTTGCAAAATGATGGAGCCGGTGAAGTTTTTGCCTGTGCTACACATGGGGTCCTTTCCGGACCGGCGCTGCAGCGGATTGAAGACAGCCCGATCAAACAGGTGATGATCGGCAACACCATCCCGGCACAGGAAAAGATTAAAGAGTGCAGCAAGCTTAAAAATTCATCGGTCAGCAAATTGCTGTCGGAAGCGATCCGGCGCATCCATAACGACGAATCGGTCAGCTCGTTGTTTGTTTAACGAGCGCAACCGGGTTAACGATAAAGCCAGTTTCCCAATAGATGGAGGATAGATAGATGGCACAAGCAGAACTGAATGTAGAAATTCGTGAGAACACCGGCAAGGGTGTTGCGCGCAAACTGCGTGCGGCAGGTAAGGTTCCGGCTGTAGTTTACGGCAAAGGCATGGAGCCGACCGCGATTACCGTTGAGCCGAAAGCTCTGGAGCAGGCGGTTGACACCGAGGCTGGCTGGAACACATTGCTTACCTTAAAAGGTGCTCCTGCGGTTGAAGGCAAGATCGTTGTGCTGAAAGAGCTTGACCTGCACCCGCTGCGCCGTGAAATGGTCTGCGCAGATTTTCATGCCATCGATCTGAAGACCAAGAACTCCTTTATGGTTCCGGTTGTCACCGTTGGTAAATCTGAAGGTGAAAAAGCCGGCGGTAGTCTGCAGGTGATTCGTCACGAGTTGGAGGTTCTCTGTTTGCCGACAGCAGTGCCGCAGTCGATCGAGATTGATGTTGCCGCTCTTCAGATCGGTGACGTTGTGCATGTTGAGGAAGTTACCGTTCCTGAAGGTGCAGAGCTGGTATACGATGTTAACTTCACCGTTATCACCGTCGTTGGCCACAAAGCAGAGGTCGAAGAGGGCGAAGAGGGCGAAGGCGGTGAAGCCACTGAGGCTGCAGAAGAGTAACCCTCTTATCTTAATGCGGGAACGTTGTGAAGCTGCTTGTCGGGTTGGGGAATCCAGGCGATAAATATGCCGGGACACGCCATAATGCCGGATTTCTGGTTGCCGAACAGGTCGCAGCACGTCACTGCGTTTCACTGAAAAAGAAGGGGTATCAGGGGGTCTACGGCGTGGGCCGGGTTGCTGGTGAAGAAACCACCATCCTGTTACCGCAAACCTTCATGAACCGTTGCGGCGCCAGCGTCAATGCGGCTTATAAATCCCTCGGGGTCACTCCGGGGGATTTGATTGTCATCTACGACGATCTTGACTTGCCGTTAGGCCGAATCCGGATCCGGCCGGAGGGTGGTCACGGTGGTCACAATGGAATACGCGATATTATCGCACTGCTCGGTTTTAAAGATTTTATTCGTATCAAGGTAGGTATCGGGCGACCGGAGCGGGGCGATGTCACTAGTCATGTGCTGGGGCGCTTCAGTTCGAACGAAAAAAAATTATTGCCGCAGGTGCTCAATCTGGCAGCGGACGCTGCTGAGGTGTTGCTGACGGATGGACCGATTAAGGCAATGAATCATTTTAATAACTGTAACTTGTTGGATTCACTTTAACACCTTTAAAAGAGAGGCAAAGAACAGATGAGTGTGCAGATGTGGGCTCCCGTGCTGGGGGTAATCGGATTCGCAATCGCGGTTGTGCTCTACAATATTGTCAAGTCGCAACCGGTTGGTAACGAGAGAATGCATGAAATCGCTGAAGATATTCATGCTGGAGCCATGGCTTTCCTCGGTCGTGAGTACAAAGTACTTGGAATCTTCATCGCCGCAGTTTTTGTGCTGGTCCTGATCGGCATGGGCTACCAGACTGCTTTCGCTTTTGTCGGCGGTGCACTCTGTTCTATGACCTGCGGTTTCATCGGCATGAAAGCAGCGACCCGCGCCAACGTGCGTACCTCTGAGGCTGCTCGCGCTCACGGTCAGGCCAAGGCTCTGGAAGTCTCCTACAACGGTGGTGCCGTTATGGGCCTCGCAGTTGCCTCCCTCGGCCTGGTTGGTGTCGGCATCGCCTACATCTTTTTCGGTGGTGATACAACTACTGCCAAGTACATCAACGGTTTTGCCATGGGTGCTTCTTCCATCGCGCTGTTCGCTCGTGTCGGTGGTGGTATCTACACCAAGGCTGCTGACGTCGGCGCCGACCTGGTCGGTAAAGTCGAAGCTGGCATCCCGGAAGACGATCCGCGTAACCCGGGCGTTATCGCTGACAACGTTGGTGACTGTGTTGGTGACACCGCTGGTATGGGTGCTGATATTTTCGAATCCTACGTCGGTTCGATTATCGCCACCATGGCGATCGCCGCTGCCGCTGGCCCGGAGTTGCTGACCAAACTGGGTGGCGCTGAAATCCAGTCGAACGCTATGGTGCTGCCGCTGGTGATGGCAATGGTCGGTCTGATCTTCTCGGTTATCGGTATCTTCTCGATGCGTTTCCTGAAAGGGATTGACCCGGCCAAGGCCCTGCACTACACCACTTTTGTTGCTGCCGCCGGTTTTTTGGTCTTCGCTCTGATCGTCATCAAGATGCTCGGTCTGTCAACGGGCGTTTTCTGGGCGGTTCTCGCCGGATGTATCGCAGGTATCGCGATCGGGCAGATTACCGAGTACTACACTGCTCATGCACCGGTTGCCCGTATCGCTGATGCTTCCAAAACCGGTCCGGCGACCAACATCATTCACGGCCTGGCTGTTGGTCTTGAGTCCTGCGCCGCACCGATCGTTATCATCTGCGTCGGCATCTTCATCGCTAACCTGTCCGCTGGCCTCTACGGTATCGGTATTGCCGCTGTCGGTATGCTGGCGACGGTCGGTGTCACCATGACCGTTGATGCTTACGGCCCGATCGCTGACAACGCCGGTGGTATCTCGGAGATGGCTGGCCTTGGTTCTGATGTTCGTAAAATCACTGACGGACTCGACGCTATCGGCAACACTACTGCCGCTATCGGTAAGGGTTTCGCTATTGGGTCAGCCGCCCTGACCGCTTTGGCGCTGTTCTCCGCATATGCCACTACCGTGCAACTGGAAGCAATCAACCTGATCAACCCGATGGTTGTTATCGGTCTGCTGATCGGTGGTGCGCTGCCGTTCTTTATCGGCGCCCTGACCATGACTTCGGTTGGCCGTGCTGCCGGTCAGATGGTTGACGAGATCCGTCGTCAGTTCCGTGAAACCCCGGGCCTGCTGGAAGGCAAGGAAGGCGTTAAGCCAGATTCCCAGCGTTGTGTTGATATCTCTGCACGTGCTGCCCTGAAGGAAATGGTTCTGCCTGGCGTGATTGCTGTTGTCGCTCCGGTGCTGATCGGCTTCATCCTTGGCAAGGAAGCTTTAGGTGGTATGCTCGCCGGTGCGACTCTGGCCGGTGTTCTGCTTGCCCTGATGATGTCGAACGGTGGCGGTGCCTGGGACAATGCCAAGAAATACATCGAGAGCGGTTCCCTCGAAGGTGAAAGCAAGGGTGGGGATGCTCACGCTGCTGCCGTTATCGGCGACACCGTTGGCGACCCGTTCAAGGATACCTCCGGTCCGGCCATGAACATTCTCATCAAGCTGATGAGTGTTGTCTCTCTGGTTATTGCGCCGCTGCTCGTTTAAGAGCGGTTTGAGGAAATAAGGAACAATCCGATAGCCGGGGCAACTGCTCCGGCTATCGGTCTTTTTGAAGGAATATCGATATGGGTTTTAAATGCGGAGTTGTCGGTTTGCCGAATGTTGGCAAGTCGACTATTTTCAATGCGATCACCTCAGCTGGTGCCGAGTCGGCCAACTATCCGTTCTGTACCATCGAGCCGAACGTCGGTGTGGTGGCGGTGCCGGACAAGCGCCTGGATAAACTTGCCGAGATTGTTAAGCCGCAGGCCATTCTGCCGACCAGCATGGAGTTTGTCGATATCGCCGGACTGGTGCGGGGTGCCAGCAAGGGGGAAGGGCTGGGTAACCAGTTTCTCGGTCATATTCGGCAGGTCGATGCCATCGCCCATATCGTTCGTTGTTTCGAGGACGATAACGTAGTTCATGTCGATGGCAGTGTCGATCCGCTCCGTGACATCGAGGTGATTCAGACCGAGTTGAACCTAGCTGATTTGGAGACTGTCGAGAAGCGGATTCAACGCAGCGCCAAACAGGCGAAGAGCGGCGACAAGAAATTGCAAGCAGAGGTTGAAGTTCTGGAGCGGGTGCGTGATGCCCTCAATGAGGGGTTGCCTGCCCGTGCCGTTGATTTGAACAGAGAAGAGCGCCAGACGATAGCTGAATTGTGCCTGATCACCATCAAGCCCGTGCTTTATGTTGCGAATGTCAGCGAAGATGACCTCGAAGGCGCTCATCCTTTTGTGCAGAAGGTCCGTGAGCATGCTGCCTGTGAAGCCGCTGAGATGGTTACCATCTGCGGAAAGATAGAATCGGAAATTGCCGAACTGGACAACGAAGAAAAACTTGAGTTTTTAAATGAAATGGGGCTTGAGGAATCGGGACTTGACCGGATGATCCATGCTGGCTACAAGTTGCTCGGCCTGATTACCTATTTTACCGCAGGGGTCAAAGAGGTGCGTGCGTGGACCGTGCCTGACGGTGCATTGGCCCCGCAGGCTGCCGGTGTCATTCATACAGACTTCGAGAAGGGATTTATCCGCGCCGAAGTGACTGCCTTCGAGGATTTTATCAATTCGGGTGGAGAAGCGGGAGCCAAGGAAAAGGGCCTGTTGCGACTCGAGGGGAAAGAATATCGGGTTGTTGACGGCGATGTGATGCATTTCCGTTTTAACGTTTAGTTTGGCAGATTGCAATGTTGACTATGGATCCGGAGTTGTTGATGCTGGATGAGCCTACCTCAGCCCTCGACCCTCAAGAGGAAGGGCCGATGCCGGAGGTCTTGGTTGAGTTGCCAGAAAATTATTCAAAAGCAATGATTTTTGCTGGCCGGGGAGGAACGCAAAAGCATTTTTCTGTTTTGATCTAATACCCCCGGCAAGAGTACTTTTCCTACTCAAAGGGCTTGAACCGATAGGGCGATTGTGCTAAAAGCTATTGTTTCGTCCGCAGCCGTGGGGGTTGTGGGCTGTTTCCTTGCTCCGGGAGGGTCCCGGGGCTGCTTAATCCGAGAGGAGAAACATTGATGAGGAACTACGAATCACTCTACATCATCCACCCGGAAGTGGTCGCCGATGAACTGGCCGCGATGGTGGAAAAATTCCAGAAGGTTCTCACCGACCAGGGGGCCGAGATCCACAATCTGGACAACTGGGGCGTCCGCAAGCTGGCGTACCCGATCAAAAAGGTTGAGCGCGGTTGCTATGTGCAGACTCTGTTCCGTGCCGAGCCGCAGGTGATTGCAGAATTCGAGCGTCGCATGCGTTTGGACGAGAAGGTATTGCGCTTCCTGACCGTCAAGCTTGACGGCGACTTCCCGGCGGTTGAAGCTGCGCGTGAAGTAGCCGAGGCTGAGGTTCAGGAAGAAGTTTTTGCTGAAGAAGAAGAGTAATCATTTAGCAACCGAGGAGAATATACATGGCTTTCGAAAGATCAAGTTCATCTTCTGCACCGCGCCGTCGTTTCGGCCGTCGTAAAATCTGTCGCTACTGTGCAGACAAGAATGCGAAGATTGATTACAAGGATATCAATAACCTGCGCTACTATCTGACTGAGCGTGGTAAGATTGTTCCCCGCCGGATTTCTGGAACCTGTGCACTGCATCAGCGTCAGTTGGCTGAGGCGATCAAAAACGCCCGTCAGATTGCTCTGCTGCCGTACACCCAGTCTCACGCAGTCGACTAGGGAGTGTTGAACCGACCAGCGATGAGAGGGCAGGCAGTACTTCTAACCGCAGTCGGTATTGGTGTAACGCTGCTTTCCCTACAGGGAGGCAGTTTGCTGGGGCCGATGGGCGCAGTGTTGAACCTGCTGACCCCGGTGGCAGCGGCCTATTTGAGTATGCGGTTCGGTTTGCGAACCGGAATCGTTGTTGTTGCCGTTGTCAGCCTGCTGTTACTACAGCTGGCTCCAATTTATACCCTAACCGCCTATCTGGGGTTGTTCGGGGTTGGTTCATTACTGTTGCCTTGGTTTTTGCAGCAGCGTCAGTCTTGGGACCGGGCTGTGTTTTTTTCGGTTGCCGGGGCGGTTCTCGTCACTATCGCAATGGCTTTGGTGGCGTTGCTTACCAGCGAAGGTCGTATTGATCAGCTGGTTGGCCAAGTGATTCAGGCTGAAGTCGACCAGGCGATGCGGATTTATCGCGAAGCCGGTTTCAGTGAATCGCAACTACAGCAGTTGCAGGAGGTTGTTGATAGTTTGGCAACCTTCATCAAGCAGACCTTTTACGGCCTGTTCGTCGCCGGGGTGCTGGCAATCCAGTTTCTCTGTCTGGCGATATTGCAGTGGCTGAAGAAGAACCATTACCAGATATCAGGTTCTCGTTTTGCCAATTGGAGGTTGCCGGCTGGCTTGATCTGGGGCCTGATTGTTGCTGGATTCGCAATGTTTTTTGCTCCGCTCGAGGCGCTTGCACTGCTCGGTCGGAACTTGTTGGCCATTCTGCTGCCGCTCTATTTTTTGCAGGGCTTGGCGGTGGTCAGCAGTTATCTGCAACGCAAGGCGTATCCACCAGCTGTAAAAGGGTTGATTTATGCGCTGGTGTTTATTCTCAACCCGATGCCGCTGATAATAACCGGGGTTGGCGTTTTCGATCTGTGGATCGATTTTCGCAAGCCTCGGAACAAAGATTGATAAAAACTTTTTCTGATACGGAGGAAACTCATGAGTGTCAATATTATTCTGCAAGAGAACGTCGATGGTCTCGGCGTTATCGGTGATCAGGTTTCGGTAAAGCCTGGTTATGCTCGCAACTATCTGGTCCCCCAGGGACTGGCAATCATTGCCAACGAGCGCAACGTTAAGGAACTTGAGCATCAGAAGCGTCAACTGGCCCGCAAGCTGGAAAAAGTGACCAAAGACGCTGAAGCGATCAAGACCCGCATCGAAGCTGTCAAGTGCGAGTTCACCCAGCGTGCCAGCGAAGAAGGCAAGCTGTTCGGTTCGGTTACTTCGATGGATCTGGAATCCAAGCTTCAGGAAGCAGGGATCGAAGTCGATCGTAAGAAGATTCAAATGGCCGAGCCGATCAAGGCGCTTGGTGAGCATATTGTCTCTATCAAACTGGATGCCGGTGTCGTCGCCGAGCTGAAGGTGCTGGTCAGCGCTGAAGAAGCCTAAGCTTCCAGTTTATTGAAAATTGAAAAACGGGCGAAAGGTCGAAAGATCTTTCGCCTTTTTTTCATGAGGGACAAAGGAGCAGCTATGTTCTGGGAGAAGAGTTTCAGTTTCCGTGGGTTTATCTCGTTGCTGGTGACTTTCAGTGGCCTGGTCATGATCGTTTCTGGTGTCATCGCCTACATCATGCCGGAAGGGCGGATCGCTTACTGGGCCGATTGGCGTTTCTGGGGACTCGATAAGGCCCAATGGAACACCATGCATACGGTACTCAGCTTTATTTTTGCCATTGGCACCGTTTTTCATTTGATCTTCAACTGGAAGGCGTTGCTCTCTTACCTGCGCGATAAGGTCAAAAAGACCTACAGCATGCGTAGCGAACTGGTGCTGGTTCTGTTAATTACGATTATTTGTACCCATGGCAGCATTGCCAGGGTTCCCCCGTTTACCAGCCTCATGGATTTGGGGACCGAGATCAAAAAAACTTGGTATGCAGGGCAGGAGGTCCAGCCGCCTTTTCCACATGCTGAGCTGATGACCCTGCAACAGTTGACCAGCAAAATGGACCTTAACTTGGCGGGAGTGTTGGCGGTTTTACAAGAGCAGGGTTTTAAGGTCGACGAGAAAACGACCCTGAAAAAACTCGCTGCGGGAACTACTGCTTCGCCAATGCAGATTTTTGAAGCAATGATGATGGACGACCGGGTTTACGAATAGTGGGTAAGTTTTAGACCGGTCTTTGAGGGAGAAAAAAACGACTGTTGATGTTTGCCCACGATCTTGGCAGAATGCTCAGGTTGTTTTTTTCGTCATGTTTTGTGCCAGCCATTCATCAGTTGAGGGAAAAGATTATGGCCTATGGAAAAAAAGAAGGAATTCTCTATTTCGGAATCCCATCCGGGAGTTTGAACGACCAAGTGATGCGTCTGCTGGAAAAATCTGGGCGGCCGCTGAAAAAAGGGCGCCAGTACGAGTTGACCACCTCTTACGATCCGGATGTGGTGTTTCGCGTTCTCGACCGCAAGGAGATGCCACAGAAAGTTGCTGATGGTATCGTTGATTGCGGTATCACAGGTAAGGATTATATCTTCGAGGCGGGAATGGAGGAAGCTGTTGAAGTCCTCGGCGATTTCATTTTCTCCAAGTACACCGCCCAGCCATCTCGATTGGTGCTCGCTTCGCGGCCGGAGCTCGGCATCGAGAAGCCGGAAGATTGCGTCGGCAAGATTATCGCCACCGAGTTGCCGAACCTGACCAAGCGGCGGATGAAAGACTTGTATGGGATCGAGGATATCACCATCCTGCGCAGCGAAGGCAAGACTGAGGCGAAGGTTAATATGGGTGAGTGCGACGCTTTCACCGATATCACCGAAACCGGCGCGACCCTGAAAGCGAACGGCAACAACATTGTCGCTGAGCTGTTCACTTCCAATCCGCAGTTGATTGCCAATAAGGATGCGATCAAGAACTCCGAGCTTCTGGAGAAGATGGAGGACATTCGCATCTGTATCGATGCAGTGCTGCAGGCTGAACGGGAGCCGGTCTACATGGTCTTTATGGACGTCCCGACCAAGGTGTTGCCACAGGTTGAAGAAATGCTGCCTTCGGTGGTGTCGCCGACGGTCAGCCCGGTGGTTGACGAAGCTTGGCGTAGCGTATCGGTGGTTATCCGTGAATCACAGTTGAATATCCTGGCGCCACAGCTGTTGCGACTCGGGGTTGATGGCATTGTCCCGGTGCCGGCGCCGAAAGTATTTACCCAGGATATGGTCAAAGCGAATAAATTCTAGGAGAAGAATGA
Organism: Malonomonas rubra; assembly: GCF_003247215.1. Taxonomy (GTDB): domain Bacteria; phylum Desulfobacterota; class Desulfuromonadia; order Desulfuromonadales; family Geopsychrobacteraceae; genus Malonomonas; species Malonomonas rubra_A. The sequence continues at coordinate 10,658 of NZ_QKAP01000104.1, read as the reverse complement.
TGGATAAGAAAATGCTCGAAGAAGGTAGCGAAGTTTGTATTGATTTCGAAAAGCGGGGTGGTTTCGTGCCGGCGATAGTTCAGGATGTCAAAAATGGCCGGGTGCTGATGCTCGCATATGTCAACCAGCAGGCCTATGAGACGACCCTGGAGAAAGGGATGGCCACTTTCTGGTCAACGTCGCGCAACGAACTCTGGACCAAAGGGGAAACCTCTGGTGATTTTTTGAAAATCGTTGAGATTCTCACCGACTGCGATCAGGATGCCTTGATCTACAAAGTTGAACCGCAGGGGGGCGGTGCTTGTCACACCAGAAATCCTGAGACCGGCAAGACCCGCGAGACCTGCTTTTATCGCAAGGTCGACCTGCAGAGCAAGAATCTGGTTCTGGCCTGAGGTCAGCAATGAAGTCAGAAGAAAAAAAGACGGAATGCTCCGGTGGGGCTTCCGTCTTTTTTTATGGTCTGTGTAAAAATGGCTTTACATCGATAGCGCAAAATCTAAATATATTGAATTTGTATTCACGGAGGCAAATTATGTTTCTACTGGGTTTTTTTGAAAAAAAACAAAGGAAAAACTGCTCGCTCCACCGCATCCTTTGCCACAACGTAACGAGCTTTGCTGGTGTGGTAGCGGTGCCAAATATAAGAGATGTCATGAATCGCAGGATCAAGAAACCCTGAAGTTGATCAGAGAGAAGCAACAGGCGGCGCAGACCAGCCGATCCTTATTCAACTGAGGATCGAACTGCTAAACCCGAGCGGGTCAAAAATAATTTGGCAACTTAAAGGCTCAACCGAAAACGGTTGAGCCTTTTTTATTTCTTCTGTTACTCTGCTGGGCAGCTTTTTGTTTGAGGAGTGAAGGTATGGAAAAAAGTCACGGCCAGCGTCTGCAACCGCAGAATCTGGAAGCTGAGATGTCGGTACTCGGCGGTATTATGTTGGAGAACGATGCGCTGAACAAGGCGGTAGAGCATTTGGCGGCTGATGATTTCTATCGCGGTAGCCATCAGAAGATTTTCCAGGCACTGATCCGTTTGTCGGAACGGGGCGAACCAGCCGATTTGGTAACCTTGGCGACCGAACTGAAAACGCGTTGCGAGCTGGAGGATGTTGGTGGCAGCAATTATTTGGCGACCCTGGTCGATTATGTGCCGACCGCGGCGAATATTGTCTACTACTGCAAGTTGGTGAAAGAGAAATCGATCGCCCGCAAGCTGATTACTGCCTCGACTGAGATTGCTACCAGTGGTTACGAGGGGGGCGACATGGATATGATTCTCGATCTGGCAGAAAAGGCGATCTTCGAGATTTCCGAAAACCGCAGCAGCCCCTCGTATGCCTCGGTCAAGGATATCCTGAAAGACACCTTCAAAACGATTGAGAAACTCTATGAGCGGCAGGAGCTTGTCACCGGGGTGCCAACCGGGTACGCGGATCTGGATAAAATGACGGCCGGAATGCAGTCAGGTGATCTGATCATCATCGCCGGGCGACCCTCGATGGGGAAGACCGCTTTCGCCCTGAATGTGGTTGAATATGCCACCACCCAAGCCAGCAACAAGGTCCCGGCGTTGGTATTCTCGCTAGAGATGAGTAAAGAGTCGCTGGTGCAACGGATGCTTTGTTCGGTGGCCAAAGTCGATGCCGGGCGGCTGCGGACCGGTCACTTGGGGGATTCCGACTGGCCGAAACTGACCATGGGGGCTGGGCAGTTGAGTGAAGCGGACTTTTTTATCGATGATACTCCGGCGATCTCGGTTATGGAGCTTCGTTCCAAGGCTCGGCGGGTCAAGGCCGAGTATGGCCTCGGTCTGATCGTGGTCGATTATTTGCAGTTGATGCGCGGTAGCACAACCGAAAACCGGCAGCAGGAAATTTCTGAAATCTCCAGATCCCTTAAAGCCTTGGCCAAAGAGCTCGATGTGCCGGTTATTGCCCTGTCGCAGTTGAACCGTTCGCTGGAAAGTCGGACTGATCGACGGCCAATGATGTCGGACCTGCGGGAATCGGGGGCGATTGAACAGGATGCTGACGTTATCATGTTTGTTTATCGGGAATCAGTCTATTGCGATGCCTGCAAGAAAAGGGATGGCAGCTGCGATAAGGGGCACGATAAGGATGCCGAAATCATTATCGGTAAGCAACGGAACGGACCGATAGGTACTGTCAACCTGACCTTCCGGGGCGAGTTCACCAGGTTTGAAAGTCAGAGCCGGAGGGATGATGGCTATTGATGACAGGAAGAAGCTATTTCATGTCTGCTGAATCTGCATGACAAGTCCATGAAAAATATATATGTTTTTACTTTCCTATTTCGGGGATTTTTGTCACTTTCTATTATCCAGTTCTGGATTAAAGTTGCCCTATGAATCTGCCTCTTCTAAAAATTCTGGTTATCGAAGATGATCGCGAATTGCTTGACCAGATCACCCAGAATATGGCCCGCGCTGTTTATAATTTTGAACGATCGGATATAACGATTGAAATCAGCGAGGCGGCTACAGTACCGTCAGCAATCAGGCAGATTGAAAACGATCCGGACATTCAGGCAGTCGTTTTAAGCTGGGACATAGAAGGATTCTGGGAAGACATAAATGAAGAGAAGCAGAAGACGCACTGCAATAACGTGGACATCATTTCAGCCATCAAGGAGATTCGAGTCTCAGTTCCGATCTATATTCTTGGTAATGAAAATCAGGGGCTGAATATTATCGATGAATCGATTGATATTGAATCATTCTTTTTCCGCGATGACATCATTCATGACCCTGAGTCCATACTGGGCTATATTTTAAATGATTTTGATGATCGTGCCCAGACACCGTTCTGGAAAGCCTATAAAAATTACATTACTGAAACCAATGATTCATGGCATACCCCGGGGCACTGCGGTGGTTTGAGCTTCAGAAATTCACCATATATCAATGATTTCTACCACTTTTATGGACGAAATGCCTTCGTGGGAGACCTTTCTGTATCCGTGGAGTCGCTCGGTTCTCTGGCAGAAGGGACCAACGCCATAGGGAAGGCTCAGGAAGCAGCAGCCTACACTTTTGAGGTCACCAAAACCTACTTTGTCACCAACGGTTCCAGTACCTCCAATAAGGTGATTTTGCAGACTTTACTGAGAGCCGGAGACAAGGTTATTGTAGACAGAAACTGCCACAAATCTGTGCATTACGGCATAGTGCAGTCAGGTGCTGAACCGGTATACCTGAGCAGCGTACTTCATCCCGACTACGGCATTTTTGCACCGCCAACACTTGGGGAGATCAGAAAAGCCATAGAGGATAATCCTGATGCGAAACTGATCGTACTGACCGGATGTACCTACGAGGGCCTGTTGTTGGACATCCGGGCGGTAGTCGCCGCGGCCCACGAAAAGGGGACTAAGGTATTTATTGATGAAGCCTGGTTTGCCTATTCTCTGTTTCATCCGAAATTCCGTTATTATTCTGCGATCGATTCAGGTGCTGACTATATTACCCATTCCGCACACAAGGTCGTATCAGCTTTCTCGCAGGCCAGTTATATCCACGTAAACGATCCGGATTTTGACGCTGATTTCTTTCACGAAATTTACAGTATGTATGTCAGTACATCACCTAAATACCAGATTATCGCTTCACTGGATGTTTGCCATAAGCAGCTGGAAATGGAGGGCTACCGTCTTCTGAAAGACCTGCTTCAGCAGGTCGCCGAATTAAAGGAGCAGATGAAAAACTTTTGTTACATTAAAATCCTCGGAATCGAGGATTTTCAGGAAGCCTTTCCTCATTTTAGAGAGGATAATGTTGGGCATGATCCATTGAAGATTCTGATCGATGTTTCCAAGCTTGATTACTCCACCAATGAGATTCACCGTTATCTGCTGGATGAGATCGGGCTTGAAATTGAAAAATACACTCATTCAACCATGCTGGTTCTTCTGACTCTCGGAGGCACTAGATCGAAAGTCATCCGTCTTTATAACGCCTTGAAGAAGTTGGATCAGAAAAAGGTCTCTATTCCAGTTGCCAGGAATAGGAAAAAGAAACTGGAGGGTCTGCCTAAAATTACTTTGAATTGTATTCCTGCTAAAGCTTTTTTCGGAAGCAGGGAAAGTGTCAGCTACGAAAATGCTGTCGGCAGGACCTCGGCCGGTCTTGTTACCCCTTATCCTCCGGGCATTCCACTGCTGGTGCCGGGGCAGGCAATAGAAAAAGGGACCATTGTCTACCTGCGGAGCATTGTTTCCCAAAATGTACATGTCCAAGGGATCTATGATGGGGAGATTTATGTCACAAAGGAAACATTACGGGACTTATAAGTCCTGACACGGATTCTCGTTTAAACTGGGGTGCTGAAATGAATATTGCCAGTTCCATCATGACGAGAGAGTCAGTCATTTAAAAATTCCCAAGCATTAGCAAACTGGCATACGTGCCTAGCTGCCCCGTTTAACGTCAATTTCTAGGGTCTTAATCTTCTTGCGCAAAGTGTTGCGGTTGATGCCGAGTATTTCGGCGGTGCGTACCTGATTGCCGCGGGTCTGCTGCAGGACAATGTTGATCAGTGGCCGTTCCACCTGATGAAGAACCATTTCGTAGAGATTGTCCAACTCTTGCAGGTTCATCGGGTCGAGAGAGCTCTCCAGCTTGCGTAAAACCAAGGTCTCAAGCGATTCATCCTGGTTCTTGTTCCCCGGAGTGCTGAGCAGACCCGGAAAATCGGATGGCATCAGGATGCTGTTGGGGGAGAGCAGAGTGGCCCGTTTGATGACATTTTCCAGCTCGCGAACGTTGCCCGGCCAGTTGTGGCGTTTGAGCAGGTTAAGAGCCTCTTTGCTGCATTCGATGGGACCTACGCCGAGCTCATCTTGGGCTCTTTTAAGGAAGAATTCGACCAGCGCCGGGAGGTCGTCTTTGCGCTGGTTCAGCGCGGGAAGACTGATCGGTACGACGTTGAGACGGTAGTAAAGGTCTTCGCGGAACTGCTTCTTTTCGACCAGTTCGGCAATATTCTGGTTGGTTGCCGCGACGATGCGGACATCGATCTGCATTGTTTGGCTGCCGCCTGTCCGGGTGATCTCTTTTTCCTGCAAAACGCGCAGCAGTTTTGCCTGAAGCTCCAGCGGCATGTCGCCAATTTCATCAAGGAACAAGGTGCCGCCGTTGGCCTGCTCGAATTTACCTGCCTTGCGATCGGTAGCGCCGGTAAAAGCTCCCCGCTCGTGGCCGAACAGCTCATTTTCCAGGAGTTCACGCGGGATCGCCGCACAGTTGATGGCGACAAACGGCTTGCCTAGCCGCGGGCTGTTGAAGTGGATCGCCCGCGCGATCAGTTCTTTGCCGGTGCCGCTTTCACCGGTGACCAGTACCGTGACATCCGAACCGGCGACCCGGCCGAGGGTTTTGTAGACTTCCTGCATCGGCTGACTGTTGCCGATGATGGTCCGCCCGAAACTGTACTGCTCTTGAAGTTCGTCTTTTAGATGGCCGATTTGTTCACTGACTTCGGCGGCTTTTTGTGCTTTCAGAATGATGGCGTCCAGGGCATCCAAGTCAAATGGTTTGGTGAGGTAGTCGTAGGCGCCGTTTTTCATTGCAGCTACGGCGTTTTCCATGGTCGACTCTGCGGTCATGATCACCACCAGAGTCTCTGGGTAGTCTGCCTGGACCTGTTTGAGAAGTTCCAGCCCTTGCAGTCCGGGCATCTTGATATCAAGCACCGCGAGATCATAGCGGTTGTTGCGGAACATGCTGAGAGCCTGCTTGCCGTCTTCCGCTAGATCCACCGTAAACCCTTTTTTTTTCAACGCCCGGGAAAGAACCCAGCGGATACTTTCTTCATCATCGGCAACAAGTATACGATTAATCGACATCGGCTTTTTCCTTATGAATTTATGTTCGATTCGTTTTCGCGGTTGCTTATCAGGGGCAGGGAAACCTTGACGGCGGTTCCGCCTTCCGTGCGATTGACAAACTGCATGAAACCGCCGTGATCGGTGACGATTTTCTGGCAGATTGGTAGGCCGAGGCCGCTGCCACCGTCCTTGGTGGTATAGAAGGGGGTGAAGATCTGTTCCAGCTTTTGCTGTGGGATGCCGGGACCGTCGTCGCTGATGGTAATCAGCACCATCGGGGTTGGTTTGGCTCCAGGAAAGCTCATATGGTACTCGGAGTCGATACGACTTTCAATGTTCACCCTGCCGCCATTGGGAGAGGCTTCACCGGCATTTTTAATCAGATTCAGGAATAAGCGGACCAGCAGGTCGCGGTCACCGCTGATATCGGGAATACTCGGGTCGAGATGCAGTTTAAATCTAATAGCACGCTCTGCAACCGCCTGCTTTTGCAGCATGACAATTTCATCGAGGACTTGGCTGATATTGACCTTTCCGGGTTGAGGTTTGCGCGGTCGGGACAGGTCGAGAAGTTCTTCGATGATGCGGTTGACCCGTTCGGTTTCACGGATCATCAGTTGGGTATATTCTTGTAGATCGTTATCTTTGCCCAGTTCCATCTGAAGCAGTTGTGCCGCCCCCTTGATGCCACCGAGAGGATTTTTGATTTCGTGGGCCAAACCAGCAGCCATGGTCCCAACCATCGACAGCCGATCGGCCCGCTTCAGGGTCTCTTCCAAGGTGCGGACCTGGGTCAGGTCACGTAGAATCATGACTGCTCCCTGCTGGACACCATTGCTGGCGAAGATCGGCGAAACAGTGGTGCTGACCGGACGCGGTTTGGTTCCCGGCATACGTAGCACGACAGCTTCGTGGTCGGATATGGAGCGACCCTTGTCTAGTGTGGTACGTGCCAGTTTACAAAGTATTTTCTGGTGGCCGAATCGTTCGAAGAAGAGGCGCCCAATACATTGTTTTTCAGACATGCCGATATAATTCTGTGCGGCAGGGTTGAACAGGCTGATGATTCCCTGTTGGTCGAGAGCGATGACGGCATCCTCTATATTTTCCAATATCATGGCATATTCGCGTGAGGATGGCCGGTTTTTAGTTGGCATCGTTGTCTACCTTGTTAAAGAAAAATTCAACCTGCGCGATCAGCTGTGACAGATCGTTCGCTTTCTGCAGTTCTGCGCGGAAATGGCTGGCACCTGACAAGCCACGTGCGTACCAGCAGAGATGTTTGCGCATCTCGAAAAGGGTCTTTCGTTCGCCAAATTGCTCACGATGCCAGTGCAGGTGCTGCAGGGCGACCCGTTTTTTCTCCGAAGGAGTTACGCTGGGCAGTGGTTTCCCAGTCAGCAATAATAAAATATCGCGGAGCAGCCATGGGTTTCCGTAGCCACCACGACCGATCATGATTGCGTCACAGCCGGTCTGTTCGAGCATCCGAATGCCATCTGTGGCAGAAAAGATATCGCCGCTGCCGATGACCGGAATCTGCAATGCCTGTTTCAGCTCAGCGATCTGCCGCCACTCGGCTTTTCCTCCGAAGGCCTGACTGCGTGTCCTGGGATGCAGGGTGACCGCGTCAGCACCTTCCTGTTCAGCAATTTTACCAATTTTTACATAATTGATACGGTTAACATCCCACCCGGAACGGATTTTTACCGTCAGTGGACCCGAATATGCTGCTCTGACCGCGCGGGTGATCCGGGCAACACGATCAGGATCCTTCAGTAGTGCACTGCCTGCTCCGCTGCGAATGACTTTTTTTACCGGGCAGCCCATGTTGATATCGAGCAAGGCACACTGGTCGGCGATCAGCGAGGTTGCCTCAGCAAGGACTTCGGGATCGTCACCAAACAATTGTATGCCGAGAGGAGCCTCTTCCTGGCAGCTGACCAACAATTCGCGTGTTTTTTTTCCGTCACGGATCAGGCCGTTGGCACTGACCATTTCGGAGTAAACCAAAGCGGCACCGAAAATCTTCATGATCCGTCGATACGGCAGGGTTGTGATGCCGGCCATCGGTGCGAGGATAAGCTGATTTTCAAGCTGTAGTGAGCCGATACGAGGGGAAATGATTTGCATAATATTTGGGCATTTTAGCGATGCTGATATATAAATCAAGAGAAAAAATAGCTTACCGGTAGGGTCTGATTAGATCTTCTATGGATGGGGATACTGTATACAAAATACGCTTGACAAGGTAGGAATGAGTTGTTAGAACAACATTTGGAATTTTAAGTGACGGAAGGTTTTTTTTGAGCCGAGCATGTCGGCTAGCTGAATGTTTTCTAAGATTCCAAAAAAAACTGCGCTAACGAAACCGTTCGGGCGGGCGTTTTCAGGCAGTTGCTATGTTTTTTCCGCGATGCGGACCTTTTCCTCTTTTTTGCCCACAGGGCATCCGCAAACTGTTTTTCAACACCACAAAGGAGAGAGAGTATGTCGACATTGAAAGAAACCCTGTTTAAGAAAATCCAGGAGCATCGTCCTCGCACCACCAAGCTGGTAAAAGAGTGCAGCGATGTTAAATTGGGCGATGTTACCATCGGTCAGGCCATCGGTGGTGCCCGCGGTATCAAGTGCCTGGTTACCGATATTTCCTACCTTGATCCGATGGAAGGTATCCGTTTCCGCGGTATGACGATTCCTGAGACTTTCGCTGCTCTGCCGAAGGTTCCTGGTAGTGATTACCCCTACGTTGAAGGTTTCTGGTACCTGCTGCTGACCGGTGATGTTCCGACCATGGAGCAGACTCTGGAGGTTGTTGAGGACTGGAAGCAGCGTTCCGCTGTTCCTGAGTATGTCATCGACGTGCTGCGTGCAATGCCGCGTGATTCTCACCCGATGGCAATGTTTTCCGCCGCAATCGTCGCTATGCAGCGTGAGTCCGTTTTCGCTCAGAACTACGCCGCAGGTAAATTCAACAAGATGACCTGCTGGGAAGATATGTACGAAGATTCTAACACCCTGATGGCTCGCCTCGGTCCCATCGGTGCTTACATCTACCGCATGAAGTACAAAGGCGACACCCATATCGCTCCCGATCCGGAACTGGATATGGGCGGTCAGTTTGCTCACATGATCGGTCAGACTGACGAGTATAAGGATGTTGCCCGGATGTACTTCATCCTCCACTCCGACCATGAGTCTGGTAACGTTTCCGCTCACACAACTCACTTGGTTGCTTCGGCACTGTCTGATGCTTACTACTCATACAGCGCTGGTATCAACGGCCTGGCTGGCCCGCTGCACGGTCTGGCAAACGAGGAAGTTCTTCGCTGGACCCAGAATTTTATGGCTAAACTGGGCGGCGAAGTGCCGACCGAAGAAGGCCTCAAGGAAGCTCTCTGGGCGACCCTCAACAGCGGTCAGGTTATCCCGGGTTACGGCCACGCCGTCCTTCGTAAGACCGACCCGCGTTACACCTCGCAGCGCGAGTTCTGCCTCAACACTCCGGGCCTCAAGGACTACCCGCTGTTCAAGCTGGTCGCCATGATCTACGATGTGGCTCCGGGAGTTCTCACCGAGCATGGTAAGGCTAAGAACCCCTGGCCGAACGTTGATGCTCAGTCCGGCGTCATCCAGTGGTATTACGGTGTTACTGAGTACGAGTTCTATACCGTTCTGTTCGGTATCGGTCGCGCACTTGGCTGCCTCGCCAACATCACTTGGGACCGCGCTCTTGGCTACGGTATTGAGCGTCCAAAATCTCTTACTACCGCAATGCTGGAAGAAGCTGCTGGCATCGCCTAAGCAGAACAGATATAGCTGTTATTCAATGGGAGACCTGAACGGGTCTCCCATTCTTTTTGTTTAGAACTTCTGCTTTTGATTTTTACTCGTTATAATCAGAATGGTAATCGTAACGAGACCTTTTTTCTGAAGGAGTTTGAAATGCTGAAAAAGCTAAGTGTATTTGTAGTGGTTGTTGCTCTTCTTGCCGGATGTGCCACCAATACCACCCACGAGAATACCAAGAAAGGAGCTGGGATAGGGGCTTTGGTTGGCGCAGTTTCAGGGGCGATCATTGGTTATAAGAATGATCGCACGGGCGGCATGCTGAGCGGAGCCTTGGTCGGGGCTGCCGCCGGTGGTGCGATCGGTGCTGGAGCTGGAGCCTATATGGATAAGCAGCAAACTGAATTCGAGCAGCAGTTGGCTAATGAGCAGGCGCAGCATCAGATAGAAATTGAACGTCAACAGAATGAGATTCTGAAGCTGACAATGAATAGTGAGGTTTCATTTGATTCTAATTCTGCAACCATCAAGTCGACCTTTCATTCTCCGCTCAATAAGATCGCCGATATCATGAACCGTTATCCGCGAACGCAGATCGTCGTTGTCGGTCACACTGACAGTGTAGGTTCTGAACAATATAATCTTGATTTGTCGTTGCGGCGAGCGAATGCGGTTGCCGAATACCTGATGCTCCGTGGGATAGATCGTCAGCGGTTAGGTACGGAAGGGCGCGGAGAATTGGAACCGATTGCCACGAATGATACTGAAAGTGGTAGGGCCCAGAATAGACGTGTAGAGGTTTTTGTTGTTCCGGATGGAGATATCCAGTAATCAGCTCTTGCCATATCCGCATAGCGGGTGGCCGTTTCTGGCCACCCGTTTTGTTGTTTGCCCAGCGGAGCTGGCAAACCCGGCTTGCTGAAAGAAGCAAGCGTCGCCCCGATCAGGGGGAAGACAATCCGAATCGCAAGGGCGTTGCTGGCAACGGCAGGGTCTGAAGGAAGCGATAGGAAGTGAGCT
>NZ_QKAP01000146.1 GCF_003247215.1 Malonomonas rubra | reverse complement strand
AAGAAGTAACATATACTTATCAAATAATAAAAAAGGCGGCCCGCCTGGGCCGCCTTTTTTATTATTCCAACTTTATTCCAGCGCGAACGATATCGTTTTCAGTTCACGTCCGTCTTCAGAAAACACCACAACCTTCCATTGCCCTGCCCATTGCGGCAAAAAACGCTTTGAAGAATATGTCCGCCAATCTGCCGAACCGATAGGCAAATTAACCCGCGCCAATTCGTTATCTTGATAGTACCAAACATGGGTCACCGATGTATCCTGATCTGCTCCGACAATTCTGGTAAAGCAAAACAGCTTGCCATAATCGGCAGGATACACTTCTACCTTATCGACCGGCATCTGGTTTTCTATACCAGTAGTAATCACTGCATCCGCGACATGAACTTCTGCTGCGGCCTTAAAACTGAACAGGAGGCAGAAAAGCACCAACAAAAAACATCTCTTCTTTCCCATCAAAACTATCTCCTATTTCTGCGAGGCGGATAAAACCAAGGTCACTTAAGCTCTGCAAGAAAACTTTGCCCTTGCAAATCAACCCGGAAGTTTTGCGCAACGGTCGCGCCTACATCAGCAAAAGATTGTCTTACCCCAAGACTTCCTGACTGTTTCAACACAGGCGACCACACCAGCAAAGGAACAAATTCACGGGTATGATCGGTTCCCTCAGTAGTGGGGTCACAACCATGATCTGCCGTCACAATCAGCAGGTCGGAATCAGTCATCTTAGAATAAAGTTGAGGCAACCAATTATCAAACGCCTGCAATGCCTCGGCAAACCCATCAGCGTCCAAACGATGCCCGTACAGCATATCAAAATCAACCAGATTGGTCATGAGCAAACCTGATTTAATTTTCCCAAACACCTGCAGGGTCTTTTCCATTCCTTCAGTGTTATTTTTGGTCGAAAAGCTTCTAGACAACCCTTGCCCGGCAAAAAGGTCGTTGATTTTGCCGACGCCTAAAGTCTCGACACCAGCCTGCTGGAGTCTCTCTAACAAGGTTGTCCCTGCTGGCCGCCGCGGGAAATCGTGCCGCCCGGAAGTACGTTTAAAATTGTCCGCCGAGGTTCCGATAAACGGCCTGGCAATTACCCGGCAAACGTTATAGGGCAAAAGAATCTTCTCAGCAATCCGGCAGATATCGTAGAGTTGCTCCGGTGGAATGACCTCTTCATGGGCTGCGATCTGAAAGACTGAATCGCTGCTGGTATAAATAATTGGCCGGCCGCTTTGCAGATGCTCCTCACCCAGCTGTAGCAAGATGTCAGTGCCGCTGGCAGCAATATTGCCAAGCGGCTCCAGCCTGGTGGCAACCGTAAAGGCATTTATTATTTCTGCGGGAAAACCGTCGGGAAAAGTCGCGAATGGTTGCTCAAGGGTCACCCCGGCCAACTCCCAATGCCCAGTTACCGAATCCTTCCCGGGACTCTGTTCTGCCATTTTACCCCAATAGCCACAGTTAACGGGCACCGGTTCGACACCTTCGATTGAAGCGATTTTCCCAAGTCCCAAACGGGCCATCTGCGGCAACACCAAGCCACCGACAGCATCTGCTACATGCGGCAATGTTGCGGCCGTTTCATCTCCATATTCGGCCGCATCCGGCAAGGCGCCAACGCCGACTCCGTCCAAAACAATCAGAACAATTCGCTGGAACATATCAATCTTTACAATTTTGCAACTTGTGCCATGCAGATACTATTTTAACACCCGAACTGGTGCCAACCCGGGTGGCACCAGCAGCGATCATTTCCCAGAAGCAAGAAAGATCACGAATCCCGCCTGCCGCCTTCACGCCGATCCGGCCAGCAGCGGTTGCCGCCAGTAAGCGCACATCGGCAACCGTCGCTCCGGATGGACCGAAACCGGTTGAGGTTTTCACATACGCTGCTCCGGCTTTGACCACCACTTCAGTCGCCCGTCGCTTCAAATCATCATCGAGATAGCAGCATTCGATAATCACCTTTACCGGTACCTGTTCAGACGCCAGCACGATCTGGGAGATTTCCTCTTCTACCAAAAGCAAATTTCGCTCAATCAATCTGCCGACCGGAATGACCATGTCGATCTCTTCAGCCCCCAAAGCCACCAGCTCAGAGGTTTCAGTAACTTTCTGGTGCAGCGTGTTATAACCGCAGGGAAAACCGACGACGGTACAGACCTTGACCTCGGAACCGTACAGGCGCTTTACGGCAAATGGAACAAAAGCCGGCGGAAGGCATACCGACGCGAAGCCATACTCCACCGCCTCCTCGCAGAGAACGGCAAACATCGCCTCGGTCGCATCCGGTTTTAACAGGGTGTGATCGATGAAAGGAGCAGGGTTGATCATCAGGTGCGATAATCAGCGTTAATCTTGATGTATTCGTAGCCAAGATCAGAGGTGTAATAACTGCTGACCGCCTCCCCCTGGTTTAGCTCGATACTAACGACAAACTCATCCAGTTTGAGAACATCGGTCGCCTCTGCTTCCAGTTCCGGGCCGGTTGATAAACCATTTCTGACAACCAGAATCTGGTTGAACCTGATATCAATCTTATTCTGGTCAACCTCAATGCCTGAGTAGCCGACTGCAGCAATAATCCGCCCCCAGTTGGCATCTTCACCAAAAAAAGCCGTCTTAACTAATGAAGAAGTTGCGACCGATTTTGCAACTGTCCTCGCCTCCTCTTCGGATGCGGCACCGGTCACCCGAATTTCCACGAGTTTGCTTGCTCCTTCGCCATCTCGAACAATCATTTTCGCCAGATCCAGCAGGACTCGGTCGAGATACTGACAGAAGCACTCGGCGACCTCGCTCCCCGGCTGAATCTCTTCTCCACCCGCAGCGCCGTTCGCCAGAAGCAACACCAAATCGTTGGTCGAAGTATCACCATCAACCGTAATCGAATTAAAACTATTCTTAACCGCACGGCGCAGTGCGCTATCAAGCAACTCAGGCGCAACCTTGGCATCAGTCATGACAAAACCAAGCATAGTGGCCATATTCGGATGAATCATCCCAGCGCCCTTGGCCAAACCAAGCACCGAGTAACCATCCCCTTTCGCCGAAGCCACCTTGGTAAACGCATCGGTGGTCATGATCGCTTCGGCAACAACTGTGACTTGGTCTGCAGCTAGCGTTTTAACCAACTTAGGAATTCCCTGAGCAAAAGGCGCAATCGGCATCTGCACGCCGATGACGCCGGTTGAAGCAACGGCAACCAAATCTTCGGCGATTGACAGTTCCCTTGCCAGTATCGCAGAGGTCTCTCTGGCAATTTGTAAACCTGCCTCGCCGGTGCAGGCATTGGCATTGCCACTGTTAACCAGCACAGCCTGACAAAATCCGGCCGTGACTCGCGGTTGGGTGAGCTGCAAAGGGGCCGCTACCACCTTGTTGCGGGTGAACACACCCGCGACCCGCGCAGGTTGATTCGAATAGATCAAGGCCAAGTCTAGTTTGCCCGATTTTTTAATGCCGCTGGCCATCCCCGTAAAGCGGTATCCCGCCGGAATATCAAAAAAACTCATCATCTAACCTTTAAGCTGATTGTAAGTCGCTTCGGTCGGCAGCAACATACCAAAGCAAGTCCCTTCCCCCTCGACCTCTTCAAGGAAGATATCCCCCTTCATCCGATCGACAACAACTTTGACCAAGGCGAGGCCGATGCCTACTCCATGAGGTTTTTCGGTATCGATATCGCCCAACTGGGTATAAGAATTAAAAATAGTGTTACGTGCCTCCAGAGGCACCGTCTGGCCCTCGTTGAAGATCTGCAGATAGACATATTCCAAGCCATCGAACATCCGTGATGCGGCCTTAACCCGCACCTTGCCGCCATCCCGGTTGAATTTTACGGCATTATCGATCAGGCTGTTGAAGGCCATGCCGAACTTCTCCTGATCGCCGTAAACCTCCGGCAGATCTTCCTCAATATCGATGTCAACCTCAAGACTGCGGGCCGTCATTTTCTTGTTGTAGTGCTGGAAAGAATCCGCCACCGGCCAAGGGACCCCGAATGACTTCCAGCGCCAGACCTCACGCTCCGATTCAATCGAGAAAAGGCGCAACATGCCGGTGATCAGCTTTTCCAGGCGCTCCCCCTCCTCACGCACCAAGCGAAGGTGATCCTTAAACTCTTCTTCGGTTAACTTCTCGTAAAAAGTCAGGGACAGGTCGACATACCCCAGAATCGAGGTCAACGGCGTCTTCAGCTCATGGGATAGGTTGCAAACCAACCGGGTCCGCGCTCGATTCATCCGGACCAACTCGTCGTTGGTGCGCTCCAGGGTCGCCGCTTGCGCTCGCAGGCTGTTGACCAGCTCGAAGTTCTCCATCGCCAAGGCAACCTGGTTGGCAATCGCCATCAGCAAATTCTGGTCTTCAAGATCGAATGATTCACCAGAACGTTTGTTGTTGACGTTGATGACACCGACAATATCGTCTCGAACAATGATCGGCACCGAGAGCAACGATTGGTCCTTGTAACGCTCACCGGAAACATGGCTCTTAAAACGGCTGTCATGATCTAGGTTGGAGATCAGAACTGGTTCCCGGGTTGCCAGTACATGACCGGAAATCCCTTCTCCGGCGGCAACCCGGACTGTGCTGATAATCTCATCAGACAAACCACGCGCCGCAGCGATGTGCAGGAGGCCATCGTCCTCCACTAACATCAATGACGCAACTTCAACGTCAGCCGAGTCAACGATCGAATCAAGAATCAGATCAAACAGCTCCTGCAGATCACTGCCGGTGCTAGCAGTCTCGCCGATCTTTTTCAGTAAAACCAGATCGGCCATGCGCCGTTGTGCCTCCATCCGGGCCCGACTCTGGTTGAGGGCGTGACGATAGGCGCTAAACCCCTGCTTGACCGCCTCCATAACCTCTTCCTGGGAAAAAGGCTTAATCAGATAATCGAGGGCGCACTCTCGCAAAACCTGACGGGCAACGATAAAATCCTGCTGCCCGGAGATCATGATGACCTGAACTTCAGGGGTATGCTGCTTGATCATCCGCAGCACTTCAACACCGTTGATATCAGGCAACGAGACATCGCAGAATACCAATGCGATGTCCTCCCGATCCAGAATTTCAGTCACCTGATTCCCGGTCTCCGAACGGATCACCCGATAGTTTCTACTTTCCAGAACATCTTGCAATAAATCCAGAATCAGCGGGACATCATCTATCAGCAGAATCGCAGGATCGACTTGTGGTTGTTCCGTCATCGCTTCACCCGTTTCACTACCCTACTTACCGCAGCACTTTTTGTATTTTTTGCCGCTGCCGCAGGGGCAAGAGTCATTCCTGCCGACCTTATCTTGTTCGCGGACCGATGGTTTGCGACCTTCATCTTCCCCACCGACACGATTCAGTGAAACCTGCTGCTTGCGCTGCTCAGCCTCCATCTGCTCTACTTCCTCTTCCCGCGCTAGCTGTACGCGGAATAGCTTCTGAAGAACCTCCTGCCGGATACGCCCCATCATCTCAATAAACAGGCTGTATGCTTCTCGCTTGTATTCTTCTTTCGGATTCTTCTGCCCATAGCTACGCAGACCGATCCCTTCTTTTAAATGATCGACCGAAAGCAAATGATCTTTCCACTGCGAGTCGATCGCCTGCAATAGCAGCACCCGCATCAGGTGCTTCATCAACGGCGGGGTAAAATCCTCCTCTTTATATTCAAGGCGGCCCTCAACCTGCTGTTTCAGCAACTGTTCCAAATCAGCCCGCTTGACGGTTGACCGATCGACAGAAGAGTAATCCGGCAAAAATGCAAATTGATTGGCAAAATCTTCGGTCAAACGATCCCAAGCCCATTCCGTTGCAGAAGTTTTGTCCGGACAGAAAGTAGCGATGATATCCTCAACCGTATCGGCACAAATCCCTAGGATGGTCTCCTTCAACTCGTCTCCACCCAACACCTCACGGCGCTGAGAGTAAATCACCTCACGCTGCCGGTTCATGACATCGTCATACTCAAGCAGATGCTTCCGAATATCGAAGTTATGGGCTTCGACCTTCTTCTGCGCATTCTCGATCGCCTTACTGATGATACCGTGTTCAATCGGTTCACCTTCCGGGATCTTCAATTTTTCCATCACGTAAGCGACCCGCTGGGAGCCGAAAATCCGCAACAGGTCATCTTCAAGGCTCAGATAAAAACGGCTTTTCCCTGGATCTCCCTGCCGCCCGGAACGACCACGCAGCTGATTGTCGATCCGCCGGGATTCATGCCGCTCGGTGCCCAAAATATATAAGCCACCAGCATCGAGAACCTCCTGTTTTTCAAGCTTGCACCGTTCTTGGTAACTGGGTAACACCTCTTGGAAACAAGTTTCTGGATCGGCCGCGTTAGCCGCTTCGGCTTGCGCCATCATCTCCGGGTTACCGCCGAGCACGATATCGGTACCACGACCCGCCATGTTGGTGGCAATGGTTACCGCGCCCTTACGGCCAGCTTGGGCGACGATATAGGCTTCCCGTTCGTGCTGCTTAGCGTTAAGGACATTATGTGGAATACCCCGCTTTTTCAACAAAGTTGAGAGCACCTCCGATTTGTCGATGGAGATGGTACCAACCAGCACCGGTTGCCCATCCTTGTGGCATTCAGCAATATCCTCAATGGCAGCCAGAAATTTTTCTTTTTCCGTCTTGTAGATAACATCAGACATATCCTGACGCAGCAACGGCTTGTTGGTTGGGATGACAGAAACATCCAGCTTATAAATTTCGTTAAACTCAACCGCTTCGGTATCTGCGGTACCGGTCATCCCGGCCAGTTTTTCATACATGCGGAAGTAGTTCTGGAAGGTGATGCTCGCCAGGGTCTGGTTTTCGCTGGCGATCTTGACACCTTCTTTCGCTTCAACCGCCTGATGCAAACCGTCACTCCACCGCCGACCTGGCATCAAACGCCCGGTGAACTCATCAACAATATGTACTTCACCGTCCTTCACCACATAATCTACATCCCGCTTAAATAGAGCGTGTGCCTTCAGGGCCTGGTTGATGTGGTGCAGCAGGTTCATGTTGCGCGGCTCGTAGAGATTGTCTATATTCAACATCTTTTCGACCTTGGTGACACCTTCTTCCGTCAGGGCCGCCGACTTGGATTTTTCGTCAACGGTATAATCACCGGTATGCCTTTTGATCGTCTGGCCTATTTTACCGTCCCGCTCCTCAGTCGTTTCCCCCTTATCCAGTCGGGGGATAAGACGGTCCGCCAGCTGATAGAGATCACTGGAGGTTTCACTCGGCCCGGAAATAATCAATGGCGTCCGGGCCTCGTCGATCAGGATCGAATCGACCTCGTCAACAATGGCATAGTGCAATGGCCGTTGCACATACTCCTCGAGATCGAACTTCATATTGTCCCGTAAATAGTCAAACCCGAACTCGTTGTTAGTGCCGTAAGTGATATCAGAGCTGTAAGCTGCCTTGCGCTCTGCATCGTTTAAACCGTGCACGATGCAGCCGACCGAGAGACCAAGAAAGCGGTAGAGCTTCCCCATCCACTCGGCATCCCGTTTAGCCAGATAGTCGTTGACCGTAACGACATGCACACCCTTGCCGCTGAGCGCATTCAGGTAGCAGGCCAAGGTTGCAACAAGGGTTTTCCCCTCGCCGGTTTTCATCTCGGCGATCTTGCCCGAGTTGAGTACCATACCGCCGATCAACTGCACATCAAAGTGGCGCATGCCAAGGACCCGCTTACTCGCTTCGCGCACCGTAGCGAAAGCTTCTACCAGTAACTGATCGAGAGTTTCGCCATCATTCAGCCGCTGGCGGTATTCAATTGTTTTCGCCTGAAGCTGTTCATCGCTTAACGCTTCAAACTCTTCTTCAAGCGCATTAATCCGGGCAACTTGTGGCTTAAGCCGCTTTAGTACCCGCTCGTTTTTACTACCGAAAATTATTTTTAGTAAACCACCGATCATTTTCTAATCAAACTCCGACACCTGCAACTTAACCACAGGAAATTATTAAATTATTAAAACAATTATCACTAGAACGACGACCAAAACAAAAGCACCCACAATGGCCGGCATAGTAGCATAGAGAAAGAGAAGGGAACAAGAACAATGAGAGCTAAAACACTGAGATTATGGGCCTTGTGACAGCCAACAAACGGTATAGAAACGCAACAACAAAAAAGAACAAAATAAAAGAGAAAGAGTGTTTGCGACTAAAGGGTTTTACGGGGATCGATCGGAACACCGTTCAACTGTACTTCATAGTGAACATGCGGTCCCGTCGAAAGACCGGTATTGCCGACTTCAGAAATTTTCGTCCCTCGCTTCACACGCGCACCACGCTTGACCAGAATTTTCGAATTGTGGGCATAAAGCGTACGATAGCCATAGCCGTGATCAATAATAACCGCCTTACCGTAACTCTTCGAGTATTCGACTCGAGCTACGACCCCATCTCCGGTGGCAAAAACCGGTGTGCCCGTATTCGCGGCGATATCGAGACCTTCGTGGATTCTTCTGCCGACCTTTCCGATCGGAATCTGGCGCATGCCGAAGTAGGAAGTGATCCATCCTTTCGTCGGCCAACCCATCGGTGTTGCCCGGCTGAGAGAATTTTTATCGTTCAGCAGATTACGTACATCCTCCTGGCTTTGCCGACGGAGATCGATGGCAACCTGCAACCGGTTAATTTGCTGTTGGATCTCATCAACAACTCCGATGGTGCCACCATCGGGAATTCCGCCGACAGCAACCGGAAGTGCCTTGGGTGAACTTTCAACGTCCGCCAACTGACGAACTCTGGCTTCCGTTTCAGCCAGATGGGCCAATTCATCACGCATCAATTCAACATCAAGGCTAAGCCGTTGCAGATCGTATCGCTGCTGGCCGTTAACCAGACGCAACCTTTGCAGTTCAGACTTTTCAAATTCGTTATTAAATTGGCAATATGTCAGAAAGGAAAGAAGACCAACACAGAGCAAAGTAACCGTCAGGGCACAGGTCATAACCCAACGCCGAACATGAATTCGGCGAATTTTCTCCCCACCATCGGGAACGATCATGACTGTAAAACGCTTTGCCACAGAGACTCCTTAACCATAAGACGTTACAAATGTTAACAGAAACCAATATTAATAGAAACCAATATCAATGTCAACCCCCTCCCCCCGGCAAGCGACGTACTCTAGCATATTCCTACAGGAATATACAAAAATCATATAAGCAGCTTCGAAGAACCATCTGGGACGATCTTGATCAACCCCATCTTTTGTTTGTGGATAGAACCGAAAAACATAGAAAAATAACAAGCAAACTATTCCACCACTATGAAAATAAACTATTCACACGTCCAAAAAAATGGCCAACCCAAATGGGTTGGCCATTTTCACAATAGAGAAAATGAATTACGGAATAACGGCCGGCTCAACACCGTCTTTTGATGTATGGCAGAGGAAGCAACCAGTGCCAGCCGTCGCACCTGCAGTACCTGCATCCATCCCCGCATAACTCCAACGTAACAAGTCTTCATAGGGAGAACCATGAGCGCGATGGCAAGAAACACAGGTAACGATCTTCTGCTGATAATCGCTATCGACAGCAGAAGTCGTCATAACGGTAACTGTCAAGTTGGCAGCTACCGGAGCCTGCATGTCATACTCATAAGCAGCATACTCTGAGGTACCTGCGAGCATCATCATGTCGATATCAGTTGGGTGACGCAGCCAAGGATTGGACATCACTCCTTCGCCAACATTATTGTTCTCGCTGCTGTGAAATTTGCCATGACACTGACCACAAAGAGAACTGATCGTTGCTCCACTATCAACCTCGTTGGCACCAGCCGCCAGACGATCGACACCATGGTAAACATTGTGATCCGCATCGGCATCACCTTCCCAGTCATCGTCCTCTACACCTAAAACTCCCTTCAAAAAGCGGTAGCTTTTGCCAACAGTTGTGCCATCAATCGTCGCGTCGCTCTCGTGGTGCGCGCCACTGATTGCACCAAACTTGGAGAGGGGCTGATTAAAGGCATCAGAATGCTCTCCATGACAACCGTTTACCCCGGCACAGGTTAAGGCACCCCATGTTGTAGGGAGTCCGACCGACTGAGCAATCGTCACATCATAGCCGGGAGGAGAAGTCAAGTCGACGGCGTGGCCAAATTCGCTTAGGTCGACAATATTGTGGCCAGTCGTTTTATCATTCGCCACAAAATGAAAAGTACCACCTGCCAGCGTATTACCAGTAGTCCCAGGCTCGGTGTAAAATTGCCCATCGACCTGTGGGATGAGAGTGTAATCGGGACCTGCAGAAGTATCGATATTGGTATTGCGTGTTGCATCAGCATGACACCCAGTACAGCTACCCGCCCGCAGCAGGGCAGCAGCACCAGTAAGTTCTGTGCTATCGAAACGCATCGACAAGCCCCCCTGGCTGTTGTGCATGGTGTGGCATTCCACGCAAGAGCCATTCACTGCCGCTAATGCGCTCCCGGCACATAACATGAGTCCTAAACTTAAGAATACAACTATTTTTGTTTTCATTTTTTACCTCCCCAATCAGAGCCCTGACCATCTGGGCACCCTTATTTTGCAGTTAGATTTTATTTGACAGATTTCCTATTTAGATTCAGATTTAGTCCTTGCCCGTGTGACATGAGAAACAGCCGCAGGGATTTTCAACTGTCGCAGCCACACCGGTATTGCAGTCGTTCATGTAATCCCAACGCAGCATATCGGGATAAGGGGAACCGTGCGGGCGGTGACAAGAGATACAGGTAACCACATCCGAGCCGACATTGACTTCGGTACCGTAAATCGATCCGGCTCCCAGGTTGGTTAAAGCTACTGGCGCCAGTGGATCGTAGGTTGTCGCGTACGCATATTCGCGCTCGTTTGGGATGACGACATCGGAAGGATGGCGAATCCAGGCTCCCGGGCTCCCCATTCCACCTCCCGGTTCGGCATATCCATTTTCATGGTGAAAGTTGGAGTGACAGCCACTGCAATATGCGCCGATGCTGTTATCGGCAACAGAGCCGGGATACATGTCTTCTCCCTCAGCATGTTGATAAGCTGTTGTGGTGCCTTTATAAACATTGTGATGAGCGTTCGGGTTTTGTTCCCAATCGGGGTCTTCGATCCCGGAAACAGCCGGCTGGGCGAGCAACTCTTCACGTAAGCTCTGTACGGTGTTGCGGTTGGTCAACATCGTAACACCACTCAGGAAACGATACCAACCATCTCCACTGTCAACAGCATCATTCGGGTCGCCATCGTCAGCATGGTGCGCAGGGAAGTGACAACCACGGCAACCGCTGGTCGGAGTCGCCAGAGTTGC
Source organism: Malonomonas rubra (assembly GCF_003247215.1). GTDB lineage: Bacteria > Desulfobacterota > Desulfuromonadia > Desulfuromonadales > Geopsychrobacteraceae > Malonomonas > Malonomonas rubra_A. The sequence goes on along the minus strand of NZ_QKAP01000146.1, from coordinate 462 downwards.
GTGGCAATCACCCATGCAGGAGAATCCGCCAGGAGCAACCCTTAAATTACTGTCGGCTTCGTTGATTCCGCCCCTCAACCCATAAACATTATGTCCGAACTGATCGCCCTCTTTGGCAACCCAATAGAAGTTGCCTCCGGCGAGAGCTGAGCTGGTGGAACCATCGGGGGGATATGTCGGCGCTGAAGCGGTGAACACGATCGGTACTCGCGAAGTATTTCCAGTGCCGATGTTCAGAATCGTCTGGTTGCCGTTGGGGTTAGTATGGCAACCAAGACAGTCGGAGGTGAGCAGGTTCATTTGTGCGACATTGCTGTTGTCTGAAGTGTCGACAACAGTATTGCCGTCCTGGCTGTTATGCATGGTATGGCAATTGACACAATCACCGGTGACCGCTGCTAACAGGAACACTGAAGACGAACTGAGCAGTACTAACGTTGCCAGAAACAACAACGCAATTCG